>WFPF01000080.1 GCA_015487695.1 Chitinophagales bacterium
CACATTCAATTCATTGAATGACTACATTTTAATTTTAAAAAACGCATCACCATGAAAAATGCAACCCTAACCGTTATTCTTACATCTTTTCTTTTTACCTTCATCCTTATCTCATGCAATAAAAACAATTTAAAAGAATTGGAAAATAAAAGCACACCCGCTCCCTCCTATAAAACCTTCAGCTATGCCGATGCTCCGCTGGATACGGCCATGGTTTTTATCGAAGAGGTGGTCAATCACGATGAGGGCAATGCATCACATGTATATACGGATATGATAATTGACAGTGTAGCATATAGCTTTAGCGTAACTCCGATAACGGTAAACGGAGTATCCGGCCTTTCGGCTGCTGAACAGCAGCGCATCAAAGACAGTGTACTCGTACGCACACGAAATTATCCTTCGCGTGTGGATACCACGCTGCTCAACGACCCCGATCTCGTCTTTGTTGACATCAGCGGATGGGAACTCAACGGCAATACCCTGAGTTTTTGGGGGAATTCAGGAATTGGTGATTTGGATCCGAATTACCTCGGTGCCGATTGCCAGGCACCTAAGCCCTATACCTCAAATGATTATTGGAATTTTGATCTTTATGGAAACGGAGGCGGTTGTAAAACAAACCCGGCCACTACATCAAGTGCTTCGCTAGAAATGGAAAAACGATTGAACTATATGAAATCGGCACAATGCAATATCACACCCTGTATAAACAGTATCGCGTATTATTCTAACATTGAGGTTATCCCCGATCTATACCCTTATGGATTTCCATCCAGCCCTGATCCCACCGGAGCCTTTGACGGCTATATGGATCATTTGCTTTTTGCTACCAGAGATTACTTACGCGGTTGTGCCACAAGCAATCCGGCAGATTGCATATGCCTCTCTCCCGTGGAAATGGAATATCATACAAATGGAGCCATTCATATCTCCTATATGTCATCCATCAGACCAAATACGAGTTTAGTACCCTTTTATTATGATTTAAAACCTCGATTATTACGTGGAGAACTTTTCCCGAAGATCCATACCTTATCAATAACTTATGGAAAAATCAAATGCCAATAATGAGATACATTTTAATCCTTCTATCCCTTTCCTTCGTCTTAAGTTTAACGGCTCAGGATTCCATTTCCTCTTTAATATACGGAAGCAATCTGGATGATGATATTGCAGATGCAGAACTATTGTCAAACGGTGAAGTGCTTGTTATCGGAACAAGTGATTCAAGCAATCAACTTGCTTACCCCTTATTATTCACTGTGGATAGTAACTTAAATATCAAGGATTTTTCCTTTCTTTATTCCAAATTGGATGCCAAACTCCGCTTAATTATTAAATTTGAGAATCAGCTCTACATTCTGGCATCCGCAGACAATCCTTCATCAACTACTCATTTCCTCTTATTAGAGATCCACGGTGATTTTTCATACACACTGGTTGATTCTATAAACACTTCGATGTTCTATCCATCGATTAGGGGTTATAAAGTACATAATGATCATGCCTATATTGTAGGAGACGGGGCCCCACAGAAGAACCCGGCAGATAATAATGCTTTTATTCTTTCGATTAATTCAAGAAACAATCAATTATCTTTTTCTGAAATTGCCCTCAAGGGTTACAATTTTGCTTTCGATATTTATTGCAAAGAAGACTCTTCCTTTGTAATGACACTTGTGGAGATTACAACCGAAGATCCCGCATCACGTGTTAAAGTCTGTACTCTTTCCAAAGACTTAATCATTGAAAACTGCAATTACACACCCCTTTCAATACAGTTTAATACAAAGATTCTTTCTGTAAGTGATACAAATATTATCTTATCCGGAAGATCATCTCAATATTACCCCAATCCAATTGACGATCAATTATTAGTCGCTTCCTTCAATCAAAACTCCGATACTTTAAAATTCATAGATTCTCTTCAATTTGGAAAGTATTACAAGGATGAGGTTCCGGCATTTAGAGCAGTGACCGGCAGCCATGATAATTATTACATTGGCGGCACCAGCGGATTTGACGCTTTCAGTTATCCTTTTACATATTTTGAGAACCATTATATTGTAGCATCTTTTGACAAACAATTCAATAAAAGATTTACCAGATATATTGGCCTTAAAAACAACTATATCGTTCTTACCAAGACAATTCCCCTGAACAATGAAAACTCTATTCTTCTCGTAGGGACGTCTTTTAATTTTAGAAAGCAGACTCAACTTAGGCAACGGGATATCTACATTGTCAGACTGGACAGCCTTGGAAACATTGCCACCGGCCTCCCCCCGGAAATGCTAGCGGAGAATGATTTTCTTCTCTATCCCAATCCCGGCTCGGATTATCTGCAGGTCTCGCTGCCCAATGCGTCCTCCGGCCGCTTTGCCCTGTACGACATGCAGGGGCGCCTCATCGAATGGCAGCTCTTCCGGCAGCATCTGCAGATCAATACGGCCGGGTTGCCTGCCGGCATCTACATCTATCGCATCAGCGATGAGAAAGAAAGGCAGCACTTCGGAAAGTGGATAAAACAGTAATACACTAGCTCAGTCTTTTCCCGCTCCGGTTTCCAATATGCGCACTTCTACCCGCTGGTTGCGTTTTCTTCCTGCTTCCGTCTCGTTGCTGTCGATGGGCTGTTCCTTGCCATAGCCGCGATGCTGCAATTGAGCAGGCGCCACACCCCGCGATATCAGGTATTGCACCACGGCATGGGCCCGTTCCTCGGACAATTTCAGGCAATAACTGCTTGAGCATCGGTTGTTGGTGTGGCCGGCAATTTCTACCACGAGTCCTTCGTGCTTCAGGAGAAAAGTCGCCAGCTCATCAAGTGCCGGGAAAGAGGTTTCTTTCAATATGGAGCTGTTGGCTTCGAAGAAAATATGCTCAATCGGCACGACAACCCCCTTGCGAAGAGGATAGAGTGCCAGCGTAATGTCATTTCCCATCTCTTCGCTCCAGAAAGTGTTGGCCGTAAAATATCCCTCAGCCGAAGCCTGTATTCTAAGGGGTATTTCCAACTCTGACAGTTTCATATAAAGAGCAAAGGTGTTGCCAATGGTGCCTACTGTTGTTCCATTTACATATACCACTATCATGGCTTCCAGCGGCCGGCCGCTTTCCCCTTCAACAATCCGTATACGGAGATTTGCTCCGCCCGTATCGCTTTCCGCTGCCGGAGAAGTAATTTCAAATATCTCACTTTCGAAGCCTTTCACATATCGAACGAAGTAGGCCGTTTTCCCGTCATCGCTCAGGCTGAAATAGGTCTCCCAGGCGGCCGAATTGATTTCAGGGCCGAGGTTGACCGGCTCCGACCAGCGAAGCCAGCTATCATCGAGGCGCTTGCTGCGATAGAGGTCGAAATCGCCATATCCGCTGTGTCCTCGTGATGCAAAGTAGAGGTATTCGCCCTTCGAATCGATGAAAGGCGTAACCTCATCGGCTACGGTATTGACGGGAGAAGAAATATTTTCAGGTTCCGACCAGACACCGTCCGGGCCGGCAAAGGAGACATAAAGGTCTTTGCTCTTGCGGCTGTCCTTTCGCTCCAGGGAGAGGATCATGGTCTTCTCGTCAGCCGAAACATGGAAGGATGTGTTGGGGGATACATTGTAGAAATTTCGCAGCCTGACCACCCCGGGCAGTGAAAATCCGTTGCCAAGCCACGTGAGTGTATAGAGTTGGTCGCTCCCGCTGCTGCCGTTCATGTTGCCCGCACACCAGGCCCTTTGGCTTTTTGCCGAAAAGGCATTGAGGTGGTTGTATCCCGGAGAGTTGGCCGGAGCCCCGGCATTGACAGCCGCCTGCCATTCCCCGTTCCTTTTGCGGCTGATCCAGATGTCGTCCAGATTTGCCTTTCCATAATTATCCGGGTGTTTTTTTCTGGTAAAGAACAGCAGGCTGTCGCCCGGTCCGGGCAGGGGGTGCACTTCGCTGTATTTTGAATTTACAGCCGGGCCCAGGCGTCTGATTTCTTTTCCTTCCGCCCAACTGCCTTCCCTCAGTTCCGGATAGACATCTTCCCCGCGCTCCGAAAGTCCCAGAGCATCAATGTGGTTGTAACCCTGCACCTTCGAGGTATTGAGATAGACGCGAAGTTTGCCCGCTTTAAATGCCGGAGCAACCCGCAGGCGAAGCAGCGGAGCCTTCGGATCGCTCATACGATGCATTTCATCATTGGCGATCAATAGTGTATTTCCCGCTTCGTCTTCCAGGCGAACCGCCTCCACCGCACCGGGATGGAAACTTTGAACTATAAGTATCTGCGCTGCCATGATCTCTCTGCCGAAGCTCACCTCAATATACTCCCCGCCTTTGTCGGGCCATCGGGGCGACCATGCCACCGGACTCGATTCCACAGCGGGCCAGACATCCGGAGCCCCGAGCACCTGCGAGGCGCTGTACTGAAGCTTGCCGTATTCGGATGAGAAGGATTCGACACCTTTGGCCCAGTTTATGTACTGTGCAGGCAGTGCAAGTGCCGAGAGCAAAAAGAAAGTACTTAGAAAAAAGAGCTGCATCGGCTAAAGTGAAAAAAGGTTAATGGAATAAACGTTTGGCATATTGTAATATCAAAGCACTCGAATTTACTGACATAAAAAAAGAAAAACTATGAAAAATTTAATGTTTCTTGCCGCCCTCCTGCTTCTCTCCACTACCATGTTTGCACAGAAACCGGGTCTAAGTCCCGAAGAGAAAGCCCTGCTGATCACCAATAAGATGAAAGAAGATCAACTGATCAGCGAAGAACAATTTGACCGGATCTACGAAATCAATCTGAAAACAGCCGAAGAAAAGAAAGCCAAAACAGAAGCCTTCAAAGCCCAAAGGGACGCTTTCCGAAATGAACTAAAGAGCGCAGAAGAAAAAAGATGGAAGGCCTATGAGGATGTTTTGACACCGGAGCAAATGCGCGAAGTGAAAATTGCCCGTGCCAAGCGCAAAGTAGCCATGGCCAGGAAGAGAAAACTGATGGCCCGGAGGAAAGCGAAGTTCGATCAGATGAATAAGGCAAATTTTCCGCCTCAGCATCCCACTCAGGCAGCACCTCCGGCCAAATAAATAAGCAGTCCCCTCACCGCAGATGAAGAGGTCGCTCCGCTAATCCGGAGCGGCCTCTTTTCTTTTTAGTGAACCTTCCGCAGGCGGAATTTGTACTTTTGTGAAAATTGGCCACAAAAAGATGAGCAAGCACGGAAAAGTACTCGTAGCCATGAGCGGGGGAATCGACAGCACGGTGACCGCCCGGCTGCTGCACGATGAAGGATATGAGGTGATCGGCATCACGATGAAGACCTGGGACTATGCAAGTTCAGGGGGTTCGAAAAAGGAAACCGGATGCTGCAGCCTGGACTCCATCAACGATGCCCGCCAGGTGGCGGTAGATGCCGGATTCGCCCACTACATCGTAGACATCAGGGATGAGTTTGGTGACTATGTCATTGACAACTTCGTAGATGAATACCTGGCCGGCCGGACACCCAACCCCTGTATCCTCTGCAATACACATATCAAGTGGGAATCCCTGCTGAAAAGAGCCGATGCCATGGATTGCGAGTTCATTGCAACGGGACACTACGCCAAACTGCAGCATAAAAACGGAAGATACTATGTATCCAAAGCCAAGGACGAAAACAAAGACCAGTCCTATGTACTCTGGGGCCTGAGTCAGGAATGCCTCGCCCGCACCCGTTTTCCGCTGGGCGATATGCGCAAGCCCGAAGTGCGTCAACTTGCCATGGACTGGGGCTATACCGACCTTGCAAAAAAGGGCGAAAGCTATGAAATCTGCTTTATCCCCGACAACGACTACCATGCTTTCCTGAAAAGGCGGGTAGACGGCCTGGAAGAGAAACTCCGCGATGGTGTTTTTGTCAATGAAAAGGGAGAAGTCATCGGCCGGCATGAAGGATATCCTTTCTTCACCATCGGACAAAGAAGAGGACTGGGCGATGCTTTCGGCAAACCCATGTATGTCACCGAAATACATCCCGAGCGCAATACGGTGGTACTGGGAGAGCTTGAAGACCTCAACCGAAACGGCCTGCGGGCCGGAAAGCTCAATATGATGAAATATGAAAGAATAGAAGACGGTCTGGAGGCCGTCACCAAGATTCGCTACAACAACCCAGGTACCCTGAGCAAGCTCTTTATGGAAAATGACGACATGATGCGTGTCGAGTTTGATGCCTATGTCAAGGCCATCGCGCCCGGCCAGTCAGCCGTATTCTACGAAGGCGATGACGTGATCGGTGGCGGAACCATTTATGAGAGTTTCAATCTCTGATCTATCGGGCAGGTCCTTGCTGCTGATCAAATTGCTTTCCTTACGGACTAAAGAATCCGGATCTCTACAATGTATTGTTATGCGGCTTCGCGAAGTCTCGGGAATGAGCGGCTGACCCACTCAAAAGATCCGAAGAGCACAGCCGAGAAGAAGAGATTGCCGGCCAGGGTATTGAGCAAGGGGCTGCCAATGGCATTGCCCTGAAAAAATGCCAGTCCGGCTGCGTAAGCAGCCATCAGGCCCGAGAAATCCTGCGGATAATAGGGACTGCCCAGCCATGCCCCGAAATTGGTAATTAAAAAGAAAAGAACGGACGAAGACAAAGCGGCAAGTGCCAGCGATTTTACACCAAGCGAATGGCGCAGTTTCAGCCCGATGGCCCAAATGAGCACAAAGCTTCCGTACACGAAATACATTCCGCTGTAAAAGCCATAGCCGGTCATCAGCTCCAAAAGGAAATCGGTAAGAAGAAGTGCGGCAAGGGGAATGAGAAGCCCGAGCCACTGCCGCCTGAAATAGGCGGCACCGAAGAGGGCCATGGCCCCTATCGGAGCAAAATTGGGGATAGGGATCATCAGGAGGCGGGTCAAAGCCACGGCAAGGATCATGCTGCTGAGCACGGCAATGCGTTGAAAGGTCGGGTTTTTAATCGTCTTCATAGTTTTTGCTGCTTTCTGCAAAATTAAAAAAATCCAGCTCCCGAAATGATCCCATTTTACGACAAGCTTCTTTTTCAGAATAAAAGAAGACGCTGCGTGGAAAGATTTTCCGGAATTTATCAGCTGAAAAATATGTGCGTTGTACTTTTGTCGAAAATAAGAGGTATAAAATGGTAGAAAGCAAAGTAATAAAGAGAATTGAGAAATTACGGAAAAGTATTGCCCGCGATGGTGTTTCACCGGAAGCGCTGGCTACCGAGCTGAAAGAGATACGGGAAGAGGTCAAAGCGCTTGACAAGTACCCCCTCGTGGTCAGGGCGCTCCGTCTGGTATATGAATACATAGAGCAGGCGGGTACCTTCGATATTCAGTTTCTCGAAGACAGTGCCGATCCGGTAGAAAACCTGGACTACTACCTCCAACTGCTGGAGCACCCCGAGAACCAATACAATCAGGAAGAACTACTGGAACTCACCGAAGCGCTGAAGCAACTCTGACGGAGTCGCTCAGATGGAAATGCTCTGATTCTCGATGATCTTTCCGTTCTGGCAATTGATAATCCGGGCAGGAAATTTTTCCAAGGTGTAATAATCATGCGTGGCCATGAGTACCGTTGTGCCGGTTTCCTCATTGATTTTCCGCATGAGGCGGATAATGTCGTCTGATGTTTCGGGGTCGAGGTTGCCGGTCGGTTCATCCGCGAGGATGAGTTCGGGCTCGTTGAGCAGGGCTCTGGCTATGATAATTCGCTGCTGCTCGCCCCCCGAGAGCTCGTAAGGCCGCTTGAAGCCCTTTGTTTTCAGTCCAACCATATCGAGGGTATAGTCGATGCGTACCTGCATGGCACCCTTGTCTTTCCATCCCGTGGCCCGTAATACGAAAAGAAGATTATCATGCACTGTGCGGTCAGTCAGCAGGTTGAAATCCTGAAAAACGATCCCCAGTTTTCTGCGCAGGGCAGGGATTTTCTTCCAGGTCATCTTTGAAAGGTCAAACCCGGCTACACGGCCCGTGCCACTTCTCAGGGGAAGGTCTCCGTAAAGGGTTTTCAGCAATGAGCTCTTGCCGCTGCCCGTTTTCCCGATCAGGTAAGCAAACGCTCCCTTTCCCAGGCGAAGATTGACATCGGTGAGAATCAGACTTTGATCCTGGTAGATATTGACATTTTCCAGTTCGATAACAGCCGTCTTGGGATCCATCAGAGTTTCAACTTTTTGATTTGTCCATAGGGCAATTCCTCTATGACTTTACGGATTTCCTCTTCTTTATCAGCGAGGCCGCATTTGGCCAGCGCCCGTTCGGGGCGGTCGGAGCGGAAGTAAGCCAGTAATGTAAAATTGTCATCCCGAATCTGAACATAATCCGGAATTTTCACCTTGCCTTTGATTTTAAAAATATACATGGTGCAGAAAATGGGAGTTTTAATAATCACGCATGTCAAAAGTAAGAGGGATAACGAACTATACCGAGTAAATTATACGATGCCCTGTCCGAATGTGCAATAATTTAGACGACTTCGGCAATGATGCCCCAGGCACTCAGAACTCCGCCAACACCTGTAATGACATACTGAATACCTATGCACATGACCAAAAAGCCAATTATCCGTGAGATGGAATTGAGACCTGCCACCCCGATCAATTTGAAAAGACGGGGAGAAACCACCAGAATAAAGAAAGTGACAAGGCCCAGCAGCACAATGGTCGAAGGAATGATGATAAACTGATACACCTCATTGGCAGCGTAATACAATCCTATGAGCAGCGAGATGGACCCCGGGCCTGCCAGAAGGGGTATGGCCAACGGAGTCAAAGAGATATCTTCCTTCTCGCGGGCTTCCTGCCTTACCTTTTTATCAATGGTCCGGCTTTTTGCAAACTCACCCCTCAAAAGCGAATATCCCGAGATAAAGATGATAATTCCGCCTGCAATGCGCATGGAATCAATGGAGATATGGAAGAATCCCAGTATATAAGTCCCCGTAAAGAAGAAGATCAGCAGTATGATAACGAAATACAGGGATGTTCTGAATGCAATATTGATAATCTCCTTCCGCTCATAGCCCTGGGTGAGCGAAAGAAACACCGGCATGGCACCGAGCGGATCCACCACGGAAAAGAGCGATGCAAATACGGATAGGAAATAAGCCATCATGACCCGGCAAAAATAGAAATTTTAAGATTAGCACCCGGAGGATATTACGAGCTGTCTCATCCTGTCCTCCCCTAATCTTAGGTCTAAAGCAATTAACTTTAAGGAAATTGATTTTTTAGGCGGCTTCCTGTAACAAAGAAGGAAGGCCCAACGTCTTACCCGCGAACAATCGGAAATATGACCAGGGAGGAGTACAACAGATGTGTGCGTCAATATGCTGATAATGTGTACCGCTTCGTACTGAAAAACATACGTCATGAGGCCGATGCAGAAGACATTGTTCAGAACAGTTTTGAAATCCTTTGGAAGAAACACGAGGAAGTAAATTTTGAAAAAGCAAAGTCCTACTTGTTTATGGTTGCCCGCAATAACATGATCGATCAAATAAGAAAAAGAAAACGAGCCGGCATTACGGATGATGAGAGCAAGGCCGATCGCATGGTGAAGAACGAATACACCGGAGCCGGTGAAGCATTGGATTATGCACTGAAGCAACTCCCCGAAAAACAGCGGGAAGCCATCCTCCTCCGAGATTATGAGGGATACTCTTATCAGGAGATCGGTGAAATAACCGGGCTGAGTGAATCACAGGTGAAAGTCTACATCTTCAGGGCACGCAGGGCCCTGCAAAAAATATTGGTAAATCCGGAGAATGTGTTATGAATAGAATCAATAAAAATAACATCGAAGCCTGGCTGCTCGACTACAGTGAAGGGCAGCTCAATGAACAGGAACTCGCGCTTCTGGAAGCCTTTCTGGAAGAAAATCCGGAATACCGCGAGCTATTGAGCGATTTTGAGCCGGTCTATCTGCCGGTCGATGAGGACATCGTTTTCTCGAAAAAAGAAGCCCTGCTCAAACCATCTGCCGGTGGCCGTATTCTCCATTTTTCATTCGTATTTCCCCGCCTGATGGCAGCCGCTGCCGTCCTGGCTGCCATCGTATTGCTCTGGCCCCAATTCAGGAACAATAAAGAAAGCGTAGAAATCCGTGCTTCCCTCACTTCACCTGAAATCCATCTCCCGAACACTCCGCACGTTGCAAATGAACAAGGCATAAAGCGCAAAGAAGGAAAGAATAAGAAAAAGGAAAACACAGTGACTCGCGAGACCGAACGCCTGGCAAGCCGGGAGCAAGTTCAGGAAACGAAAGAAAGTAAAAAAGAAAAGGAACGCGAAGCACCGTTCACGGCAGAGCGCCTGCAAAAGGATATGAGCGCAAGCATTGCACAAAACCCCGGATACTATCATTACAGCGATATCCCCGGCTGGTACGGCTCAAAGCCCGTGGCCATGAAAGATGTGCTGCCCGTGCAAAACAGGGAAACAAGCTCGCCCAATTTAATGCAGTCGCTGCTTCGCTCGGAGATGGCACGGGCATTTATACCTGAATCGCTGGAAGAAAACCTTCCCCAGGCCGAAATACAAAACAAGGAAAGCGGCCCGGTGATTTACCTCAAGGTGCCACCGGCCGGCAAAAAGATCATTGATAAATTCTTAAACAGATAAACGCGAGAAAAATGAAAACATATGCTATTACACTCCTGATGCTCATCGGAACAAGCCTGGGAATCAAAGCCCAGACACCGGCAGACAGCAGCACCAGTGCATCGGACAACAAGACAAATTTCATACAAGAAGAAAATGAAGACAGCACAGTCATACATATAGGTGACATGAAAGTCGTAGTGATTGAAGATGACAGCGGGAAAGTAAAAGTGAGTATTAACAGCAATTCCGTTGTTTATGAAATTCTTACGGATAAAGACAATGTGCGCATCGGGGAAAACGGAGAAATTGAGATTGAAAAGGAGCAAGAGGAAAAAGCCTACAAAGATGAGGACGATGAAGAATGCAGCAGCATGGATAATGTGAAGACACGCTATATGATGCTTGACATGGGCATCAATGGCTACCTGAATGAAAACGGGCTCATCGCCCCGTCTACGGCACTGGGAGACCTGGAGCTGGATTACGGAAAATCAATCAACGTGCAATTGCACCTCTTCAGACAGCGTCTGAATCTGATTCGCCATCATCTCAACCTGATGTACGGACTGACATTGGATTTCAACAATTACCGTTTTTCAAGAGACATCACACTGACCCCCAACGCGGGATATGTAACTCCGGTACCCACGGAAGATCCGGCCAAAAAGAGCAAACTGTCCGACACATACCTGAAATTGCCCGTATTGCTCAACTTTGAAAGCAATCCCCAAAAACTGAAGCGCTCTTTCCACCTCAGTGCCGGAGCCTATGGCGGAGTGCTTATCGCCTCGCATACGAAGGTCAAAACCGACACGGAGAAGAAGATCAAAGCCAAAGACGACTTCAACCTCTCCAAGATTCGCTACGGAGTGAGCGGACAGATCGGATACGGATGGTTCAATATCTACGCCAATTATGCGTTAAATGGCATGTTTACGGATGGCGAAGGTCCGGCACTCACCCCATTCAGCGTGGGAATCTCCATCATCGGCTTCTAATTAATTGATTATGAAAGGGCATCACAGGAATAAATTTATTTTGACGGCACTGGCAGCAGTGGCCGGGCTGGTCCTGGCCTGTAATCAAGGGGAAAGTCCGGCAATTTCAAATACGAAAGCTGTGAAAACCCATCAGCAACCCGAATGCCGGCAAAGGTGTGAGGGACCCGATTATCTGCTTCCGCCATTGCCTCCGGTCATCAAGGAGCCGGTTTCGGAAGAGCTCTCCTATATCTTCTTTACCGATCACCTCGACCGCCTCTCCGGAGCTTTTCTGCGCGATACCTCGAGAGACGAGCTGCGTCTGGAAAGGGTGCGAAAGCTCTATGAAGATGGAGCAATTGAAAACTGGGAAGACAAATACAAGGCCGCCTTCATTTTTATTCATGCCGGAGGTCCCTTTGCCCGCATTGATACACGAAATTTCTTTATTGCCAGCAGGCTCTTTCACGAAGTAAGTCATGAGAGCAGTGATCCCCTGGTGGCAGCCGAGTCGGCCGAAATGGCCGAGCGGGCACTCAACAAATATGTGAATGCATCCATCCTTCTCCACCGTCAGGAAGAAGAATTTGCCGAAGATCCCTACCTGCCGCTCGTCCGGATCGAACTCAACAACAGCTAAGACGTATATTTCGGGTTATTGCATTCCCCCGCTTTGCCTTAATTTCGAATGCTAAAATATCCCGGATGAGAATTGCAGTAACAGGAGGTGCCGGCTTTATCGGTTCGCATACCGTGGTAGCACTGGCAAATGCCGGTCATCACCCCATCATAATAGACGATTTCCGAAACTCGAAGCCCTTTATCGTAGGGCGTCTTGAAAGCCTTTGCAAAGGGAAACCAAGCTTCCACGAAGCCGATTGCAATGACCGGGACAAAATGGCCGGAATCTTTGAGAAAGAGCAACCCGAAGGCATCATTCATTTTGCGGCTTACAAGGCTGTGGGCGAGTCGGTCAGGGAACCATTAAAGTATTATCGCAACAATGTGGGCAGCCTTTTGAACGTGCTTGAGCTGCAAAGGCAATTCGGCATACCCTACTTCGTTTTCTCCTCCTCCTGCACGGTTTACGGAGTGCCCGATGAACTGCCCGTCACCGAGACAAGTCCCGTAAAAAAAGCCCAGTCGCCCTACGGCTTCACCAAGCAGGTCGGTGAGCAGATATTGTTTGATCTGCAAAAGGCTGCTTCGGAATCTGCAAAAAGTGTAATCCTTCGATACTTCAACCCGATCGGTGCCCACCCAAGCGGATTAATCGGAGAGCTGCCGCTTGGCGAACCCGAGAACCTCGTACCCTACATCACACAAACGGCTGCGGGCATCCGTGAACAACTGACTATTTTCGGAAAGGATTATGAAACTCCGGATGGAACGGCCATTCGCGATTATATCCACGTCATGGATCTGGCCGAAGCTCACGTACGGGCCATCGACTGGCTGGCCGAAAAGCGTTCGGAGGCAGGCACCGAGGTATTTAATCTGGGAGCAGGGAGCGGAAGCAGTGTGAAAGAAGTGGTAGAAACCTTTGAAGATGTCAGCGGGTTGAAACTGAACTACCGCTATGGCCCCCGAAGGCCGGGAGATGTCCCTGCCATATATGCCAATGCCGACAAGGCCCTGAAAATACTTGGCTGGGCGGTGCAGCGAAAATTAAGCGATGCATTGAGAGACGCATGGAACTGGCAGCAACAATTGCAAAAACTCCCCGTATAAGAATAAGGCACCTTTCTTATATTAAGTTTAATTATTATCAATAATCTGATGCAGTTTGGCTAATTTCAAGACTGACATTCTTTATGATAAAGAAAGAACTCCGGCCATATTTGCCCCATAATAATGAAAAGAAGAATTAACCTGATTCGTATCCTGAAAATGTCCCTGCGCTTTTTGATGGGCGGAGCAATAATCTATGCCCTGGCATTTTACGGGATGGGTATGCCCTGGGCAGCAGCCACAGCCCTGGCATACAGTGCGGTAATCGGGCTTGCTCTCATTTTTACCAACAAATGGGACGGAGTGCCCTCATTGATTGCCACACTCATAATTTCCGGCATCTTCAGCACGGTACAGTCCTTCCTGACGGGCCGCGAAGTCATGTGGCCCATCATGTATTTTGCCATCTTCTTTGTCATTCTTTTTTTCACTCCCCGCGAGCGAAAGAAGCTGATTGTCCTTGAGTCGGCACTTATGATACCGCTGGCCCTACTTGCGGTTTATTTTACGCTCTTCCGCGAGCCCTTTTATCATGTCCCTTTTCCCGAGGCAGATTATCTGCTTGTACTCAACGCAGCCTTAACTTTTACCATTATTGCCAGCGGTGTAATTCTTGGGAAAAAGGCCATGGCCCGCAGTTCACAGAAACTGGATGAGCACAAACGGCTGCTGAAAGCCATTTTTGAGAGCAGCAACGAACCCAATATCATGATCAGTACAGAGCTGAAGCTAATCAGCTACAACCGGGCAGCATCCGAATTTATCAAAGAGACCTATCACACCGAGCTAAAAAAAGGCATGTCGCTGTCGGACGTACTGAATGAAGAAGATCAAAAGGGACTGCTTGAAGAAATTGAGGAGTGCAAGGAAGGGAAAGAGGTGCACTTCGAGGTGGCCATCGGTGATGCGCCCGCCTCGAAATGGTTTGAAGTGAAACTCCTGCAGGTGCACGACAAGCAGGGCAAACTCTGGGGCATCAACATCCATCTGGTGGACATTACAGAGCGAAAGAACTTTCGTGACGAGCTCAGCAATCTTGCGCTGGTGGCAAGTGAAATCAATACAGCCGTTATCATATCGAACAATAAGAACGAGATTGAATGGGTCAACAATTACTTTACCAGGCTTTCGGGATACACAGGCGAAGAAGTAATCGGCAAAGACCCTACAATACTTCACGGCCCGGATACTTCAAAAGAAGAAGTCCAACGTATCAACAAGCTCTTGAAACAAGGAAAACCGCTCCGCTCTGAAATTATCAACTATCGCAAAGACGGACACAGATACTGGATCGACCTCATTGTGAAACCCATCCTGGATGAGAACGGCAGAGTCATCAAGTTTTTCTCTATTCACAACGATATCACAAAAATAAAAGAGCGTGAATTTGCACTGGAGCGAAGCGAGCGTCTGCTCAACCGCATGGAAGAGGCAGCCCACCTCGGGGCCTGGGAGCACAACCTCGAAACGGGCGACTTTTTTACGACCAAAGAAATCAACCGCATCCTGCAATATTCCACGGAGAAAGATCTGACGCTAAATGAAATCCTCAACCGGATTGATACCCGTTCGGATGTGCATGCCCGGGAGCTGATTACCCAACTGATGAAAAGCGGTGAATCATTTGACGAAATCGTAGCCATGAACACGGCTTCGATGGACTTGAAGCAAATACGCATCATCGGAAAGGCCAGCAAGGAAAAAAGCAAAGTCTACGGGGTCTTTCAGGATGTAACGACAAGCATCCGCAGTGAGAACAAACTGCGTGAAAGCAAAGCCCTCATTGAGGCGATCAATAAAAACATACAGGATGGTATCTACAGGAGTACCGTCAACAAAGGACTAATTTATGCCAACGAAGCCTTTGCCAAGATCTTTGCCTACGACAGTGTGGAAGAAGTCGTAAAAGCCGATATCGTTCGCTTTTATCACAATGATGCCGACCGGTCCAAGTTTCTTGCCATGATGGAAAAAGAGGGCGTGGTAAAGAACTTCGAAGTGCGCCTGAAAAGAAAGAACGGGGAGCTCTTCTGGGGTGAAATCAGTGCGACCATCAGCAAAGACAGCCGGGGTGAAATCTGTATTGACGGTTCGGTTCGCGACATTACGGCCCTGAAGGAAACCCAACTTGCACTTCTCAAAGCCAAAGAAAAGGCAGAAAAAGCATCGATGGCCAAAGCCGAATTCCTCTCGGTTATGTCGCACGAAATTCGCACACCGATGAATGCCGTGATCGGCATGACCGAACTTCTGCTGATGGAGAAGCCACGGGAGGATCAGCTGGATTACCTACAAACCCTAAAATTCTCTGCCGGCAATCTTCTTAATATCATCAACGACATTCTGGATTACAGCAAAATCGATGCGGGAAAAGTAGAGTTTGAGGAATTGGAATTCAGAACTTCGACCTTGTTGAACAGCCTCATACAAAGTATCCGGCCGCGCCTTGCAGGCAAAGACGTGGATCTGAAAATGGAGCTGGACAGCCGGATTCCGGAAATAATTATTGGTGATCCCACACGTCTGAGCCAGGTCCTGACCAATTTGCTCAGCAATGCGGCCAAGTTTACCGAGAAAGGTCAAATTACCCTCAAGGCCACACTTGAGAACAAGAAAGATAAAGAAGTTGAGATCCGCTTCAGCGTGCTCGACACAGGTATCGGTATCCCCAAAGCCAAGCAATCTGAAATTTTCAAGAGTTTTGCCCAGGCCGATGCTTCCATCACGCGCAAATACGGTGGTACGGGACTGGGGCTGGCCATTACCAAGCGCCTGCTCGAACTCCAGGGTTCACAGATCCACCTGAAAAGTACACCCCGCAAGGGCTCAGAGTTTTACTTCGTTTTAAAACTCCGTTACAATCCTCTCCAGAACTCCGGTGCCAAAGCGGTTAATGGAACTAAGGTAGAAATAGAAGCGCAAGATCTGAGCGGCATGCACGTGCTGATTGTGGAAGACAACATCATCAACCTGAAACTGACGGAGCGATTTCTTCAGAAATGGAATGCCCGCACGGACAGTGCCAAAAACGGACTCGAAGGATTTGAAAAAATCAAAAGAAATCCGGACGCCTACGATGCCGTCCTGATGGACCTTCAAATGCCCGTCATGGATGGCTATACGGCCACCGCCCGAATCCGGGAAATCAACACCCGGATTCCCATCCTGGCTCTGACGGCTTCGGCCATGCTCGAAATACAGGAAAGGGTTTATGCCTCGGGCATGAACGACTACATCACCAAGCCCATCAACCCGCAGGAGCTCAACGTGAAGCTTTCGAAATACAGGAAAGGCTAAATTTCTTCGTCTGCTTTATCGGGAATCGATTTGTGTGTACCTCCGAAAAAGAGGAGAAAACGGAGCATTGCCCGGAAAATCACAAAAGCCGACCACTCCTTGAATTGCTTGAGCAACGAGTGGTTTTTACTGTAATTCTCCGCCTTTATTTTTTCACTTTCCCCGTCCATGATGCGGTCGATCATTTTTCTCAGATCACTGGCTATTTCTTCGTCCCAAAAGATATAATTGAGCTCCACACTTTCGAGAGCCGAGAGATAATTGAGATTGTAGGAACCCACCGTTGCCCATTTTTTGTCGACAACGGCCACCTTCCCGTGTACAATGCTGCTGTACCACTCATAAATTTCGACTCCGCAGCGAAATAGCCAGCTATAGAGATATTGTGTGGCATGATTGGCCAGAGGCACATCCGAGTAGCGGGAGAAGAGCAATCGTACCCGTGCGCCCCGCATGGCAGCCTGCTGCAAAGCCAGGCGCATTCTGCGGCCGGGCAGGAAATAGGCCGCTACGGCCGTGATATGGTTTTCGGCCCGCTCAAAAGCATCCAGATAGCTGTTGTACATTTCATAAATACCCCTAAAGAAATCGTTGCGTGCAATTTTTACCGGCACATTCCCGAGGGGCGACAATTCGAGCCATTCGGGAAAGACCGGTATCTGAAATCGTTGTGCCCGGGGCCAGAAAAGCAGAGCAATCCTCCGCAGGTGCATGGCTACGGGTCCGTCCACAAACGCGGCAAAATCGAGCCAGGCATCGCGGCCGGGCATGTCGTTGTAGCGGTCGGCAATGTTGCGACCGGTCACAATGGTCCTGCGCCCGTCCACAATCACAAACTTATGGTGCAGTCTGCGCCCTACATTCACCTTTTTGCCGGTCAGCGGTTCTCCGAAAAATCGAAAACGAATACCGGCATCGTGCCAGGCCTTGCACCATTCCTTGTCTTTCCGAACCCTTGCCGACCCGAAAGCATCCAGGACGAGATAAACTTTTACACCCCTGGCGGCAGCCTCAACGAGCAAGCTGCTGATCTCTCTTCCCGTTTCATCGGGTTCCCAGATATATATTTGAATATGAATCTCATAGCGGGCACTGCGGATAATGTGGCGCAAATGTTCAAAAAATTCTCCTCCGCTGCGACTGATGCGTACAGTATTCCCCGGCACAAAGTCTGTCTTTCTGAAGGCCCGCTTCATAGCTGCATGAGTTTAGCTGCATAAAGATACGGGATGGCTCCCTGTCGGTGGATGAACTATGAAAAGAAGATGCCGAAGCCGGTGCTTCAAAGTGTCCATACCTAATCGGGAGGCATAAAAAAAGCATCTGTGGTTTTTACAGATGCTTTTTAGTGGAGCTACGGGGACTCGAACCCCGGGCCTTCTGGCTGCCAGCCAGACGCTCTAGCCAACTGAGCTATAGCCCCTCTTTGCTGCCCCTCAGGGCGAATGCAAAATTAGTGATTCGTCTGTCATTTTTTCAAATTTTCTTCGCGGAGATACGCAATCATTTTTTCCGCGGTTCTTTGCGCCACTCCGGCCTCTCCCAGTTGCATTATCAGTTCATCGTAGGCATTCATTACTTTTCCGCGGTACTCCGGCTCAAAAAGTCTCATCAGTTCTTCCTCCAGGCGATCTGCCGTCAGTTCATTTTGAATGAGCTCACAGACAGCCTCCCGCTCCAGGATGAGGTTAACCAGGGAAATGTATTTCACATTCACGACCCGCTTTCCGATCCAGTAATTAATCAATCCGCCCTTATAAACCACCACCTGCGGCACCCTGTGAAGGGCCGTTTCAAGCGTGGCCGTGCCGGATGTAACCAGGGCTGCATCCGCATCATCGAGCAGTGCATGCATTTCGTCCCAGACCAGCTCCACATTCGGAAGACCCCGGGCCTCGCGGTAGAGCGACTTCCTGTTGCCAATGCCCGCAATCTTAAAATCCATCTCCGGATGCCGGGCTGCCAGTTCAAGCATGACAGGCAATATTTTTTGGATCTCCTGGGCCCTGCTTCCGGGCAAGAGGGCAATGCGCTTCTTCGCTTCTAAGCGCTGCGAACCTGCGAGGTCCCTGTTCCGGTTGAGGATATCGAGGAGCGGATGTCCCACAAAGTCGGCATGAAGGCCATATTTGGCATAGAAATCCTGTTCAAACGGCAGGATGCTAAAGAGGCGGTCGACCACCCGGGCAATATTCTTTACTCTCGAACTGTGCCAGGCCCAGAGTTGCGGCAAAATGTAATAATATACCGGAATGCCCCGCTCATGAGCAAAAGCCGCCATGCGCATATTAAATCCGGGATAGTCGATCAATATCAGCACATCGGGTTTCCACTCATCGATATCTTTTTTACACTCCCGTATATGTCTGAAAATGGCGGGCAGTTTCTTAAAAACTTCTACAAAGCCCATCACTTCCATTTCCCGGTAATGACGAAAAAGACTCGCACCGGCCTCTTCCATCCGCTCGCCACCCCAGGCTCTGAAACGGGCTTCTTCGTCCCGGCTCTTCAGGGCACGAATGAGCCCCGAAGCGTGCAGGTCGCCCGAGTTTTCACCGGCTATGAGGTAGTATTTCATAGAGATCAGGCAAAAATATAAATGACCACGGCCGTTCCTTCGAGCAGGGTGATCAGTGCCGTGCCCCGCATGGCATTGCTGCGTCCGGTGCGGGAATAATAGTTAAAAGGAATCAGATTGCTGATCACAGCCAGGATGATGAGAAACTGCTGACGCACTCCGAAGTAGTTGCGATGGCCGATCATCGTACCCCTAAGGCTTTCGTCCACCCATTCCAGCGCGAAATAAGCCAGGCTTGAAATAAGTATGGCTGCAATCATTCCCGTATAAAATTTGTCCTGCTTAAGCATCATTCCCGGCCTCCTTCCATTGTTTGTTGATTGAATCCATGGCTCCGTACGCTGTCAGGTCAAACTGCACGGGCACCACCGATACATAGCCGTTGTTAAGTGCCCATTCGTCCGTATCGCTGCTCCGGTCCAGATTTACAAATTTACCCGTCAACCAGAAATATTTGCGCCCACGCGGGTCAATCCTTTCGGCAAATTCTTCCTGCCATTTGGCTCTTGCCTGGCGGGCGATTTTCACTCCCTTGATGGCATCGAGAGGCAACTTCGGAACGTTGACATTCAGCAGCACCCCTTCGGGGAGCCCGTGCCTTAGTATAAGTTCGGCCACTTTGCGGGCATAATGTGCCGCAGCCGTAAAGTCGGCATGAAAATTATAATCGAGCAGGGAGAATCCTGCGGCCGGCACGCCTTCAATGGCAGCCTCCATGGCAGCCGACATGGTGCCCGAGTAGATCACATTTACCGAAGAATTGGAGCCGTGGTTAATGCCCGAGAGGCAGAGGTCGGGTTTGCGATGCAAGACCTTGTCCACGGCCAGTTTTACACAGTCAACGGGTGTCCCCGAACACTGGTAGGCTTCCACTCCCTCAAAAACGGATACGGACTCAAGGCGCAAGGGATCTTCAATGGTGATGGCATGACCCATCCCCGACTGCGGGCTGTCAGGTGCCACTACCACCACTTCGCCCAATGGCTTTACCGCATCCACAAGAGCCAAAATACCCGGGGCCGTGATGCCATCGTCATTGGTAATAAGAATAACCGGTCTGTTTTGCATGGGCACAAAATTAAAGCTAATAACGATGAGCCCCGCGGATTCCATATGAATTCCAATAAAAAAAGCGGCCCCGCCTCACCGGACACGACCGCTTCTTTTCAGAAATTACAGCTCTTCCCTACTCCTCTTCCATGAATGGATAGCGGAAGTCTTTGGGCGGATCGAATGTTTCTTTCATCGAGCGCGGAGACACCCAGCGGATGAGGTTCCACATCGAACCGGCTTTGTCGTTCGTGCCGGATTTTCTTGCACCGCCAAAGGGCTGCTGATTGACAACGGCCCCCGTGGGTTTGTCGTTGATATAAAAGTTTCCGGCAGCCTGGTAAAGATATTCCTTGGCTTCTATGATGGCGTCTCTGCTTTGGGCAAAGACAGCACCCGTCAGTCCGTAAGGCGAGGTTTCGTCCACCAGCTTCAAAGTCTCTTTCCACTCCGCATCCGGATACACATACACACTCAGCACGGGCCCGAATATTTCTTCCTCCATGGTCACATACTTCGGATCGTTCACCACCACAACGGTCGGATCGATAAAATAGCCCTTCGAAGAGTCGTAGTGCCCTCCAAAGAGGATTTCCTGACCATCCGATTTTGCACGGTCAATGTAAGAAGTGATGTTTTTAAACGCATGTTCGTCAATCACCGCATTCATGAAATTGGAGAAATCTTCCACCGGTCCGACTTTAATCTCTTTCAGGTCGCGAATCAGGAGCTCTTTGACAGCCGGCCAGAGGCTTTGCGGGATGTAGGCCCTGCTGGCGGCTGAGCATTTCTGTCCCTGATATTCAAAAGCGCCCCGAACCATGGCCGTGGCCACCGCTTCCACATCCGCACTGGGATGTACGAGTATGAAATCTTTTCCGCCCGTTTCGCCCACAATGCGCGGGAAAACCTTATATCTGTCAAGATTGGCACCTATCTTTTTCCAGAGGTAGGCGAAGGTTCCATAAGAACCGGTAAAGTGCAGTCCGGCAAAGTCGGGATGCTCCAGACAAGTGTTACCTGTCACGGCCCCCTCGGTAAATACCATGTTGATCACTCCATCCGGAAGACCGGCTTCGAGCAGTATTTCCATGAACACATGGGCCGAATAAATCTGGGTATGGGCCGGTTTCCAGACCACGGTGTTGCCCAGCATGGCCGGAGCGGTCGGCAGGTTGCCGCCAATGGAAGTAAAGTTGAAAGGTGACACGGCCAGGATAAATCCTTCGAGCGGACGGTAGTCCATGCGGTTCCACAGACCATCCACCGACTCGGGCTGGAGTTCGTAGATTTCCTGCATGTAGTAGACATTGAAGCGCAGAAAGTCGACCAGCTCACACACCGCATCAATTTCACTCTGAAAGGGATTCTTGCTTTGTCCGAGCATGGTGGCGGCATTCATCTTCTGACGGTAGGGGCCTGCCAGCAAGTCGGCCGCTTTCAGGAAAATAGATGCCCGCTGTTCCCAGCTCATGGCCTGCCAGGCATGCCGGGCATCCAGTGCGGCAGCTATGGCATCTTCCACCACTTCTTTACCGCCTTTGAAATAATAGCCGAGCGTATGCTCCAGATCATGGGGAGGATGTATGGCAATCTTTTTATCCGTCAATACCGGTTTTCCGTTGATAATCATCGGAATTTCGATTTGCCTTGAACGGGCTTCGTCCAATGCCCTTTTCAGTTCGGCACGCTCCGGAGATCCCGGTGCATAGCTGTAAATAGGTTCATTTTGCGGTATCGGGATTTGAAATACTCCGTTTGGCATAATTGATCTTTTTTTAGGTGAGTTAATTTTTTTGCAAAAGTAATGGATGTGGGAAAGAAATTGGCTGATTTAAGACATCCGCATCACTTCATTTTCAGAGGCCCGGGTACAGCTGCCGCGGGAAGTAAGGGGCGACTTGTTTTCTAAACTGTACACTCCGGAGGCATTCTCAAAAAAGACAGGCTGCTCCTTAGAGCCCTCTTTGTAACTTTGTTCATTCACCTCAAGAGAAAAAATGGCATCAAAAAAGCCCGCAAATAAGAAAGGAAGTGCAAAGAAGCCCAAAAAGCGCGGTTCGTCAGCAAAGAAGATCTGGCGGAGCGAGCGCCTGCCCCTCATCAGCGGTCTTTCGCTCATCGCCATTTCCCTCTTTCTGCTCATCGCCTTTATTTCCCATCTCTTCACCTGGACGGCAGATCAGAGCACATTCGGAAGCCTCAGCAGGCCCTGGTCGCATCTTTTCGACCGAAGTGTAGAAAGCGCCAATCATCTCGGAAGACTCGGAGCCATCATCAGCCATCAGTTTTTTTACCGCTGGTTTGGGCTTTCCTCCTTTTTTATCCTCCTCTTTTCCTTTGCAGCCGGGTTTAACCTGATTTTCAGGAAACATCTTTTTCAGCTGGGGAAAATATTCCGGCACCTGCTTTTTTTCCTCATCTGGACTCCGGTCGCCCTCGATTTTGTTTTTCACCGGGCAGCCTTCCCCTTTGGAGGAGGTTATGGCCGGGCAGTGAATGCCTGGCTGAACGACTTTCTCGGTGCGGCCGGCACAGGCATCCTTCTTTTCTTTGTTTTCTTCGCCTACCTCGTCATCACTTTCAATCTCGATCTGGCCAAATGGGGAAATGCCTTCGTAAAAAAGAGCAAAACGAAAAAAGCGGGGAAGGCGGGCGAAACAAGCCCTGAAAAAAAGCTGCCCAAAGATATCCGCAAGCGGGAAGAGATGGAATACGGCAAAGAGGAAGCCATTCGTGTCGAAATACCCGAAAGCGAAGAGGTACAGCAAGCACCGGCTGAGGAGCTTGAAATTACGGGAATAGAAATGGAAACGGAAAAGGCAGGCCCGGACAAGGAAAGCAAGGAGGGCCGGCCGGAAGAAGAGATAGAACTTGACATATCGGAGCGGGAGGAAGAGAAAGTGATGAGCGGAAAAAAACTGACTGCCGAAAACTATGATCCGACCCTCGACCTGCCCCGCTACAAGTACCCGATCCTCGACCTGCTGGAAGATTACGGAGACAATAAATTGAGCATCGACAAACAGGAACTCGAGCGCAACAAAGACCAGATCATTTCCACGCTGAGCAATTACAATATTTCCATCTCCAGAATCAAAGCCACGGTGGGGCCCACCGTCACGCTTTACGAAATTGTACCTGCTCCCGGAGTGCGCATCTCCAAGATTAAAAACCTGGAAGACGACATTGCACTGAGTCTGGCTGCCCTGGGCATCCGAATCATTGCACCCATCCCGGGCAAAGGCACCATCGGCATAGAAGTACCCAACCGCAAGAAAGAAATCGTTTCGATGCGCTCCATGCTGGCATCCGAAAAATTTATCAAATCAAAGTATGAACTGCCCATAGCGCTGGGAAAGACCATTGCCAACGAGCACTTCATAGCCGACCTGGCCAAGATGCCGCACCTGCTGATGGCAGGGGCCACCGGACAGGGGAAATCCGTAGGGCTCAATGCCATATTGGTTTCGCTGCTCTACAAAAAGCACCCCTCGCAGATCAAATTTGTACTTATTGACCCAAAGAAAGTAGAGCTCTCTTTATTTAAGCGCATTGAGAACCACTTTCTGGCCACGCTGCCCGACAATGAAGAAACGATCATCACGGATACTTCAAAGGTCATTGCCACACTCAATTCACTGACGAAAGAGATGGACATGCGCTATGATCTTCTCAAAGAGGGGCACGTGCGCAACATTAAGGAATACAATGAAAAGTTCGTGGCGCGCAGGCTCAACCCCGAGAAAGGCCATCGATTTATGCCGTATATCATCCTTATCATTGACGAATTTGCCGACCTGATGATGACGGCAGGCAAAGAAGTTGAGCAACCCATTGCGCGCCTGGCCCAATTGGCCCGGGCAGTCGGCATTCACCTGATCGTAGCCACTCAGCGGCCTTCGGTCAACATTATTACGGGTGTGATCAAAGCGAACTTCCCGGCCAGGGTGGCCTTTAAAGTGACCAGTAAAGTGGATTCGCGCACCATCCTCGATTCCAGCGGTGCCGACCAACTCATCGGCCGGGGCGACATGCTGCTCTCAGTCGGGGGCAACCTCGTGCGCCTGCAATGTGCATTTATCGATACGCATGAAGTGGAACAGGTCACCGACTTTATCGGTGAACAAAAAGGCTATTCTGACCCCTACTATTTGCCCGAAGCCGATGATGAAAGTACTAACTTTGGGGGCTTCGATGCATCGGACCGCGATGAAATGTTTGAAGAGGCTGCCCGCCTGGTGGTAAGCACCCAGCAGGGCTCTACTTCCATGATTCAGCGTAAAATGCGCCTGGGCTACAATCGCGCGGGACGCATTATGGACCAACTAGAAGCTGCCGGGATTGTGGGTCCGAGTGAAGGAAGCAAAGCCCGGGAGGTACTTATTCATACCGAGTATGAATTGGAACAGTTTTTGAAAAACCTATGAGAAATAGCAAACCATGATATCAAAATTCATCATTGCCCTTCTTCTTAGCATCCCGGCCGGCCATGCCCGGCAAGACAGCAAAGCCACCGATATACTTAAAAAGGTAGAAGCCAAATACGAAAACTACAAAACCATGAAAGTGGTTTTTGAGCAAAGAATCGAAAACCCCGAAAGCGATCTCGACCAGGAAAGTGAGGGAGTCCTCTATCTGGCAGGCAATAAGTATAAGCTGATCACCGAAGGGCAGGAAGTGATTTCGGATACTAAAAAAATGTACCTCTATTTCACGGAAGAAAACGAGCTGATCATCGAATCCGTGGACCCCGATGAGAATGCCTTTACCCCCTCCGACCTCTTCTCTCTTTACAAGAAAGACTTTAAATATGCCTATGCCGGAAGTCCGGTAATCAAGGGAAAAAAGATGCATGTGATCCTCTTCTCACCCAAGGATCCCGACCAGTACGATTTTCACAGCATCAAGCTCTATATCAATGCCGACAATTATTCGATCGAAGAGGCCGAACTGAGCGACAACATGGCCAACAAAGTCACCTACATTATTAAAAAGGTAGAGCCCAATGTAAAGCTCAGCAACGATTTTTTCAGTTTCGATCCATCGAAACACAAAGACATCATCATTACGGACAATACGGAATAAGAAGAATAAGGAACAGAGAGAAAGCCATCCGTCCTGCGGGTGGCTTTTTTATCTTCAAAGCCCTCCAAAGCAGCCTTGCTTTCCTCAATTCTCTTTAATTTCGAGGCCGAAAACATCACTAAAAACTTATATCATGGCTCAATCATATGATCTAATTGTAATAGGAAGCGGTCCGGGGGGATACGTAGCGGCCATCAGGGCCTCACAACTGGGAATGAAAGTAGCGGTAGTGGAAAGGGAAAGCCTCGGAGGCATCTGTCTGAACTGGGGCTGTATCCCAACGAAGGCATTGCTCAAAAGTGCCCAGGTCTTTCAGTATTTCAAGCATGCCGAAGCCTATGGCATTGCAGCCGGAGATTTCAATCCGCAGTTTGACAAGATCATCAGCAGAAGCCGGGCCACAGCCGATAAAATGAGCAAAGGCATCAGTTTCCTCTTTAAAAAGAACAAAATAGATACCCTGCAGGGCAGCGGCAGGCTGACAGCAGGCAAAAAGGTGCTGGTCACGGGCGCTGACGGAAAAAGCAGCGAATACAGTGCTCCGAATATTATCATTGCCACGGGAGCGCGCTCAAGACAACTGCCCAACCTCCCCCAGGACGGCAAGCGGATCATCGGTTATCGTGAAGCCATGGTTTTGCCAAAACAGCCCGAAAGCATGATCGTGGTGGGAGCCGGAGCCATAGGCTGCGAGTTTGCTTATTTCTACAACTCCATCGGCACCAAAGTGACCCTTGTGGAGTATATGGACCGCCTCGTGCCGGTAGAAGACGAAGAGGTCTCGAAAGACCTGGCCCGTCAGTTTAAAAAACAAGGCATTGGCGTCAAAACAAGTACTTCGGTTGAAGAAGCCAAAGTGACGGACAAAGGGGTGAATGTCAGAATCAAAGGGAAAAAAGGTGAAGAGACCCTCGAAAGCGAGATCGTACTGTCGGCTGTGGGTATTACGCCAAACCTTGAAAATATCGGCCTCGAAGAGCTGGGCATCAAAAAAGACAAGCAGGGCCGCATAGAAGTGGACGACTACTACCGCACTAATGTGCAGGGCATCTATGCCATAGGTGACATTGTGCACGGACCGGCTCTGGCGCATGTGGCATCGGCCGAAGGCATCACCTGTGTGGAATCCATTGCCGGCCTCAAACCCGAACCCATTGACTACGGCAACCTGCCGGGATGTACTTACTGCCAACCGGAAATTGCCTCTGTCGGGATGACCGAAAAGCAGGCTATCGAGGCGGGCTATGAAGTCAAGGTGGGTAAATTTCCATTCACGGCCTCGGGCAAAGCCACGGCTGCCGGTGCCACCGAAGGATTCGTCAAAGTGGTGTTCGATGCCAAATATGGGGAGTGGCTCGGTGCCCACATGATCGGAGCCAATGTGACGGAAATGATTGCCGAAGTGGTGGTGGCGCGCAAACTCGAAACCACCGGACACGAGATCATCAAAAGTGTGCACCCGCACCCGACCATGAGCGAAGCCATCATGGAAGCAACGGCTGCCGCCTATGGCGAAGTGATTCACCTCTGACGGATTCGGGCAGCTAATGAAATCACGGACTTCCGGAGTCTTCGGAGCATCGTTTTTTACGAATGCATCGTTTTTCGGGGAATTGCTAACTATAAGATTCAGAACAGAAGATGTGGCCGGGAGATCAACTTACAGCATTTGAACTCAAAAACTGCGAGGGAGAAAATCATCGGGTGGAGCTTCGCCCTTTTCAGAAAGGTCTGCTGATTTTCTTCATTTGCAATCATTGCCCCTATGTGCATCATTATGCCTCACGAATCAGGGAAATCGCATCTCTCTGCCGGAAAGAAGGCATAAAGGTCTATGGCATCAACTCCAACGATGCCTCACGCTATCCCGAAGATGCGCTGGAGCACATGCCTGCCATGGCTGAAAAGCTGGGCCTCAAGGGGGTTTATCTTCACGATGCCGATCAAAGGATCGCCCGGCAGTTTAAAGCGGAGAGAACGCCCGAGGCCTTTCTTTTCAACAGTCTCGGGCGGTTGGTTTACCGCGGAGCCATTGACGACCAGGCCAAAGACCCTCAATTGGTGAAATCGCATTATCTTGAGGAAGCCCTGAAGGCCGTTCTTAACAACGATTTGATTCAAAGCGAATATGAGGCCCCGGTGGGCTGCTCCATCAAATGGAAAATCAGAAATGAAAGATAAAGTCGTCATCGTCACCGGTGCCTCTTCCGGCATCGGAAAAGCACTGGCCGAAGTTTTTTCGCAGGCCGGTGCTCGTGTTGTATTGGCCGCGCGAAGCAAAGAAAAGCTGGACGCCATCGCTGCCGGGCTGCCGAATGAAAGCCTGACCGTGCGTTGCGATGTGCAAAAAGAAGAAGATTGCAAGCGCCTGATCGAAGAAAGCATTGCGCGATTCGGGCAAATTGACATTCTGATCAACAATGCCGGAATCAGTATGCGGGCTCTTTTCATCGACCTTGATCTCGAAGTGATGAAGCGCGTGATGGATATCAACTTTTGGGGAAGCGTTTACTGCAGCAAATACGCCCTCCCTCATCTTCTGAAACAGCGCGGCAGCCTGATAGGCATTTCTTCCATTGCCGGTTATCGGGGCTTGCCCGGTCGCAGCGGATACAGCGCTTCCAAATTTGCCATGCAGGGCTTTATCGAAACCGTTCGAACCGAGCATCTTAAAGACGGCTTGCATGCCATGATCGTCTGCCCCGGATTTACGGCCAGCAATATTCGCAATACGGCCCTGACCCGTGACGGCAGCATGCAGGGCGAAACTCCGCTGAATGAAGAAAAACTCATGTCGGCCGAAGAGGTGGCAACACATGTGCTCCGCGCCACACGGAAAAGAAAACGCACCCTTATCCTGACGCTTCAGGGAAAACTGACGGTTTTCCTCAACAAATGGTTTCCCGGATGGATGGACAAGCAGGTGTATAAACATTTTAAGAAAGAAGCCGATTCTCCACTTAAATAAAGGGAATGAACGATCTGAAAGAAATCATTGAGAATGCCTGGCATCAGCGCGAACTGCTGAAAGAGAAAAGCACGAGAGATGCCATTGAACTGGTTGTCAAAGAGCTGGACAAAGGGCGCCTGCGAACAGCCGAACCCTCGGAACAGGGCTGGGTTGTGAATGAATGGATCAAAAAAGCCGTCATACTCTATTTCCCCATCCGCGAGATGGAAGTCATGGAACTGAGTCCTTTCGAATATTACGATAAAATCCCTTTGAAAAAAGGATACAAAAAGCTGGGTGTCAGAGTGGTACCTCCGGCCACAGCACGGCATGGAGCCTACCTTGCACCGGGCGTCATTTTAATGCCTTCTTATGTGAATATAGGTGCCTACGTGGGCAGCGGCACACTCGTAGATACCTGGGCCACCGTAGGATCTTGTGCACAGATTGGTGAAAATGTTCACTTAAGTGGAGGCGTAGGCATTGGTGGCGTACTGGAACCCGTGCAGGCCAGTCCGGTCATTATTGAAGACCATGCCTTCATCGGCTCGCGCTGCATTGTGGTGGAAGGCGTTCGGGTGGAACGCGAAGCTGTATTGGGCGCCAATGTGGTGCTCACCCAGTCGACACGCATCATCGATGTAAGCGGAAATGAGCCCGTGGAATACCGCGGATATATTCCGGCAAGATCGGTTGTCATCCCCGGCACTTTCCCGAAAAAATTCAATGCCGGTACCTATGAAGTAAGCTGTGCGCTGATCATCGGCAAGCGCAAAGAATCCACAGATAAGAAGACTTCACTCAACGAAGCACTCAGAGGATTTAATGTAAGTGCTTAACTTTAAGAGGTATCAGACCTTTTAATATATGAATAAATCATTATTTGTGGCTTTATTTCTGAGCTGCCTTCAGGTCACGGCTCAGGACCTATACATTCAGTGCGGAAGACTCATTGACGGCAAATCCGACAAAGTCCGTGAAAAGATGACCCTTATCGTTGCGGAGGGCAGGATTGAACGTGTGGCAGAAGGATTTCTCACACCGGAAAATGAAGGAGACCGGCTCATCGATTGCCGGAATCTGACGGTCATGCCTGGATTGATGGACATGCATGTGCATATTGAAGGGGAAACCGCTCCCGATCATTATTTGAAAAGATTTACACAGAACCGCGAGGTCACAGCATTTGAAAGCCTTCAATACGCAGAAAGAACACTGATGGCCGGCTTTACAACGGTTCGTGACCTGGGAGGCAGCGGGGTAAACATCGCCCTGCGCGATGCCATCAACGAGGGCCTCGTCACAGGTCCCCGCATATTCACTTCCGGAAAATCCATTGCCAGCACCGGAGGCCATGCCGACCCGACAAGCGGCTTTCGCAGAAGCCTCGAGGGCGATGCCGGCCCGCGAGAAGGCGTGGCAGATGGTGTCGATCAATGCATTGAAGCAGTCAGGTGGCGCTATAAAAACGGTGCCGATCTGATCAAAATAACGGGAACGGGAGGCGTGCTTTCCATGGCAAAAAACGGACAGAACCCCCAGTTCAGCCAGGAAGAGATGAATGCCATTGTGCAGACGGCCAGCGATTACGGCTTTCATGTGGCCGTACATGCCCACGGTGCCGAAGGCATGAAAAGGGCCGTACTGGCCGGTGTACACTCTATCGAGCACGGCACACTGATGACTCCGGAAATCATGGACCTGATGATTGAAAAAGGCACCTGGTATGTCCCCACAATTACGGCCGGGAAATTTGTAGCCGAAAAAGCGGCTCTGCCGGGCTATTATCCGGAAGTGATCCGGCCGAAGGCTCTGGCCATCGGTCCAAAAATACAATCCACATTTGCGAGTGCATACAAACGCGGTGTCAGGATAGCATTCGGTACCGATGCCGGTGTTTTTCCTCATGGCGATAACTGGAAAGAGTTTGTGTACATGACCGAGGCCGGTATGCCCGCCATGGAAGCCATTCAATCGGCTACGATGGGTGGGGCCATGCTCCTCGGACTGGAAGACGAACTGGGATCGATAGAGCCCGGCAAGCGGGCCGATATCATAGCCGTGGACGGCAATCCCATTGAAGATATCACCCAAATGAAGAACGTACGCTTTGTGATGAAAGACGGTGTGATCTATAAATCTGAACTCTAAATCCTGGGACTATGAGCTATAAAGTAAAATTTGCCCTTTGGGGGGCATTGTTCGGTCTTGCATTTCCTGTTTTGGCTGTATTTATTCAATTACTAACATATGATCTGGACATCAACCTTGCCAATATTGCCTTGCTGCACAGAGAAATACCCCTTTTGTGGATCATCGACACCGCCCCGCTCTTCCTGGGCCTCTTCGCCTCTTTTGCCGGCCGCAAACAGGACAAACTCATACAGATCAACCGGGAACTTGAGAAACGGGTTGAAGAGCGCACGCGGGACCTGAAAAAAGCCATGGAAGAAGCCGAAAAGGCCGCCATGGCAAAAACCCAGTTCCTCTCAACCATGAGCCATGAAATCCGCACTCCCCTGAATGCCGTCATCGGGATGAGTGAACTGCTGGCCGGCACGGAGTTGAGTGAGGAGCAATATGAACTGGCCCATACCATCAATATGAGTGGAAGTACCCTGCTTAGCATCATCAACAACATCCTCGATTTTACAAAAATTGAATCAGGCGGGGTTGAACTCGAATCGATCGAATGCAGCCTCTATGAGCTGATTGAAGATGTGCTCGATCTGCTCAGCGGGAAGGCCTACGAAAAAGGCCTTGAGCTGGCCTACGATATTGATAGCAGTGTGCCGGATTTCATTTATACCGACCCCACACGATTGCAGCAGGTGCTTGTTAACCTCGTGAACAATGCCATCAAATTCACAGAAAAAGGGGAAGTGGTCATTCGAATACGATGCCTTGGGTCGAAGAACACGGAGTGTAATCTCGAAATCAATGTAACCGATACGGGTATAGGCATTCCCAAAGAAAAGATCGGCAAATTGTTTAGCTCATTTACCCAGGTCGATGCCAGCACCACGCGCAAGTATGGCGGGACAGGCCTCGGGCTTGCCATCAGCAAAAAGATTGTAGAACTCTTCGGAGGAAAGGTTGAAGTCATCAGCGAAGTCGGGAAAGGAAGTACATTTCGCATTCTCTTGCCCGCCCGGCCCGGCAAACGAAAACTGGAATTGTATCGCCCCGGCCTTCTGAAAGGGATGAAGGCTTTCGTGGTTGACGACAACCAGACAAATCGTAAGATCTTCGAAAAGCAGCTCAGCAAGGCTGGCGTTAGGGTAGATCTTTATGAAAACCCTACCGAAGTGCTGACGAAGATCAAGGATCTGAGTCAGTATCAGTTCGGTATTTTGGATATGGATATGCCCCAGCTCAACGGCATGGAACTGGCTGCGCTCATTCGCGATCGCTTTTCAAAAGAAGAACTGCCCCTGGCACTGTTGACATCGGTTTCGGAAGTCAAGGCTTCGGATGCAAGAAAAAATTTCAACTTCTTTCTCTCCAAGCCGGTCCGGCAGACCACGCTCCTGCGAAAGCTTGAAGAAATGCTCAACAGCAGCAGCGATCAGGACCGCAACAAAAGCCGCAAAGCTCAGACACTTGAGCACAATGCCATCCGTGAGATCCGCATTCTTGTGGCCGAAGACAACCCCGTCAATCAAAGGGTAGCCCAGAAGATGCTCGAAAAGCTGGGATACGAACACGAACTGGTCGAAAACGGCCGGGAAGCCGTGGAAGCCGTGAAAAAGGGCGGCTATGATGTAGTTCTCATGGACATGGAGATGCCGGTAATGGATGGCCTCGAGGCAAGCAGGAAAATAAGGGAGCTGGATGGGGCTGCATCCGGAATTAAAATCTTTGCGATGACAGCCAATGCCATGGAAGAAGACCGCGAGCGATGCCTGAAAGCTGGAATGGATGATTTTATTTCTAAACCGGTTACACTCAACGGGCTGAACAATATTCTCTATAAATGGTTTGTAGCAGAGGAAGAGAAATAACTGCAAAGCAGCGCCATTTAAAATATTCCCCCACGCTCATTCGTCTGAGCTGATATGACACAGGGTACATTGGTACTTGAACAACGCAGAAATACCTTGCAACGAGAAAAAGATATTGCAGATACGGCAAATAAATACCGGAAGCGACTGCTCGGATTTGTCAAAAACCGGGTCAGTAACCTGGACGATGCGGAAGACCTGGTTCAGGATGTTCTGCTTCAGTTTATCAACAGCTACGACCTGGTAGACCCTATCCGCAATGCAGGTTCATGGCTCTTCACTGTGGCACGCAATAAGATCGTGGATTTTTACAGGAAGAAACGCCCTGCAGCTTTTAGCCACATGGGCGGGGCG
>WFPF01000081.1 GCA_015487695.1 Chitinophagales bacterium
CATGGTTGCTGAGATTATCAGAAGCCATAAAGCTCATGGGCATGGTCAGGTTGTCGTTGTTTACCGGCATGGTATTCCCGGTATTTCCGTAAGGTGTGGAGATATAGCGCATATTGCCCACTCTGCGATAGGCGCTGATCCAATAAGTATAAGTCACAGGTGAGGGCGAAGAAGCCATGGCATCTTTGTAAACACGCACATGGGGTGGCAGCCAGGCAAGGGTATCCAGGTCCCGGAGGATTAGATAACCGTCATGATTGTCAGAGCTGTCAAGCCAGGAAAGGTTGACAAACCCGCCAAATGCTCCATCGGAAGCATAGAAAGGAATGGGCTTGCTTACAATCGGATAAGTTTCGTTGTCAGCCCCGGCAGCTGCCAGATAAAAAGGCATGGCTTTGTAAGAAATGACTTCATAAGTGTAGGCCGTGGCAGGCACGCCACTCCAGTCTGTCATCTGATAGAGGTAATTGCCCCCGGAAGTTCCATAATGGAAATCCCGATGTACCAGGTCAATGGTATCACTTGCAAAACCGTCTTTTCTCACAATTTTAAATCCGAAGAAATTGCTGTTGGCCGTCTGCGGATACTCCCAGCTGAGCAATACTTTGTCATCTGCGGGAACAGCCGTGGCCACGACATTTTGGGCGGGCGGCAGAGCCGGATAAACTACCGGTGCGGCTGCGGTGGTATCTGAGGTGTATTCTGTTCCTTCTTTTACAACATATACTTCTATGCTGTACGTATAAGTCTGACCGGGCAGGCCATACCAATCGTCATAAACAAAAGCCGAATCTACCGGAACACTTCCGATGAGAAGGCCGTCACGATAAAGATAAAACCCGTCAATATTGGTGGAGCTATGCATCCAGCTAAGGCGGACAATGCCCATCGAAGCCATTGCTGTGGCCGTCAAAGCGCCTACCTTGGCCACAGCCGGGAAGGCGGAGGAATCGGCAGCCGAATTTTCTGTCACTATGCTGTCGTTGTCGTGCACATACATGCGCAACTCATAGGTATAACTACTACCCGGCAAACCGCTGTAGTCAATATAGCTGTTTGTATTTCCGCTGCCGCTGTCATTCAAGATGCTGAAAAGCGCTCCGTTCCGGGTGATAATAAACAAGGCCGTATCCGGAGCCGTATAGGTCCAGCTCAGCTTCAGGGCATCCATGCCCGGAAGAGGAACTACATTCAGTGTGCTGAGAGTGATGCTTTGCGTACCGGTCGGGAGAATCAGCTTGTCTCCGAGAATCAATTCCCGCTCGAAGCGATGATCTGCGGAAGAGAAAGAATACGTTCGGGGTGTATTTATGATGGAATATCCCGGAGGATTGACGGCCGTAAGTTCAAAATCCGCCCCAGTGGAAAAATAGATTTCCTCAAAGCGGAATTCCCCGGCTATACCCGAAGTGTCATACATGGTGATCGTATCACCGTCAACAATTCCCGTCAACTGCAGTGCCACTCCGGACAAAGCATAGTGGCCACTGTCCGTCACGACATATCCCGCCAGCAAACCGACAGCCGGTACAAATCCGGTATCCGCGGTTTTCACCACCATGTGGCTTCCGTTCCACAACTGCAATTCATAGTTGTAGCGCTTCCCGGCCAGGGGATTCATATCCCAATAGCTTGTCACAGTACTATCCAGTTGCGCAAGGAATGCTCCGTCACGTTGCAGAACGATCCTGGTACCAAAACTTTGCAGATTGTTCCAGCTTAGTTTTACCCGGTCGGAGTAGCTTCCGTCACTCGCCTGAAGGTTCACCGGAAAAGTGGTACCGATGATACAGCTCGTATCGTATGGCATATTCACCGAGTCGAGATTTTCTCCGTAACGGATACTGAACGGAACCAGGCAATAGCTGTAGTGCACGCCATTCTGAAGCGAATTGGTATTGTCCGGGTTATATATGTCTTTGAACGAAAGGGCCGTACTGTCGAGCAGTCCCATCAGGGAAAAAGTGGAGCTGTCCGTTTCTCTTCGCAGCACTTTGTAATAAGAAACCGCATCCGAATTGTTGATCCATGTGATGAGAATTGAATCGGGATAGCTGGAGTCGCTGCTCATGATGGGCCGGATAAAAGGCAGGGTGCTTCCGGTATCGTAGCGTGTGGCGCAAAGCTCATAGCCGAAACCGATTTCATAGGTTCGCATTCTGTAATTGCGTGTTTCAGCCGGGCCTACCCAGTCTTTTTCGCTGCCGGTGATCAGAGAAGGAATGCTGTCCACAAGCCACGATCCGGGGTCGGCTCCCACCAAAGTGGCAGCCGGATAGTTTCCGGTCAGTTCGGCAATGGAGGCACCCGCAGCATCATCAGCCGGCCAGTAACCTTGCAATCCGCTCTCGGCTCCCGTAAGCTGCTGGTCATAGAGCGTCAGGATATCTGCTGCCGAACGGGAAGAAACCCAATAGCGGATATCTTTCACTTCGGCATCGACAGAGAAAGTACTGCTTCCCGAGTCCTGGGCACCAAATCGCTCGGTACCGACCGGGGCAAAAAGCAAGAGTTCATCGGTCAACTCTCCGTTTACATAAAGCTTGGTGCTTCCCGTTGCGGTATCTGCCACAAGGGCCAGATGAGTCCAGCGCTGATCGGGAAGGATATAATTGAAATAGTTGGGAGAAGAATTGTTGATTTTAATATTGACGCGGGCATCTCCCGGTCCATCAATATTAAACGAAGTATTTGCATCGGCAAAGAGCGTTCCCCATCCGCTGGAGCTGCCTTTTTTCTTCACCCACATTTCAAGGGTCTGAGCGCTGAAACTGCCTTCTTGTATTTTATCTGCCTGAGTCCAGCTTAGCACCTGTTTGTCATAGATATAGAGGGCTCCGCGGTCGCTGTCTTCTCCCGGGGTTCCTATAACGACTTCATCCTTGATGATGGCCACTCCCCTGCCGTAATGATCGCCCGGATCGAGTCCGGATTCGTCAAGACGTTGCACGAGGTTCCATCCAAGTCCGTCATCTTCATAGATATAGGCCTCCCCGATGTTTCCATTTCCTTTTGGCACACCCACAACGGCCTGGCTGTCGAAAATGGAGAGGTAGCGGCCGAATTCATCCCCGGCCGATACGGTTCCCGGGGTATATTGGCCTTTGTTTTGCCAGGTGCCCGATATGTTCTCATAGAAATTAATATTGCCGGAACTTCCGGTAGCACCCGGTGCTCCGACAACGGCATGCAGGTCATGAATAGCCACTCCATATCCGAAGTGATCACCGGCAGCCAGACCGGCCGGAGTCAGTTTCATGTTGTGAATCCAGCCACCTCCTGATCGTTTCAGTATGTAGGCCGATCCACGGCCGCTGTTTTCGAAGGGTGCTCCGGCAATCAGATAATTGCCCGTCACGTCCATGTCGCTGCCAAATCGCTGGCCAAACTGAAGAGCCGAAGAGGCCAGCATATTGTACTGCGTCCAGTTTGTTCCAAATCGTTTAAATATGTAAATCACACCGAGATTAAAATACTTCCGCGGAGCGGCTATATAGGCCTGGTCATTGTCAATGGAGACGGCCTGTCCAAAATCATCCGTTGAATCCGGATAGTTAGACATTACGATATTCCTTTCTATCCAGTTGCTGCCTACTTTCTCGAAAATGTAGGCTTTGCCTGTATCCGTTTGTGCACTGACAATGGCATAGTCGTTATAGACATCCACATCATAACCGAAGCGATCGCCTGCTTTTCCGTCACTGGCTGTAAGTGTGGCCTGGAGGGTCCAGTTGCCCGCCACCTTATCATATATATAGGCGGCCCCTTTATTGCCATTGGCTTTGCTTGCTCCCACGATCATGCGGTTGCCTTCAATGGAAACGGAATAGCCCAGTTGCTGGGTGAGACCCGATGAAGACGGTGCAACATAGGAAGGGTCAAGAAGGAGATAGTCAGCTCCTCGCAGATACAGATTGCTGACCGTCACCGTATCATCCGGGATATCCTCATATTTTATGGTTTCAGAATAAAACTCTTCGTTGTTGCTTTCATCCCATATTTCCAGATATACATCGTTGCCACTGCTCGACCTCAGGCATTTGGCCTCCACACTCCACGATACATTAATAAATGCATCGCTGATGGAATCGGAAGCAAACATGGAATGCCGGAAAGTAGAGTCAATCACGCAATTGCGAAACTGCGACTCATTATTGCTCATATCAACAGTGGAGACACAATACTTCAGTACGGCACCGGCTGTCGGGCTATAGTCGATGTAAGAGGTATCGGCCGGATTGCTGATTGTAGTCAGCAAGGTGCCGTTTCGATATATCCGGTATTCGGAAATACCGCTCACTGGAGACCAGTCGAGGCGGATAAACTGCCCGTTGTGCAGACTGACTTCTACCGAAGTTGGTGCTTTAATTTGTCCCTGCGCAGTCAGTGAAAAAGACAAAATCAAGAGGAGAGAAAAGTAAAAACGTTTCATGGTATCAGGTTTTATTCGCCATCAAATATCCCGATACTCCCTGCTCAGGGATGAAAGATATGTTGCATTTAGTATCAGATTTGTAGCAATTGCCACGCAGGAAGAAGAGTCAAGAAGGCTGGTGCTGAGAAAGGCTTAATCAGGATACACTTATTTCGCTGGGGGCTACTCCGAACAATTCTTTGAAGCATTTGGTGAAGTAGCTCGGGCTGGTAAATCCTGTTTGGTAAGAAACCTCAGCGATATTGGCATGGCCCGATTGAATGATTCTCCTGGCTTCGATCAGGCGATAGTTTCGTATGAATTTATTGGGACCCAGCCCTGTCAGGGCTTTTATCTTTCGGTGCAATTGAGAGCGGCTGAGATTGAGCATAGCGCAAAGTTCGCTCACATTGAAAGTGTGATCATCCAGATGCCGGGCGATGAGTCTTTCCACCTTTATCAGATAAGGGTGCTTGTCCTCTGTTTTGCTCCCGACTTGTGCAGAAGCATAGCGCTCCCGCAACTTTTGCATGCGATTGAGCATATTGCGTACACGATAGCGCAGTTCCTCGGCCGAAAAGGGCTTTTCGATGTAGGCATCCGCGCCCTGCCGTATCCCCTCCAGTTTGGCTGAGGCTGTCGCTTTGGCCGTTAAGAAAATAAAGGGAATATGATCTGTTTCTTCAAATTGCTTGAGTTGGTCGAGCAACTCCATCCCGTCCATGTCCGGCATCATAATATCGGAGATGATCAGGTCGGGAATCATATTCCGGGCCAGCTTCATTCCTTCAATGCCATTGCGGGCAAGCAGAAGTTGATACCCGGCCAGCACCGATTTATCAATAAAATAGCGCAAATCGGCATTGTCTTCCACGAGCAAAATGCGAATCTCGTCCTGCCTGTGTTTTGTTTCCTCCAGTATTTCCGGCAACTGTATATCCGGAGCATCAATTCCGGACTCCTCACTGCCTCGCAGCGTATACTCCACCGGAAGTTTGACCTTCATTGTCGTACCGGCTCCCTCTTCACTCTCTGCCTGTATTTCACCATTATGAGCTTCGGCATAGGCTTTGGCAATTGACAATCCGAGGCCCGTACCTTCCGAGTAGTTCTTGCTTTTATTACTCTCGCTGTAGTAGCGGTCAAAAATACGCCTCCTGACTGCTTCGCTCATTCCTTTGCCCTCATCTCTGACGATGAGTTCCAGACCCTGATCGCTAAAGTTCAGTTTGATCCGGATGGCATTGCCCGGCAGTGTAAATTTCATGGCGTTTGAAAGAAGATTTAAGAGAACTTCCTCGATTAGGTCGGGATCAATCTGAGCGAAAATCTCTTTATCAGGCAACTCCATCTCCAGTGCGATTTTCTCCCTTCTGGCCAGGGGAAGAAAGTCATTATATACGCATCGAATTAATTCTGAAAAATTGGCCTCTCTTTTAAGTGCCTTGACCCGTTTGTTTTTAATCTTGTTAATTTCCAGAATCTGATACGAGAGCCTTTTCAGTCGCTTGCTGTTCCGGCTGATTATCTGTAGCAATTCGCGCTGCATTTTATTTGCAGGCTCTTTCAGAAGCATTTGCAGAGGAGCATCAATCAGCGTCAGGGGCGTTCTAAACTCATGCGTCATATTGGCAAAGAATTCACCTTTGTGCCTTTCTATTTCAGCCTGTTTTCTTATTTCAAGCTGCACGATTGCCTCTTTGCGCTTTTGCCGGTCGCGCATGCGCTGAATCAGGAAAAGAAAAGTGAGCAACAGCACAAAAAGTCCGGCAGCCCATATGATTTGAGTTTTCTCTGTCAGATTCTTTTGTCTTTCCAGTTCCAGTTCCTTGCGCTGCCTGTCAAATTCAAGACGGCTGATCTGTTCTTCTTTGCCGGCTAGCAACTGTTTATTTTTTAGATCCTGGATCTGGATGATTTGATGTGCATTAAAGATGGAATCCTTGAAAGCATTGTATCCTTTCAGATATTCCAGAGACCGTATGGTATTTCCGGTTTGCTCATAATATGTGCTCAAAATCAAAAGCGAGTGCAGATAATTTTCAGGCGTATAAACTTCACGGTTCAAGAAAGAAATCCTCTCAATCAGTTCATGGATATTACGAAATCCAAATTGTACAAGATAATCCTTGCGTTCATGCTTAGGCATCTTAAACATAATGTCGGCAAAAGCCAGGAGGGTCCTGTGTTCAGCCTTTCGCATGCCCGTAGCCCGGCCCCGCATCAGAGCCTGGCGCAGATAATCAAGACCAGCCGTTAAATTTCCCATCTTGATATAGATTTCAGCTATGGCATTCAATGATTCCGCATAGCCGTGCCGGTTTCTTTTTCTTCTGATTTCCAATGCTTTGAGATGATGTGACAAGGCCAATTCGAAGATTCCTTTTTTCAGATAAAGATCTCCGAGATCGCGGTGCGATGTAGCAATGCCATGGTCAATATTGAATTTTTTATAAATCCTGAGGCCCTCTTTCAGGTACTCTTCGGCTGCGTTCAAATCTCCCAGATTGAGGTATACGTTTCCAATGGCATTCAGCGTCCATGCGGAAGTTTCCTCCAAATGTGCTTTCTGTTCTTTCCTCAGCACATCCAAATATTCACTTAAAGCCAAATAATATTTGCCCTGTAACTCATAGACGTTTGCAATAAACTTTTTTGCCTCCATTCTGGCAGCAAGGCTTCCTCCCGAATCCAAATAATCTGCGAAATAATTCAGGTAAATCAAAGCCGAATCATACTCCCCGTGATAGCGATAAGCCCAGCCCAGGTAAAGACAGGCATTGGCATACAGATCGGGTTTTATTTCTTCTTTTTCCCTTATTACCCGCATGAAGTTATCGATGGATTTGCGATAGTCCGGCTCGTAATAGCGCAGCATGCCGATATGATAATAGCAATCGTAGATGCGCTTACCCATTATGTGTGCCGAATCCTTCCCGACAAGCATTAAAAAGGCTTTCAGCCCGTATTTCTGGAAATCCTGCTTCTTGTACCAGGTCGTAATACCACGGATCATGCGATCCCAGTTCGCATCACTGTGATAGCTCTCGGCATACCTGGATATGCTTTGAAGAAACAAACTCACATTGGCCTCCGAGGGACTCAGCAGTTGCGAAAAATAAGAGAGGTACCATTGGGCTTCCCACTTTCTCCATTTCATACCGCGCTTCTCCCAATAATGAGCCAGCATTCCAAATTTTTCTATGCCCTCGACAGGGGCCAGGGATTGAAACTTGGGTTCCAGCTGCATTTGATAGCTATAAAGCGCTTCGTCCTGAAGAATCTGAAGAGGCTTTGTATCTCCCGGTAATTCCTGCCCAAAAACATGTACTCCGGGATAACAAAGCCAAAGCACCCAAAAAAGGAATAACGGAGTTAAGCTCCGGGCAAAGCGAGACCCTGAGAAAAAGCGAGGAGGTTGTTTCATAGTTGTGGCTTCGGCATCCTAAAGATAAGCGATTTTTTGATAATATGATCCCGCTTGAAATGCATGAAGCCTGTATAGCTCTGGGAAGATCAAATTATGTTCGGGAGCTGCTGAAATATCGACATAAATCAGTATCACGTCAGCGGGCCGACCATCTTCAGTGGATCCACGTAGCGATCAAATTCCTCCTCGCTCAAAAAGCCAAGGGAGACGGCAGCCTCCTTCAGCGTAAGATTCTCCTCAAAGGCTTTTTTGGCAATTTTTGCCGCCTTGTCATAACCGATCACCGGATTGAGTGCTGTCACCAGCATCAATGAATTGTTGAGATGCATATTGATGCGCTCAAGATTGGGTTCAATGCCAACCGCGCAGCGGTCGTTGAAACTCACACAGGCATCGCCAATAAGCCGGGCCGAATTCAGGAAATTGAAGATGATCATCGGCTTGAAGACATTCAGCTCAAAGTGTCCGTTCATGCCGCCAATATTCAGAGCCACATCGTTGCCCATCACCTGGGCGGCCACCATGGTAAGCGCCTCGGCCTGTGTCGGATTTACTTTTCCCGGCATGATGGATGAACCCGGCTCGTTGGCCGGAATGCTGATCTCACCAATTGCGCATCGCGGGCCCGATGCCAGCATACGGATATCGTTTCCGATCTTCATCAGGCTTGCTGCTGCCGTTTTCAGGGCGCCATGGGCCTCCAGCACCGCATCGTGGGCGGCAAGCGCCTCAAATTTGTTTTCCGCACTGCGAAAAGGAAGGCCTGTCAGTTCGCCAATTTTGGCTGCTACCTTTTCGGCATATCCGGCCGGGGTATTGATGCCCGTACCGACAGCCGTCCCACCGAGAGCCAGCTCGCTCAAATGATCGAAGCTGTGGCGAATGGCCCGCAGCGCATGGTCCAACTGCGAGTAATAACCGCTAAACTCCTGACCAAGGGTCAGGGGAGTCGCATCCATGAAATGCGTACGGCCGATTTTTACAATTTTTTTATACGCTTCCGACTTTTGCTTCAGCGTGTCGCGCAGCCGTTCGATGCCCGGGATGGTCTTTTCGACAAGCATGCGATATGCTGCTATGTGCATCGCTGTCGGAAATGTATCGTTTGACGATTGCGATTTGTTGACGTCATCATTGGGATGAAGTGCTCTTTTCTCCTTCGGGTCGCTGAGGCTGCCACCGCTCAGCAGGTGCCCGCGGTTGGCTATGACCTCGTTGACATTCATATTGCTTTGCGTGCCCGATCCCGTTTGCCAGACGACCAGAGGAAACTGATCGCGGTGCTGCCCCTCGAGTATTTCATCGCAAACCCGGGCAATCAGATCTGCTTTTTCTTTGGCAAGCACACCCAGTTCATAGTTGCTGATGGCTGCTGCTTTTTTCAGGAAGGCAAATGCCTCGATAATTTCACCCGGCATTTTATTGTTTCCAATCTTAAAGTTCTCCAGCGATCGCTGGGTTTGGGCGCCCCATAATTTGTCGGCTGCCACCTTCACTTCACCCATGCTGTCGGTCTCAATCCTGTATTCCATTGCATTCGCTTTTATTTGCTATAAAATTTATTTTCCGATGAACCGGGCCTTTCTTTTTTCAAGAAAGGCACGCGAACCCTCTTTGAAGTCCTGCGTGTCGAAGCTGGCCCCGAAATGACGTATTTCCACCTCAAATCCATCGCGTTTATTATCGTAAAATGCATTGACACAATCAATGACTTTTGCTATGGCAAGAGGGGCTTTTTTCATTATTTTCTGAAGCAGTGCCCGGGCATCGTCCAGCAGTTCTTCCGGTTCGGAAATTTTGTTTACCAGCCCCAGACTCAGAGCCTCTCCGGCATCAATCATCTCTCCGGTCATCAGCATTTCGAGAGCCTTGCCTTTTCCTATCAGCTGAATCAAACGCTGCGTGCCTCCATACCCCGGAATCAGTCCGAGCTTCACCTCCGGCTGGCCGAAGCGGGCATTGGTGGAAGCTACACGCAGGTGGCAGGCCATGGCCAGTTCGCAGCCACCGCCCAATGCAAAACCGTTTACAGCAGCCACTACGGGTTTCGGACTGTTTTCGATCAGGTTCATGAGTTCATGCCCGTCACGGCTCATGGCTTCGCCCTCTTCGCTGTCAAACGCTGCAAACTCGGCAATGTCGGCTCCGGCCACAAAGGCCTTGTGACCCGCACCGGTGATGATGACGGCCTTGCTGTGCTCGTCATTGCGCACATCCCGCATCACATGAGTTAGTTCTGCAATTACCTCCAGGTTTAAGGCATTCATCTTTGACTCCCGGTTGATTGTAACCGTTAGTATTCCTTCATGAAAATCAAGCAGAATCGATTGGTATTCCATATTCAGTTGTTTTTGATCGAAAGTCCCCGTGTTCGCATATTCCATGCCTTGAACTTTGAGTAACTTTGCGGTGAATATTTGACATCAAAGACCATGAGCGAAAGTAAAGAATTGTTCACTTCCTTTCGGCCTGTGAGCAAGCATGAATGGATAAAAAAAATAGAAGAGGACCTCAAAGGCAAAGCCTATGAGTCGCTTTTCTGGCGAACACCCGAAGGTCTGCTTATTGAGCCCGTCCATCATCGCGATGACCGCAAAGGTAAAAGCAACTTTCGCTTTTCTGCGGAAAACCGGCAATGGATCAAAAGACAAAATTTTCATTTTGAAAACAGCCGCAATGCCGTTTCAAAAATGCAGGCCCTTGCCGCCAACGGCTTCGATGCCATCGGCTTCCATTTTGGCCGTACAGCCGGAGCCGAAGACCTTGGCACCCTGTTCAGGGAAGCCTCCCGCCTGAATCTCGGCCTGCACCTCGAAGGCTGCAATTCCGGCCTGAAAGAGGCCCTGTTGAGTTGGGCCGAAACGGATGCCTCTCTGGCCCTGCAGGCAAAAGGGAGCCTAGGAGGTGAAGCGATCGTCTCGGCAGCCCCCGACACGGCTCTTAGCCGGGCCATGCCCGGCATGGCACAACTGATCGTCAACGACATAGAAAAGCGGCCGGCTCCGGAGGATCTTATTGCCGACATGAGCATCACCCTGAGGAAGCTCCATGCACTCATGCAGCGGGCAAGAGGAGCAGGATGGACTGGCGATGAAATAGCCGGACAGCTCATTGTGCAGCTGGTGTCCGGGCAGGATTTTTTCAGAGAGCTGGCCCGCCTGCGGGCGCTGCGCATGCTCACCGCCAACCTCCTGCTGCTGCACGATCCAAACACCCGCCATCCCGATCGTTTTCTGCTGCATGCCGTGCTTCGGGTAGAAGATGCGGACGATCCTTATCGCGGATTGCTCAGAGGCAGCACTTCGGCCCTGGCTGCACTGGCCGGCACAGCCGACATGCTCAGCCTTGACAGTTCGGCCCGAAGTGCGGAGCTGTCAGCACCGGCCTTTGAGCGGTTGAGCCGAAACATACAGTTGCTGCTCGAATATGAGGTCAAAGCCGCCCGCGTGGCCGATCCTTATCAGGGCAGCTATTACGTGGAAACCCTGAGCGAAAAAATGGCCAGAGAAGCCTGGGAGCATTTCACTCAATCATCAGAATCCTGACACCATGAAAAAGCTGAATACGGTTTCCTTTGATTCCCTGCACAGGGATTTTGCTGATAAAACGAAGAAAGCGCCCGTTTCCGAAACGCCTGAACAGATTCCGCTTCCCCTGTATCCCGATCCGAAGACAGCTACCACTTTTTATCATCTCGACTATGTCTCGGGCATTGCCCCTTTTCTGCGAGGACCCTACTCCACCATGTATGTCACTCGCCCCTGGACCATTCGTCAGTATGCCGGATTCTCCACAGCCGAAGAAAGCAATGCTTTTTACAGGCGCAACCTTGCAGCCGGACAAAAAGGCCTTTCCGTGGCCTTCGATTTACCTACCCACCGCGGATATGACTCCGACAATCCGAGGGTTTTTGGTGATGTAGGCAAAGCCGGTGTGGCCATCGACAGTGTGGAGGATATGAAAATCTTATTTGACCGGATACCGCTTGATAAAATGTCGGTATCGATGACGATGAACGGAGCGGTCATCCCCATCATGGCATTTTTCATTGTTGCAGCCGAAGAGCAGGGTGTTTTTCCGGAAAAACTATCGGGAACCATACAAAACGACATTCTGAAGGAATTCATGGTGCGCAATACCTACATCTATCCACCGGCTCCTTCGATGCGCATTATTGCCGACATATTCCGTTATGCCGCGGCAAAAATGCCCCGCTTCAACTCCATCTCCATCAGCGGATATCATATGCACGAAGCGGGAGCCCCGGCCGATCTGGAGTTGGGCTATACCCTCGCTGACGGCCTTGAGTACGTAAGAACAGGACTTCGGGCCGGACTGCACATTGACGATTTCGCCCCGCGCCTATCCTTTTTCTGGGGCATCGGCATGAACCACTACATGGAAATAGCCAAACTGCGGGCTGCCCGCATGCTCTGGGCCGCTATCATCCGCCAGTTTGAGCCGGCAAACCCCAAGTCCATGGCGCTGCGCACGCACTGCCAGACCAGCGGGTGGAGCCTGACAGAGCAGGACCCATTCAACAACATCGCCCGAACCTGCACCGAAGCGCTGGCTGCTGTGCTGGGACACACCCAATCGCTGCATACCAATGCACTGGACGAAGCCATTGCCCTGCCAACGGACTTTTCGGCCAAAATCGCCCGCGATACGCAACTCTACCTGCAAAAAGAAATCAACATCACCCGACAGGTGGATCCGGCAGGCGGGTCGCTCTACATCGAATACCTCACGCAGCAACTCGTGGAAAGAGCCTGGAAGCACATTCGCGAAGTGGAGGAACTGGGCGGCATGGCGCGTGCCATCGAAGCCGGAATTCCCAAGCGGAGAATAGAGGAAGCCGCTGCCCGCAAACAGGCGCTCATCGATGCCGGGCGCGAAGTCATTGTAGGATTGAATAAATTCAAAGCGGAAAGTGAAACTCCTTTTGAAATACTGGAGGTGGACAATACAAGTGTGCTGGCAAAGCAAAAAGAGCGGCTCCGCCACTTGCGAAGCAAACGCAAGAATGAAGCCGTAGAGGCTGCCCTCGAAAAGCTGAGCGCCTGTGCGGCCCGTGAAGACTGCAACCTGCTGGAAGCCGCCATTGAAGCGGCAAGGGAAAGAGCCACACTCGGAGAAATAAGCGATGCCATGGAAAAAGTATTTGGCCGCTACAAGGCATCGACAGAAAGTGTTTCGGGAATATATGCATCGGAAATGAAAGGAAACAAAAACTTTGAGGAAACCCGGAAGCTGGCAGACGAATTTGCCCGCATCGAAGGCCGCAGACCCCGGATTCTGGTAGCCAAGATGGGACAGGATGGCCACGACCGCGGGGCCCGGGTCATTGCCAGTTCTTTTGCCGATCTGGGCTTTGATGTGGACATTGGCCCGCTCTTCCAAACCCCGGAAGAAGTGGCCCGGCAGGCTGCCGAGAACGATGTAGATCTGGTGGGTGTCTCGAGCCTTGCTGCCGGACATAAAGCACTCATCCCTGCATTGATTGCTGATCTGAAAAAGATCGGACGGGATGATATCCTCGTCATTGCCGGTGGTGTCATCCCGCATCAGGATTACGACTTTCTTTACAAAGCCGGTGTGGCCGGCATTTTCGGACCGGGCACCAAAATTCCCGAAGCAGCCGCTGATATACTGCAAATACTGATTCGCAGAATACAAAAAAAGGAGAAGTGACGGCAGGGACGTGCTGAGATCCTGCCCGGGTGGCAAAATGCGCTAAATTTGAACCATGGCCAAAGAATCTCCCAACATCAACCCTGAGATACCGGATAACGGGCAAAATATGCTCACGGCCGATGCCTGTGTCGATGGCATCCTGAAAGGAGACCGCTACATGCTCAGCCGGGCCATCACCATTGTCGAAAGCCGTGCAGAGAAGTATCGCGGGCTGGCCATCGAAGTGCTCGACCGTTGCATGCCCCATGCCGGAGATTCGATACGGGTCGGTATTACGGGAGTTCCCGGAGTAGGGAAAAGCAGCTTCATCGAAAAGCTCGGGCTCCATGTCATAGAAAAAGGAAAACGCCTGGCAGTGCTGGCCATTGACCCGAGCAGCAGCATCAGCAAAGGAGCCATCCTGGGCGACAAGACACGCATGGAAAAACTTTCAGCCAGCCCATCGGCCTTTATCCGGCCATCGGCCACAGGTAGTTCGCTGGGAGGGGTGGCCCGAAAAACGCGCGAAAGCATCATCCTCTGCGAAGCTGCAGGCTTTGATGTCATATTTGTCGAAACGGTAGGTGTCGGGCAGTCGGAGACGGCAGTGAGCCATATGGTCGATTTTTTTCTCCTCCTGGTCCTGGCCGGAGCGGGTGACGAGTTGCAGGGCATCAAAAGAGGGATCATGGAACTGGCCGATGCCATCGTGATCAACAAAGCAGACGGGAAGAACCTGGAAGATGCCGAGAAAGCCCGCATGGCCTATCTGCGCGCATTGCACCTCTTCCCTCCGAAAGAAAGCGGATGGACACCCCCGGTCATGACGGCCTCAGCCCTCAGCGGCCTGCACATAGCGGAGCTGTGGAATGCCATCGAAGACTACCAAAAACTCACCCATGAAAACAATTACTGGGATGCCCACCGGAAAGAACAGATGCGCCAGTGGCTGCACGAATCTTTCGAAGACCTCATCTATCAACGTCTTCAGGATGACGAAGCACTGAATATGCAAATGAAGAAACTCGAAAACGAGGTCATCAATGCCCGCATATCAGCTGCGGGGGCAGCCTCGCTGCTTTTCAAATCCTGGATTAAAGGTCTGCACGGCAAAGGTTAATCTTCGTCAGAGCGCTGGTCGATGGGATCTTCTCCGGGGAGGTCCTCGCCCGGAAGCTCAGGAAGCTCTTCCTCCGCCTCATCGCTGAAGAGCGTCTCCTCTTCCGTTTCGGCTTCAATCACTTCCCCTTCGAGCTGTGCCTCGATGATGGCTGCTTTTTTGGCTTCATCATCCATGCCCTGCCATTCCTCATCGGAATAGCGCACCCAATATTTCTTGTCTTTGTAGGTATTCAGGTAGAAACCTTCGGCCGTAATGTCATCGCGGTCGCGCAATTTCTTATCATCCACCTCCCGGTTGAGAAATCGATTGATTTTATCCACGTTATAATTAGTCTCTATCTGTCCGAATTCGTTGATACGGATATCCAGTCCCTCCAGTTCTTTGTTCACCTTGGGTTTTCCTTTCATCGGCTTTTTTCTGGGCATGTTCTTTTCTTTTTATTAAAACAAACAACAATGCGAAGGGGCCGCGCGGTTCCCCCCGAAAGCACGAAATTAAGGAAGCACGCTCAATGAAAGGCCTGCAATGGGAAGCGGTAGATCATGAAGTATCCTTTTTCTTTCCACTTTTCGCTTCGAGCCAGCCAGACAGCCCCTTTCTCCGAGGCATAGTAAAAGGCACTCTTCCATGTCAGCTGCCCCAGCATTTTGCCCTCCCGGTCGAGCAATTGATAGCTTCGCGGGGCCTGCCAATATCTCTTTCTCCTTTCTTCTTTCTCCGGATTGACAGCGGGGCATGACTTTATCCGGCCCGCCAAATATTCGTCAATGTAATTTTCAAAATCCCGATCATAGTTTTTCACCGTATCGGGCAAAGGGGGCTTGTATATCCTGAACCAAAGCAAATTGAGCGAATCGTAGCGGAGGCCGTAATATAGCGGATTGACCAGAGAAGGACGAAAAGGCCACAGCAACTCTTCCTTTCGGCTTGTATAGATACGGAGGGGACGGCTGTGCGTAGTATCCGCACTCAGTTGCTCTCCGGTATCCATGTTAAAAAGACGAAGTTGCGGGTTTATTTTTTCCTGCACGCCCAAAATACGCCTATCGGCATCGGGTGCAAAAGACAGGTTCCGGAAATTGAACAGACAGGGCCCGGAACGAAACAAGGGACTATAAGAAACCATCACCCGGATGAGCTTTCCTTTCAATGAAAATACCCCTATCCCATGTTGATTCTCAAAATATTCCGGGCACTCCGCATAGCGGCCTTCCAGTTTTCTTCTTTCATTCACAGGAATAAAAAATTGCTTTTTCATATCATCATAAAAGAACGAGTTTCCATTGGCCATTATCTTATAACGCCTGTCTTTCAGCTTCAGGCGGATGCTCTGCCCTCTGCCCTTGTCCATATCGTAAATTAGAAGATACTCCGGTCCGGGAGACCCGATATCGTCCATTAACAGATAAAGCTTTTTTTCCCTTCCGGAAAAGGATAAATTAAGTACGACCCTATTGCGCCAGTCCCTGGCAAATTTCTTCCCCAGCTTTTCCATCTCGATGACCTGGCGCACATCTCCTTTGCGACCGGCCAATATGATGCGCTTGTCCAATACGGGCGCTCCTTCTTTGTTTAAAGACAGGCGGCCGACATACGCAATCAAATCGAAGCCCAGCACGCTAAAACCATAATCGGCACTATCAAGCAGGATATCGGGAACGCGCACCTGCAGGCTGTCACCGGGTGCCTGTCCACGAGCTGAAAAGCAAATCAGAAAAGCAAAGAAAAGGAGAAGTCCGTTTATATATTTCATCTCGCTTCATTTTAGGGGCAGCAGTTCGGGAAACCCAAGGCATCGTATTGACGCAAGGTATATTTTCTAACAATTCAAACAATTGACAATATAAGGATTTTCTACTTTATATCTTTTCCAGAATAAAGCGGACGAGGTAAATGAGCAGATTGATCAGCAGCGAAAGCAGGAGCATGCTGGTGATGGGAATATAAATCCGTACAGGACCTCGCTCAATGCGAATGTCACCGGGCAGGTGACCCAGCCAGCTCAGCTTATCGCCTGCCAGCCAAAGCAGGAACCCGCCTGCCAGCAGGATCAGGCCGAAAAGCATGATGACTTTTGCACTTTCCTGCATCTAGCTCCTTTTGTAGAAATTTATGATGGCTTCTGCAGCCTTCGCGGCATATTCCGGCAGGTCTTCCTCCGTCCAGGGATGGGCTCCGCCAAAGGAATGGTCGGCACCGGGCAGGATCATCAGTTCGGAAGCCGGATTGAGCTGATGGAGATAACGGGCAGCCTTCAGCGGGACGGTCTCGTCTTCGTCACCATGAACGATGAGCCAGGGCTGTTTCACTCTTTTGGCTGCTTCCGGCAGGTTCAATCTTTCTTCATTGGCCAGATAATCTTCGGCCATCTGATAGTAGATGGGCAGCTCATCCCCGGTACGCGAATTCAGAATGTATATAACTCCGTCTTCTTTAAACTTCCGCATGGTCTCCTCATCCCAGAAAGCCGTAAAATCATGAATGGAGGCCAGGGTAGCCAATTTTTTCACCCGCTCGTCTTCGGCTGCTTTTACAATGACAATGCCGCCTCCGCGGCTGTGCCCCAGCAGATAAACCCCCGTCTGCTCCACTTCCTCAGCCGGCACCGGCAGGCCGGGCTGCAGGGCATAATCAATCACAAGACCGAGGTCATTGGTTTCGGTGCTCAGGTTGTTGTGTCCGAAAGCTTCAAAATCGGTGATTTCAGCCGGATTTTCAGGGGTACTGCCGTTAAAACTGCTGTTGTACTTGATAAAAACAAATCCGTTTTCGGCATATTTACGGGCCATGAGATCGAAATGGCCCCAATCTTTAAATCCTTTGAAGCCGTGCAGAAAAATTACAAGGGGCTTGGCCTTCCCGTCTTTTTGAAAGTAGATATCCAGCAATACCGGTCTTTTCCTGCTTCCTTCAATTTCCACATTCCTGATGATTTC
>WFPF01000082.1 GCA_015487695.1 Chitinophagales bacterium
CCCGAAGCGGCTTTTTTTTGTGCCCCTTCTTTGCAAACAGCCGCCTGCTTCCCGGAGCGGGTTTCTCGCCTCAATATGTTTATTTTTGTTGAATGAACTATCTCCTTTTCGACCCGTCATGGCGCAGTTCCCTTTTGCCCCTTGCCTACACCCGGCCTGTTTGCGATTTCAGGCTGGGCATACTGAGCATCCGGGAAAAGTGGGAGCTGGAGCTCGGCAGCAAATGCTCAACCCTGACTGCTCCCTATTTGCAGGAGAAATTTCCGGCCCGCCTCGAAGATGAAAACATATACATCAACGGGGCCCTGCTTCCCGATAAAAACCTTGCCGATGCCATCCGCTCACTGGAGCCGGGGCAGAGCCTCTGGCAGGATGAGCGCCTCCTGGCCGTTCGCAGCAACAAAGGCGAAGCAGTGGACACAGAGACACGACAGCCTGACGAAGCCGGATCAGTAAACTACGAAGGGGAAGACCCGAACCTGGTCCGCAATCTGTGGGATCTCTTTCTGATGCTCGGAGACGAGATCGAAAAAGACATCCGGGAGCGCCTGGGCTTGCGGGTGGTCGACCAGATCAGCGAAACCAATCTGGTCATAGGTGACAAACTCTATGCAGACCCTTCGGCCAGGATTGAAGGCGCCAGCATCAATACCGAGACAGGGCCCGTGTATATCGGCCCGCACAGCGAAGTGATGGAGGGTGCCTGCATCCGCGGGCCTTTTGCCCTGGGCGAGAACGCCACCGTAAAAATGGGTGCCAAAATTTACGGGGCCACCAGCATCGGACCGCATTGCAAAGTAGGCGGAGAAATCAACAACAGCATCCTCTTCGGCTACAGCAATAAAGCCCATGACGGATTCCTCGGCAATTCGGTGATCGGTGAATGGTGCAACCTCGGAGCCGACAGCAACAATTCCAACCTGAAGAACAACTATGCCGAGGTGAAAATATGGAACTATGAAAAGCGGGGCTTTCGCAATACCGGCCTCCAGTTCTGCGGCCTCTTCATGGGCGACCACAGCAAATGCGGCATTAACACCATGTTCAACACCGGCACGGTGGTCGGGGTAAGCGCCAATATCTTCGGTGCCGGGTTTCCCCGCCAGTTTATCCCTTCTTTCAGCTGGGGCGGTGCCGCCCGAATGAGCACCTACCAGATCGGGAAAGCACTGGAAGTGGCCGAAGCCGTGATGAAAAGACGCCAAAAGGAACTGGACGAAACGGAAAGAAAAATACTGGAAGAGATATTTGAGATCAGCAAAGAATTCAGAAATTATTAAAGATCAAAGCAAGATGAGAAAGCGCATTGTAGCGGGCAACTGGAAAATGCACAAAACCCTGGAGGAAGGCCTTGACCTGGCCCGGGATATCAGAGCACGGCTCCAAGGCCGCTGCAGCGAAGAAAAAGAAGTCATTCTTTTCCCGCCTTTTATCCACCTGACGGGCATCGCTGAGCTGCTCAAGGGGCTGACGGGCTTTCACAGCGGGGGGCAGAACTGCCACCACAAAAATGAAGGGGCTTATACGGGCGAAATATCGGCTTCGATGCTTGCCTCCTCAGGAGCAAGCCACGTGATCATCGGGCACAGCGAGAGGCGAAAATATTTCGGAGAAGACGATGCCCTGCTGGCCGCAAAAACAGAGCGGGCCCTGGAAGCAAAACTCACGCCCGTGTTTTGCTGTGGCGAGACCCTCGAAGAACGTGAATCGGAGAAGCAGTTTGAAGTCGTGGGCCGGCAGATACGCAAGGCCCTCTTTCACCTGCCCGAAGAAAAGATAAGAAGTCTGCACATCGCCTATGAGCCGGTGTGGGCCATCGGAACGGGAAGAAGCGCCTCGCCCGAAGCCGCCAGCGAAATGCATGCCTTCATACGCAGCGAAGTGGCCGCCCAATACGGCCGCAAATGTGCGGATTCGCTCAGCATCCTCTATGGCGGAAGTGTCAAACCCGGCAACGCTGCCGAGCTCTTTGCCATGCCCGACATTGATGGCGGACTCATCGGAGGGGCTTCTCTTCAGGCCGCTGATTTTGAAGCCATCTTCAACGCACTCTGATTCATGAAAAAAATTCATCTTCCCGATGCAGGCGCTTTTTTCGAAGTGATTGCCTTTGCCCTCGAAGCTTTTGACATTGCCGGCATCGCCTCCGAAGGCGAGGATCTGGAAATTTACCTCGAAGATGAATTGCTCGGCAACAATGCATTCCGGGCAGCCCTGCAGGAAATCGAAAAGCTGCTGAAGAAAGCCGGCCGCATCGAAGAGGTACCCGATAAAAACTGGAATGCCCTCTGGGAATCGAACTTCGAACCCATTACCCTCGGCCGTGAGATACGTATCAGAGCCGGTTTTCACGAACCCGATCCCAAAATCAAATATGAGATTGTCATCAACCCGATGATGTCCTTCGGCACGGGCCACCATGCGACCACCCGGCAGATGCTTTCGGCCATGCTGGGGCACTCCTTTGAAGGGAAGAAAGTGCTGGACATGGGCTGCGGAACGGGGGTGCTCTCGGTGCTGGCCGAAAAACTCGGTGCCGCTGAAACGGATGCAATAGACCACGATCCGCATTCGTTTGAAAACGCAAAAGAAAATGCCCGCCTCAACCATTGCAGACGAATTCGCGTGCTCCTGGGTGACGAAAGTTCCGTGACAAATAAAGACTATGATTTC
>WFPF01000083.1 GCA_015487695.1 Chitinophagales bacterium
CTGCGCTCCAATCGGAGGGCCTTTCCTAAATTTTCTCCAGGGCTTCGAAAATTCTTAACGGAAAGGCCTCCTACGCTGCGCAAAAAGATTCTTTAAGAATCTTATATTAAGTGCAACTCCTTTTCCCAAATCTTTAACTTCTGCCCTTTTAAACTTTCTAAAAATCATCACGAATCCAGCAGGTGCCTGCTTTCGAAACGCCAGGTTTTTATTAACAGCCGGGAAACTTCTTCCGGAAACAAGAAACATGATCCGAAATGCATTTAAGGCCTTTTTTAACAGCAAAAACTGTCCGGTACTTCTTTGCTTGTCGAGAGTGCTTTTTTCGGATAGTCGGGCAGCGACCTCTTTCAACTTCTTAACTCTTTCCTTCTCCCCTTCTCAACTCCCAATCACTAAAAAGCAATCCCCCCGGGCAAAAAAAAACACTTCCACAGGGGAAGTGCCTTTTGCATTAAGGAAATGCGGGGTTTACTTTTTCACCGGACAGGTACTGATTCCGAAGATCGCATAGAGCGGACAGAAAGAGACCAGACTGGTCAGAACGAAGATGCCCGCCACAACGAGGGAAACAATACCCCAGGTACCTGTCACTGTGCCTGTAGCGTACAAAACAACCAACAGTGCGGCAATGACGATGCGGATGATGCGGTCGGTGTTGCTCATATTCTTTTTCATGACTTTTAATTTTTTGGTTAGAAGAATAACTCTCAGGGAAGTAAAATTAGGCGAAGCTGGGGTGCTAAACGGTGATAATCATCACAACTGCAGGAGACGGATGCCGGACTTATTTTGTACGAGCAAGCCTTCCGACTCCAATTTTTTGAGTACCCGGCTGACCACTTCGCGGGCTGTGCCCAGTTTTTGGGCAATTTCGCGGTGCGAAAGGCGGATGGTCGAAGAGCCGCTGATCTCCATCTCCTCTTTGAGGAAGCGCAGGATTCGCATGTCCATGTGATGAAAAACCACCTGCTTGATGGTGTCCAGCAAGTCCTCATAGCGACTCTGGTAGAGGTTGAAAATCATTTCGCGCAACTGTGCATGCTGATCAACCAGGTCTTTGATAAAGCGGGAAGGGATGAGCAGGATGCCCGAATCGCTTTCGGTAACAGCATTGATGCGGCTCTGACCGCGATGTATGGCCGCGGTGAAGGACATGATGCAACTTTCGCCCGGCAGGATGTAATACAGCAGCAGTTCCTTTTCTTCGTGGCGGGTATAGACGCGTATGCGCCCGCTGATGAGAATAGGAAGCCAGTACACATTTTGCCCTTCTTCCAGTATCTGGCTTTCGGCCGGAATTTCTTTGATCTCTCCCAGCTCAATCAGGCGGTCAATTGTGCTTTTTCCTAAAAAATCGAGTTCTTTATACAGTTGCTCCAGTCCCGGCATCTCCCTAAAGTTAAGGATAGATGAGGTATTTGCTGCGCATCTCCTTAAAGTTTCGCAATCCGGGTGCCCACGAAGCGCGTATCTCCTCTTCACTCAGCCCCGCTTTTATCTGCTCCTCAAGCTCTTTGTTGCCGGCCAGTTTGTAGAAATGAGGAAGAAAGAAAGCGCTTTTATCGGGAAAGCGCTGCCAGGCCCCGATAATCCAGTCGAGGCGTATGCGCCCCATGGCCCGCAGCGAATCCTCGGGCAAAGCCGAATAGTCGATGCCATGGCAAAGCCGGTCTTCCAGCTTCGGATGCTGTGCACCGGGCATCGCCTTCGGAGTGAAATGATAATCACCCGGAAAATCGGGATGACCGATGATCTGAAACGGCTTATCCGTTCCGCGGCCTACGCTCAGTACCGTGGCTTCAAAGAAACAGAGGGTCGGATAGAGGTAGACCGACTTCATATTGGGCAGGTTGGGTGAAGGGCGCACGGGAAGCCGGAAAATCTGTTCGTGTGACCAGTTTTTCATGGGTATAACCCGGAAGTCGGCTTTCAATCCTCCGGGGAGCCAGCCCTCTTCATTAACCATAAGCCCGTATTCGCCCACCGTCATGCCGTGGGCTACGGGCACTCCGGCATGCAATCCGATGAAGGAAGTGCAGCAGCTGTCCATGAGCGGCCCGTCCACAAAATGTCCGTTGGGATTGGGGCGGTCGAGCACCACGAATGGAATCCGCTCCCGCGCACAGGCCTCCATGACGTAGCTCATGGTGCTGATATAGGTATAAAAGCGCACGCCCACGTCCTGAATGTCGAAAAGCAAAATATCGAGGCCGGCCAGATCATCGGGGCGGGGTTTGCGGTGCGCGCCATAAAGGGAGATGACCGGAATGCCCGTGGATTCGTCTACCCCGCTGGCCACGTGGGCCCCGGCATCAGCCGTACCGCGGAAGCCGTGCTCCGGGGCAAATATTTTGACCACGTCCACACCCAGGGCAAGAAGGGTATCGAGAAGATGCACACTGCCCACCCGGGCTGTATGATTGACCACCAGCCCTACGCGCTTGTCACGGATCATGGGCAGATACGCTTCGAAGCGCGCATCACCCGGGACAACCACCTCATCCCGCTGCGAATTGCCATCGGGAGAAGATACCGTGTGCCGGGCTCCCGTCAAAAGAAGGAACATGAGGAAGAAAAAAGGCCTGATCAAGTTCAAGAAGCTCTTTATTTTTTCTTTTTGCCTTTCCGCGTTTCGGGCTGGTCAGCCGGGGATTCTTCCTTGCTCTCGTCCTGTTCCGCCTTCGCTTTCAGCACGGCCAGATTTTGTTTGGCAAGGGCAAATTCGGGCATCAGTTCCAGCGCTTCGTTGAAGATGCGCATGGCGTCCTCTTCGTTGCCCAATTCCAACGCTATGACGCCTTTGATATTGAGTGCAGCGACATTGAGCGGTACTTCCTGGCCGGGACCGTTGCCTACCTGAATGAGGGTTTTGGCTTCGGAAGCCTTGGGATCTTTCAGGAGGATTTCAATATTATCGGCTGCTTCTCCGTATCGTTTCAGGGTAAACTGAAGAGAAATGAGCTCGTAGAGGCTTCCGGCATGACCGGTTTTGGCATAAAGCGATTCAAAGAAAGGGATGGCCTCTTTGGTCAGCCCGAGGCTCTTGTTCGAATAAGCTGCAATCGTCAGCATGGGCACGCTGGACGGATCGCTTTTAAGCAGTTTTTCCGAGATATTTCGGGCCAGGGGGTACTGTCCGGAACTGAAATAGAGTCGTGCAAGTGTATCTTCCCAGTTGCCCTCCACGCTTCCGTCTGCGATCAAATATTGTACGGCAACGGTGGCTGCGTTCAGATCTCCTCGCTCCAGCGATTGCTTATACACTTTGCGATGGATCTCAGCGGACGACTGCGCATGGACAAAGGGCAGGGCGAATGTGAGAAAGGAGAAGATTAGGATGGCTTGCTTCATGATTCTTTGATTTGATTTTATTCGGACCTAAAATTATATAAATTTTTTTCCGCCTCTAAGATGAGATTTCGATACGCCCCGAAAAAACGTAAGTGGCCGGGCCGATGAGCCATACATCTTCGGAATGCGCTCCGTGAATTCGGTACTCGACATGGAGGGTGCCGCCCCGGGTGCGGAGTTCTACCCGCTGCCTGCCTGTCTTCTTCTCTTTCCATCCGGCAGCCAGGGCCGCAGCCACGGCCCCCGTTCCGCAGCTGAGGGTTTCGGCTTCGACTCCCCGCTCGTAGCTCCGTATCGAAAGCAACCCCGGAGAGAGCACTTCCACAAAATTGACGTTGATACCCGATTCGGCAAAGGGCGGCTGGTGGCGGATGGCAGCGGCTTCTTTTTCGAAGTCGGGGTGGGCGGCCAGCTTTGTAAATTGAACATAATGGGGCGAACCGGTATCCAGCACATAGGCTTCTCCATGCCGCCCGAACGCGGCCACATCGATCATGCGGAGCGAGACCCGCCCGTCATCCTCTGCCCTTCCCTCATGCACACCGTCTACCGCCCTGAAGCGCAGGGTGCCACTGCCGAGGCCGTGCCTGGCGGCAAAGGCGATGGCACAGCGCCCTCCGTTGCCGCACATGCTGCTCTCGCGCCCGTCCCGGTTAAAGTAGATCATGCGAAAGTCTTCCTTATCGTCTTTTTGCAGGATGATGAGCCCATCGGCCCCTACACCCTTTCTGCGTTCGCATATATATTGAATGCTCTCTGCATCCGGTTGCCAGCGCCCTTCGGGATCAAGCACCATGACAAAGTCGTTGCCCGTGCCGTGCCATTTCTCAAAAGTCAATTCCATTCCGTACTGTCATTTTCTTTATTATCCTTTTTATCCTTTCCCGGGCTGTCGACCGGCATGTTCAGCAAGCGAACGGGAGCCTTCTCGGGCTGATCTCTGAAAGCCGGAGGCCGTGCATCCAGGGGTTTGAACTTGCTGTCGTCCGTCTGGTCGAAAAAGTAAATGGCCACCCCCGTAAGGATGATGATTAAGAGTGAGATCAGTACCCATCTGCGCCCCCACATGCGGCCCATCAGAAAGGGTGCCTCATTTTTTTGATCTGCCATAATTTTATAGCGTGTTAATTTTTTGTAAATGCCCCGGCTTAAGAAACATAATTCAACGGGGGTGACGTTCTAGCAACAAATTTGACCAATAATAATTTAAAAAAATAAAGCAAAGAAATATGAAATTCAAGAAATTGATTCTCAACGCATTACTCATGATGATCATGGCCTTTTCGGCCATCTTCATTTACGATCGTTATTTTGATAATGACCAGGAGCCCCTGAGCCACAGTCAAACCGAGAAAACGGAAATTCCGGCCCGCATGGCCAGCTATAGCGTGACCGCCCCTCAACGCGAACCAATAGATTTCACCTATGCCGCGGCCATCTCCACTCCGGCCGTGGTGCATGTCAAAAAAACTTTCACGATGGAGTATGCCTCCCTCAATCCTTTCGAAGGATTCTTTGACTTTTTCAACTCGCCCCGCAATCAGGGGCACTCGCAGGTGCAGACTGCCACGGGCTCGGGCGTGATAATCAGCTCAGACGGGTATATTGTCACCAACAATCACGTAGTAGAGAACGCAGATGAGTTGGAAGTGACTTTGAATGACAACCGCACCCTGACGGCCCGGGTCATCGGCAGCGACCCGAGCACCGATATTGCCCTGATAAAGATTGACGAAGAAGACCTGCCCGCCATTCCTTTTGGCAACAGCGACTCGGTCGTGGTGGGTCAGTGGGTCTTGGCCGTGGGCAACCCCTTCGAGCTCATGTCGACCGTGACAGCCGGAATCGTGAGTGCCAAAGGACGGAATATCAATCTCCTGAGCCAGCAATCCATGGCTCCCATCGAGTCTTTCATTCAGACCGATGCTGCTGTGAATCCGGGCAACAGCGGAGGCGCACTGGTGAATACACGCGGTGAACTGATCGGCATCAACACCGCCATTGCCACCCCCACGGGCACCTATGCCGGCTACTCCTTTGCCGTGCCCGTGAACATTGTAAAGAAAGTGGTGAATGACCTGCGAAACTACGGAGTAGTGCAACGGGCCTTCCTCGGAGTCAACATTGCCGATGTCAATGCCTCACTGGCCGATGAGAAAGGGCTCTCGGTCACTCAGGGCGTCTATATTGCCAACGTATTCGAAGGCAGTGCGGCTGACGAAGCCGGCCTCGAGGTGGGAGACGTGATCACGGGAATCAACAACGATGCCGTCAACAGTGTGGCCGAGTTGCAGGAAAAACTCTCACTCTACAGTCCGGGCGACAAAGTCGATATTATCTACTACCGCGATGGCAGCGAATACGTAAAACCCGTTTTGCTGAAAAACAAGATGAACACCACCGAACTGGTATCCAAAAGCGATGACGGCATGCTCGACATTCTGGGTGCCACGCTGAAGAATGTGGAAACGGAGCTGGCCCGCAGATTACGTATCCGGGGCGGACTGGAGGTGATTAAACTGCGTGACGGAGCACTGAAAGACAACACCAATATCCGCGAAGGCTTCATCATCCTCTCGATCAACGAAAAGCCGGTGAGCACGGTAGAAGATGCCGAACAGATACTCAGCAACATAGGGGAAGGCGAAGGAGTGATGATTGAGGGCTTCTATCCTTCGAATCCGGGCAGGATATATACCTACGTATTCCGAATGTAATCACAGGAATATAGAGCAGCTCCGCTGCCGGGAAGATAAAAAATCAGATCCCGGCTCTATTGGGCCGGGATTTCTTTTTCCATACGTTTTGGAAAAAGAAAAGCTGAAAAAGACAAAACCAAGCGGACGGACCCGGTAAACTCCGGCAAATGCATGCGGAGCCACTCACTCGGAGCGTGGAACGTGCACATACTGCACGAGCAGATACCCGGCCTGAATAAGATTGAGAATGATGCTGGTAATATAAAAAGCATGATGCCATTGGGGATAGAGGCCCAAAAGCGATAAAAAGAGCGGCACCTGTATGGGCGTTTCGATCAATATCCAGAAAACAAGGGCTGCCCGTAGATCGATCCGAAACTGAACGGCAAGGAATTTCCTCGTAGTCGGGTGCAAAAGGGCATACCAGATCAGGAAGAGAAAAAGCCCGGAAGAAATACGCCAAAGCAGATGGCTGTCTATCTCATAAGATGCAAGCAATACGGGTATGAGCGAGGCCGAGAGGCTGAGCATGCCGATGTTGACAATCCCTTTGAGGAGTGCCGGATGGCGCCCGCTTCCGGAAGCCGTAATCAGTGCGGCAAAACCCACGAAAATACCCGCAATGGAAGCCAGATCAATGAATATGTCGTAATTGAAGTTCATGCCCAAAAGGCATCCGGCAGTGCGGGAAGCGCCTCTCAACCGGATGGCCCGGCTGCAAAACATTTGCCCTCAAATACCATAAATGCCTCCCGAAGATATGCATTGCCCCTGACGATCACAAGGATTGCCGCAAGAGCACCAGGTGCCTATGGAAGATTTACTCCAGGGGCTGCTGCTGTGTGACACAGTGAATCATGCCCCCGTTGGCATAGAGGTTTCTGACATCAATGCCAACAACGGTCCTGTCCGGATAAAAAGACTGTAAGATGGCGTTGGCCAGTGAATCATTGGAGTCCTCATAGTTAGGAACCAGGACGCGGGCATTGGCAATGTAATAGTTTACATAGGAGCCTTTGTAGCCCATATCCGTGCCATTCGTTGTGCGTACATTTTTTTGCGTCAGCGGGAGTTTTAAAAACTGATATGCCACTCCGTCTTTGTCTTTGGCACTGAAAAGCCTGTCAATGTCCGATGGCTTCACTTCGTACTCCAGCAGATCGGCTTCGTTCATCGTCACAATGGTGTGGGCATCCGCAAAGCGCGCAAATCCATCAATGTGCTGGTCGGTAATCTCGAGCCCGGCCTGCCCGTCAAGCCAGATAAAGTGGCTGCATCCGAGAAATTTTTTAAAGAGAATCTCGGCTTCCTCCATGCTCATTCCCGGATTTCGGTTTCTATTGAGTATCGAGCTTTTGCAGGCCATGAGGGTTCCCCGGCCGTCTATCTCCACACTGCCGCCTTCGAGGATCATGCTTGCGTTGAGGTCAATAAGCTCCCGGTTCTGGTCCCGGCCGATCTTTTGGGGTATCGCATTGCAATATGCGTAATGAATCGGAAACCCCGTTAGGTAATCCCTCTTCCTTCCCCAGGCATTGAAACCCCAATCTTCAATGAGCAGCTCCCCGTTTTTATCTCTGACGAAAACAGGACCGTTGTCGCGTATCCAGGTATCGTCTGTTTTAAAGAGTTTGAAATCTAATCCCTGCAGGGAGACCCCGGCCCCTTGCAGCAAATTGCTTATCCGATCCTTTTCTTTTTGATCATACGCGATGATGTGCACTTTCTCGCTTTTCTGCAGTTCGCGCGTCATCTCAATCCAGGTCGGGTCGAGGCCATCGCGGTATGCCTTTCCATACTGGTGATGGTGCGGCCACTGCAGCCAGGTGCCCTCGTGCGGGGCGCCCTCTTCGGGCATGACATACTCGATCCTTGTCGAGCTGAGTGTCTCCCCGGGAATAAGCCTGCCCTTTTCCTTGCAGGAAGAAAAAATAAGGCCTGTCAGCAGCAAAAAGCAAAGCATTGTTTTATTCATATCCGCTTATTCTTCTTCCCCGTAATTTCCTTCGGGAGTCTCGGGTAAGGGAAAGTACCCCTTGTCTTAAAGGCTGAACTGAATTTCCTTCTCGTTTTTTTCATATTGACAGCAATTTAAAAATTCGTAAATTCCTGTCCTAATTTTGCCTACCACTACAAA
>WFPF01000084.1 GCA_015487695.1 Chitinophagales bacterium
ATCCGGGGCATGGCCTCGGGGTGGGGGGAAGTTCCCAGCGGGGCCGAACTCAGAAAAAGGTGGAACTCGCCATCGGCATTGCCTGCCAGTACATCGCTGTAGCCGTCATCATCGAGATCATAAAAGACCGGGCGTACATCGCTACCGATGGGTCCCAGGTTCGACAGATCTTTTCCCAAAAAGGAGAAATGCCCGCTGCTGTCTTCGCCATAGGCATAGAAATGCCCCGTATCTCCCTCGCAGATGAGTACCCGGATTCCGAGGTTCAGCCGCTCGCGATCAAAAGCCATGGCAGCCGAAGCGCCCACGCCCTTCATTCCGAAGGGATTCTTGACCGGAGCGGCAAAGGCCGGGTTCTGAGCATCTCCGGTATTTTCAAAATAATAGACATTGCCATCGGTGGCGGCCAGAAAGAGGTCGGGATCGCCATCCCTGTCGAGGTCGGCAAATTCGGGCCTGTTGAGCCCCTGCGGAGGGATAATGTCAAAAGGATTGCCGAGGGCGGCAGCAAATTGCGGATTGTTCCGGTCGCCCGTGTTCTCGATATAAAAAAGGCCGTTGCTGCTGCCGCAAAAGAGATCAAAGTCTCCGTCTCCGTCCAGGTCGACCAGGGCCGGATTGTTCCTGGCCGGAAGCGCACTCAGGCCAAAAGGATTGACCACATTGCCGGCAAAGAACGGAGCTTTGGCGTTTCCTTTGTTCTGAAAATATGCAAAATCACCGCTGCCGAATCCTGCCAGTACATCTCCGTCACCGTCACCGTCCAGGTCGGCTACGGCCGGGCTGCTGTAATTGCCGGTCGTTTCGAGCCCGAAAGGGCTGCTCAGGGGAGCCTGATAACTCTGTGCCGCCAGCGGTCGATATGCCGAAAGCAGGAGAAGCAGAAAGGAAAAAGCTTGTATTATTTGATCAGATTTTATCATTTCTTTCTATTGCAGGCATTTTAAAATTACGCTTTATTCTTCATTTTCGTCTATCTCAATGCCCATCTGCTTCATGAGCAGTGTGGCATTCAGCGAATGACAGATGCCGGGGTGTTTCTTATAGTCGAAAAAGAGCTTCCCTCCGCGGATATCAACCTCGAAGCTGTAGTTAAGAACGCCCTTCATTTCCCGGGCTTTTTCGGCCAGATCGAGATCGTGGGTCGAGATGAGGCCGCTGCCTCCCGCTTTCACCAATTGCCCGAGGAGGGCCACTGATCCCTTGTGGCGGTCCATCGAGTTGGTGCCTTTCAGAATCTCATCAATGAGAAAGAAGATGTCTTTGCGTTTGCGGGTTTCGTCCAGTATGAGTTTGAGGCGCAGCAATTCGGCATAGAAAGAAGAAATGTTGGCATCGAGGGCATCGGCATTGCGCATGCTGCTGATCAGGCGGGTAGGCGAGATGCGGGCTGCGGAAGCCATAACGGGGGCACCTGCCTGGGCCAGCACGATATTGATACCGATGCTGCGCAGATAGGTCGATTTTCCGGCCATGTTGGAGCCGGTGATCAGTTCGACCCGGCCACGGTCTTTCATGGCGAGCTCATTGCGCACACATTTGTCTTCGGGAATAAGCGGATGACCGGCATCTTTCATTTCCATTTGATATTCACCTTCGCAGATGACGGGGAATGTGAAGGAAGGCCGGTTGTAAAGGAGCCGGCCCATTGAAGCGAGGGCTTCGAGCCTGGCGGTGGAAAGAAACCAGTTGTCCAGCCGCGGGCCATAGAGCACCCGCCAATGCCGGGTTTTGAGCAACAGACCGAGGTCGCGCAGGAAGAGGCCGTTTCCGAAGAGGTAGACGAGGGCGTTGAGTCGCGAGTCGAAAGCAGCCGAAAGCCGGCCCAACTGCCGTACGGCCGGGGCTGCCTCGCTGCCCAGTTTTTGCTGTATTTCGAGCAGGAGCGCACTTTTGAAGGCAGTGTCCGACACCGCGCGGAAGATTCCCTCGAAACGCTGCAGCGTGCGTGCATGCCCGTTGCAGGCCGCCTGAGACAGGGCAATCTCTTTCGAAAAAGCTTTCAGAACGAGAAAACTGCCCAGAAAAAGCCCCAGAGGAACCCAGCCGCTGAGCTCCGTGGCCATGCTCAGGGTGATGGCCGTCAGGGTGAGCAGGGGATAGCCGTAAGAAAGAAGCTTCAGAAAGAATCCCGACTCTGTCTCTGCGCTTTTGTCTTTTCCCCATTCGGCCAGTGCCGTAAGCTCCTGCATGCTGCGGTCTATCTTTTCGGCATAGTAGAGCATTTCCTGGCGGAGATCAATCTTTTCGCTGAGTTCGGCCACGGCTTCCTGCCGCAGTCTGATTTCGGCAGGAGCGGCAGGGCTTTGCAGCCAGGCCGCCAGCAGGTGACGTCCGTGGGGCGTCTTTGCCCGGCAGAGGCAGGCATAGAGCGAATGCCGTCCGAAGAGGTCGAGATCTGAACTGTAGGGATGATCGGGATTGGCAAATTCAGCGCCCTCGTCAACTGGCAGATAGCTGCCCGAAAGCCTCTGGGCTTCTTCGGCATTGATCGCAGCCAGGCGGGCGGCCTTGCTCCGGGCTTCCGATATTTTCTCGTGATGCTGCACAAAGAGGCCGAGGAGGCCCACCAGGGGCAGCACGGCCAGGGCTCCGGCCAGGGGCTGAAGACCGAAGAGATAGATAAGCAGGGCAAGGCTCAGCAGAAAAAGAAGAGCCCGCAACCAACTCAGCCGCTCATATTGCTTTTTAAGACTTGCAGCCTGCGCCTCGAAGGCGAGCTGACGCTGGGTATAGACTTCGGCCACGCTCACTCTTCCAGCAGTTTGCGGAGGTCGCTGGCCGTCTCATCAAAAGAAGGTGAGAGGGCCTGCACATAGGCAACTTTTCCGTTCTTTCCGATCATGGCAAAATGAGGAATGGCCGCAATTCCAAATTCCCGTTTCGCTTCGGCCGTCAGCCGGGCATCCAGAAAATAGTGATAGCCGGGCATTTTAAGTGCTTCCATCTTGCTGCGCCAGGCGGCTTCGCGGTCGCGGTAGGCCAGATAGAGAAAGACAAGGTCTTCGCCTTTAAATTGCTCCTGCAACTTTCGTGAATAGGGCATCTCTTCCAGGCAGGGACGGCACCAGCTGGCCCAGAAATCGATATAGATCACCTTGCCGCGGAATTGTGAGAAAAGCGAATCCAGATGCTCATACTTTTCTTCAATGACATGAATCTCTTCGCTTTGTGCCGCAAGGGCTCCGGGCAGGAGCAAAGAGAGAAAAAGGAGATATTTCATAAGGCGTAAATTTAAAGGAACTTTCGCTGTCCCTTCTGTAATTTTACCCCAGCGATATTTTTAATCACAAACGAAGGGACCCATTCTTATGACAAACGAAGAAGTAAAATCGCTGCAGAAGAAGTTGGAGTCGTTGCGGAGGTATCTTTGACATCGACAAACGAAAACTCGACATACAGGAAGAAGAACGGATAGCTGCAGATCCGGAATTTTGGAACGACCCCGAGCGGGCCCGGCAAATACTCAAAGGCATTCAGATGAACAAAAACTGGGTGCGCGAGTACGAAAGCGCCAGGGAACTGCTCGATGATGCCCTCGTACTTCAGGAATTTGCCGAAATGGGCGAAGCCACACCCGAAGAGGTGGAGCGGAAGTTTGAAGAAGCCCGCAAGGCCGTCAGCGATCTGGAACTGAAATCAACACTCAACAAGGAAGAAGACCAGCTCGATGCCATCCTGACCATCAACTCGGGTGCGGGTGGCACCGAAAGCTGCGACTGGGCTTCCATGCTCATGCGCATGTACATCATGTGGGGCGAGAAGAATGGCTACAAAGTGAGGGAACTGGACCGCCAGGATGGGGATGTAGCCGGCATCAAATCGGTGAGCCTCGAATTTTCGGGCCCTTTTGCCTACGGCTACCTGAAAGGTGAATCGGGCGTGCATCGCCTCGTACGCATATCCCCATTCGATAGCAATAAACGAAGACATACCAGTTTTGCCTCCGTATTTGTTTATCCCGTAGTAGACGATACCATTGAGATTGAAATTAACCCGGCCGATATCGAATGGGATACCTTCCGATCGAGCGGAGCGGGTGGGCAGCATGTCAACAAGGTGGAAACGGCTGTCCGTGTGCGGCACCTCCCTTCGGGCATTGTCGTAGAGTGTCAGGAAGGACGCTCGCAGCACGCCAACCGCGAGACGGCACTGAAGATGCTCAAATCGCGGCTCTATGACCTGGAAATTCAAAAACGCAACGAAGAACGCGACAAAGTGGAAGCCGGCAAACAAAAGATCGAGTGGGGGAGCCAGATACGGAACTACGTGCTGCATCCCTACAAGCTGGTGAAAGATGTTCGCAGCGGATACGAAAGCGGCAATGTGGATGCCGTCCTCGATGGCGATCTGAACCCTTTCTTGCAGGCTTTTCTGATGAGCGGAGTCAACAAGGCCGGGGAGAAGGAATAAAATATTGCGTATCTTCTTGCTTTCCGGAGAGGGAAAAAGAACAGAGCCATTTTGCCCATGCACGATTACGATTACATCATCATCGGAAGTGGATTCGGTGGATCCGTGAGCGCCCTGCGCCTGGCCGAAAAGGGATATTCCGTGCTGGTGGTGGAAAAGGGGAAATGGTACCGGCCCGGTGACTTTCCGAAGAGCAACCGCAATCTGAGAAAATGGCTATGGATTCCCGCCCTTCGCTTTTTCGGGATTATGAAGATCACGGCCTTTCGCCACCTTTTCGTCTTGTCGGGCACGGGTGTGGGCGGGGGCTCGCTGGTTTATGCCAATACCCTTCCTGTTCCGAAAAGCCATTTCTTTCACTCGGGCAGTTGGAAGGGCCTGGCGGACTGGCAAGAGGAACTGAAACCTTACTACCGGGAAGCACTGCGCATGCTGGGGGCCGTCCGTAATCCCCGCTTTTATGATGCGGACAAGGCCCTCGCTGAGCTGGCCGGGGAGCTGAAGCTGAAAAAACACTTCGAAGCACCTTATGTCTCGGTCTGGTTTGGCGAAGAAGGCCGCAGGGTGTCCGATCCTTATTTTGGGGGAGAAGGGCCTGACAGGGCCGGATGCCGGTTTTGCGGAGCCTGCATGACGGGTTGCCGTTATCATGCCAAGAATTCGCTCGACCAAAACTACCTCTACCTGGCTCAGAAACGGGGTGCCCGCATACTGGCTGAGCACCGGGTGACGGATGTGAAACCCCTCGGCAAGGCAGACGGCAGCGAGGGCTACCGTGTCCGTGTGCGCAGCAGCACCCGCTGGCCGGCCCGCAGCCAATCCTTTACGGCCCGGGGAGTTGTTTTCTCGGCAGGTGTGCTCGGCACCGTGCGCCTCCTGCTCAAGCTTCGCAAAAAATCCCTGCCGCGCCTCTCGGAGCGCGTGGGATTTGAGATACGCAGCAACAACGAAACGCTGGTGAGTGTGAGCACCCTCGACCGGGACCGGGATATGTCGCAGGGCATTGCCATCGGCAGTATTCTGCATACCGATCCTCATTCCCACCTGGAGCCTGTGCGCTACGGACCCTCTTCCGATGCGTGGAAATGGCTGCATCTGCCCTATGTGAGCGGCCGCACTTTTCTCAGACGCCTGGGCGGTATTTTCAGGGAACTCCTCAGTGCTCCCGGGGCTTATTTTCGCATTTATTTCAGGCAAAGCTGGTCACGAAAAACCACGGTATTGCTCTTTATGCAAACGCTCGAGAGCACCCTGCGCCTGAAACGCAGCCGCAGCGGCCGCCTTCAAAGCCGGGCAGAGCAGGGCCGGGCACCTACGGCTTTCATTCCCGAGTCACAGGCCCTCACACGCAAGTTTGCTGAAATCGTAAACGGAAAGGCCACGGCCATGATCTCCGAAAGTCTTTTCGGCATTCCCTCTACGGCCCACATTCTGGGCGGGGCCGTCATGGCTGCCGATGCCTCCAAAGGGGTAATCAACAAAAACAATGAGGTCTTCGGCTACAAAAACATGCTCGTTTGTGACGGCTCCATGATCTCGGCCAACCCCGGGGTCAACCCCTCGCTCAGCATTGCGGCCATCAGCGAGCGGGCCATGGCACGGATTCCGGAGAAGAAAGAGAAAGAGACGAAAGCCCGCAAATTCTAAATCATTCTTGCGGAGTTTGTAGCATTTGCATCGCGCCCCCTTTGATTTCCTGAAAGAGGGTTTTGCCGCTCTTGCCAATGGCATAGGGCAGGAATACTTCCGCTACCTCGGCCAGCCGTACTTCAACCAGTGCCATTTGAACCTCTACCCAGTCTTTAATGATCCGCCAGCTCACATTCAGCGCATGTTCCTCATTCCGATATCGCTTCTGCACATCCGGATTGGCCTCCAACGAGGCAAGGACACCCCGGTAGTTTGCCGGTAAACTAAAGGCTACTTCCTGCCCATTGACCGGGAGGCTAAAGCGAATCGCTGTAGGAATCAAACCGTTGTAGTCACTTACAATCCTTGTGGCACCGTGCTGCACGAGTTGCTGCCGGATTTCCATAATTGATTTTTCATAGTGAATGCGCGTGGTGTAATTTAAGATGGGCATATCTTTATGTATTAGATATACGAATATAGGATAATAAAATTAAAAACAGGGGCTAAAGTGCTTCAATTTAAAGAGCTTTTATATCTTAGGACAAAATTTACTGCTATGCCAAAAAGTGTCATCACCTGCGATATGGAGGGCATCATTGAAAGCTACAATGACGGTGCCCGCGAAATTTTTAAATACGAACCCGAAGAAGTCATCCACAAAAAAAGAGTCTCGCTTTTCTCTCCCGGAGAGATTGTACTGCAGAATGTGGAAGAATGGCTGAAAATAGCCAGCACCGAAGGGGAGTATGTCGGCAAAACCGTTTTCGTAGACAAACACGGAAAACTGATTTCGGCCAAAATCCGCATCACCCCGACCTATGCCAATGGCAAGGAAGCGGGACAAACGGGCTTTTGCGGGGTGACCGAACCCATCGAAGAAGATGTGGACGTCCCCATCAAATTTTCAACGAAGATGATCAAAGCGCTGGTGATAACGCGCCTGCCTTTTATCACGGCCTCGGCCCTGCCGGTGGTCATTGCCGGGGTGCTGGCAGCTAATGCCCCCGCATATGGTCTGGCCGGAGGATTTTCATGGCCGCTTTTTTTATTAACCATTCTCGGAGTGATTCTCTTGCATCTCGGTAGCAATGTAATGAACGATTATTTTGATTATACAAGCGGCACCGATGAGGCCAATACGAGCTATTTCCAGAAATACAGCGGAGGCAGCCGCGCCATCGAGTTGCGCCTCATCTCTCCCGAAGGCACCAAACGCCTCGGCATGGCCCTGCTGGCTGCGGCTCTGGGCATCGGCCTCTACCTCGCCTGGCAGGTGGGAACAGGGGTGCTTTACATCGGGCTGGCCGGCCTTGCACTCGGCTATTTTTACACGGCTCCGCCCCTTCGTCTCGTAGCCCGCAAAGGCTTGGGCGAAGCAGTCATTTTTCTGAGTTATGGTCCGCTGCTCACCTTTGGCGCCTGGTATGTGCTGACGGGACAATACAGTTGGGAAGCGGCTCTCATCGGCATACCCGCAGGACTGCTGACCACCAATATCCTCCTGATCAATGAATTTCCGGATATGGAAGGCGATGCGGCCACGGGCAAAAACCACCTTGTGGTGACTTTCGGAAAGGAAAAGTCCATCAATCTCTATGCGGGCATCCTTTTTCTGGCAGTGCTGAGCACCATCGGACTTTCCTATTACTTCCGGAATTACCTGCTCCTGCTGCCGGCCGCCTACATTGCAATCTTTGGTGCCGGGGTGCTTCGTTATATCCGGCAGAAGTATGAAACCCGCGAGCTGGTGAAAGCCAACGTGAACACGATCAACATGCAGTTGCTCTTCAGTGTGCTCTTTGCGCTGGCGCTCTGGCTCAATACTTTTTTGTAGGAGGACACGGCCCTGCCGGGCTTTCTACATTATTGCCGGGCACTTAACTGCATCATCAGGCCCGCGGCATTTGTTGTTTGCCATTCAGCCGTGATCTTACTGTCCTTTACTTCCCGTATAAACTGACCGGATGCTACAACCGTTTTGAGAGTTGCAGGAACCCCAAACCAACTGGCGACATGTTTCATCGTGTTCGTATAGTTTACGGATACTAAATCCCCTTCGGCCACAACGTGCAGGAATTCCATCTGCATATCACTAAATGCTGCAAATAATACATTTTTCATAAATGCAATGTATTCGTTCTTATTCATTGAGGGACGTCCGTCTCCGATATAGCTAAAGTCATCGGAAAGCAGATCATCCACCTGTTTCCAGTCTCCTTTCATAATAGCTCTTGAAAGATTTAATGTGACATTTTTCTTTTCCTTCATTTTCTCTTCTTTTTTCATCTTCTTTCTTTTTTTAGTTGTTTGAATATTATTTTTATTTTTTCGTTTTCATTTCAGCTTTCCCTCTGGCAGGATCTTATCATTCCATTAAAAGAATATTGGCTACATCTTTTTTTATCTATTGGTTTTTTTAAAGAAAGTATTGCTACAAATGTAAATTGTCCTCTTTCCCTCTTTACAATACTTCCCAAATTGAAAGCACTATCTTTTAGGTAAGTAAAGCAGGGTTACCCTATTTTTAGCGAATGAAGAAATATCAGTTAAACGGTACCATTTATTATTGTCCGGTGGATTTGACCTTAAGCGTTATTGCTGGCAGATGGCCCGGACTTGTGATTTATGCACTGCGTGAGAAAGCCAAGCGATTTAATGTCATAAAAAGAGAACTTGTTAGAATCAACGACAAAATGCTTTCTCAGACCTTGAAGAAGTTAGTAGAGCAGGAAATCCTGATACGAATGTCTTACAATGAAATACCGCCAAAAGTAGAGTATTCATTGAGTGAAAAAGGGAAAAAACTCTTGCCGATATTTACAATGATGGAGAACTGGGGAAGGGAAGCCATGATTTGAAGGAAGAATTAGTGAAGCCACCTATAGAGAATATGCAGCTTGCCTGAAAATCCTGTCATGGAACATATAGGCCGGGAGATGAGGAGTGGCTGTATCCTTTAGGGCTTGCCGGGCTTTCTGCCCAAAGAAAACCGGCTAAGGTTGGACAGCGGACAAATTTTCCGCTTCCGCGGGCCCCTTTTCCCGGCTGCCTGCCCTTACCTTTGGTCTGAGGTCAAAGGATTTAAAGCAAAGAGATGAATTATCCGGAAATCAACTGGGGGGAAGCTCAGGCATTCGGGCTCGACCGATTTAAGCAGATGGATGCGGAAGCGATAAGCCGCTATGCCCTGCCCGTTGAATTGATGATGGAACAGGCCGGTCTCCATCTGGCACGCCTCGTGGCGGCACACAACCGCAAGGGAAAAGACATCAGAATATCTGTCGGCAACGGCAACAACGGGGGCGGTGGGCTGGTGGCTGCCCGCAGGCTGGCGGCCTGGGGTTTTGCTGTTCACCTCGATTTTTTTACGGAAATCACGGCAAGCCTTCCCCGTCTTCAGCTCGACCGGGCCATGCGATTCGGAGTGCAAAGTGAACCGGCTGCCCACTGCGATGTCTGGGTGGATGCCTGGCTCGGTTTTTCGCAGCGCCTACCGCTGCCCCCGCCACTGGAAGAACGCATCGCAGAGGCCAATGAGAGTGACTGCCTGCGAATCTCTCTGGATCTCCCGACCGGATATGCTGCTGATGCACGGCAGCCTCATTTCAGGGCAGCAAAGGTACTTTGCCTGGCGGCTCCGAAGAGGATATTGTGGGGCTACAACAGGGCAGCAGAAATTTTTATTGCGGATATTGGCATGCCGGGTGCACTGTACCGTTCCTTCGGATCGGAAATGCCACCTTTTGAAAAGAATACAATACTAAAATGGATGAGAGCTCATGAATAAACAATTGACCTGGTACAAAGTGCTCGATGACAAAAAGCGGCTGCAAGAGGGTCGGGTGATGACCGCAACAGCCGGACACCAAGAGATTTGCCTTACCCACTGGGAAGGAAAATATAGCGCATTGACCAATAAATGCCCGCATCAGGGAGGCCCGTTGGGCGAAGGCTCTATCGAAAAGGGCCTTTTGCGCTGTCCCTGGCACGGCTGGGATTTTTGCCCGCATGGCGGAAGTTCCGGTGACTTTGATGACGGACTGGAAACTTATCCTTTGAAAATTGAGAATGACGCTGTTTTTGTAGGACTCGAAGCAGAGAAAAGCCATGAAACGACCGTGGCCGATATTATGGCCGAGACCATGGTCAACTGGGGTGTGACCCGTGTCTTCGGGATGGTGGGGCACTCCAACCTCGGACTGGCCGATGCGCTGAGGCGCCAGGAAGAAAAGGGACGCCTTCGTTTTATCGCCATACGGCATGAAGGTGCAGCCTCTTTTGCCGCTTCGGCTTATGGAAAACTCCTGGGAAAACCGGCTGCTTGTTTTGCGATTGCCGGGCCGGGCAGTACGAATATGTTTACGGGGCTCTGGGATGCCAAAGTTGACCGGGCACCCTTGCTGGCCCTCACGGGACAGGTGGCCACACAGGTGCTGGGCACGGGCAACTTCCAGGAACTCGACCTCCTTGCTGCTTTCGGCAGCGTGGCAGGATTTAATCAGCGGGTCGAGCATCAAAGCCGCCACAGCGAGCTGATGTCGCTGGCTGTAAAGCATGCCATTTTGAACAGAACGGTCTCGCATTTGACCTTCCCCGATCAGGTGCAGGTATTGCCGGCCGGAGAGGAAGAGGCACAGACCCCCGATGGCCGCATGACTTCCCTGAGCATAGCCCCTCCGGAAGAGAGCCTGGCGCGGGCCATAGAGATGATTGCTTCCTCCGCAAGGCCTGTGATCATTGTGGGCCATGGGGCCCGCTTTCATATGGACCGCATCATCGAGCTGGCGGAAAAGCTGCATTGCCCCGTGATGACGACTTTCAAAGCCAAGGGACAAATCTCGGACCGGCACCCGCTCGGATGCGGGGTACTGGGTCGAAGCGGAACGCCCATTGCTTCTTATTTTATGAACGAAGCCGATCTCCTCCTGGTGATCGGAGCCTCCTTCTCAAATCATACGGGCATCTCATCCAAGAAAGACATCATTCAGATTGATTTCGATCCCCTGGCCATTGCCAAGTTCCACCCCATAGCACTGGGTGTCTGCGGAGAAATATCGCGCACGGTGTCTCTGCTGAATGAAAAAACGGAGGAAATGGCCCGGGAAAAAGTGAGGCAGGAAGAGGAAATAGCAGAGCGCTGGGCCATCTGGAGGAAAGAGAAGAAGAGGCGCCTCTCGGAAGAGCGGGGCCGGGGGGTGAGTTCTATTGCCGTTTTTGATGCGCTGAACCTCCATGCCCCCGAAAATGCCGTCATGTGTGTGGATGTGGGCAACAATGCCTATTCCTTCGGCAGGTATTTCGAATCGGCTCATCAGACTTTTCTGATGTCGGGGTATCTCGGGTCCATCGGATTTGCCCTGCCGGCCTCCATCGGGGCCTGGGCGGCCGTGGGCAATGCCCGCCCGGTGATTGCCGTGGCCGGTGACGGAGGCATCTGCCAGTATCTGGCCGAGTTTAGCACCCTTGTTAAATATAAAATGCCCGTGAAAGTGATTGTGCTCAACAACAATGAGCTGGGGAAAATAAGCAAGGAGCAACGGGCCGGAGGATGGGACAAATGGGCCACGGATCTGGTAAACCCCGATTTTGCAGCCTATGCCGCAAGTTGCGGGGGTCTGGGCCTGAAGGTGAAAAAGAGGGAAGAGCTGGACGCGGCCATGCGTGCCCTGCTATCGCACGAAGGTCCCGCACTGCTCGAAATCTGTGCCGATGTACAGCTGATTTAAAGTGTAATTTCCGGGTAGCCGGCCGTGGGTCGGGAGCAGAACTTTTATGTTGCTTTGCGAAGGCGCTGCACCTCGCGGTAGAGAGCTACATCATCGGCATTCATCTTGCGGAGAAAAAAACGCAGGTCCTGCGTCTCTTTGACATATTCCCTGCGCAGGTGCCCCTTTACGTTGACTCTTTCCACTCCTTTTTCTTTCCACTCCAGTTGACGGGCCAGCCATTCCACATCGCGGGCATATTGCCCGGTAAGCCCGCAAAAAAAGAGATCGGAGGGGCGCAGGGGTTCCAGAAATTTGCTCATGACATTGCGGTTTTCTTCCATCTCCGCATACTCATAAATCGACTCGTGAATGCGGTGTTTGTTGATCTCGTAGACAGCGGGATTTTGTTGCTTCTGCTCCGGGTTTTTGAGCAGATCGATGAAATAGCAATAATTGGAGATCACGCGGTCCACCGGATCGCGGAAGAAAGCGATAATCCGCGGCTTTTCCTCTTCGATGACATCCAGGGCTTCGCGGGCCATCACATGGCCATGTACGACCTCTGTCCCCGGGGGCAGGTATGCGCGCAGTCCGAGCCCTTTTTCTTTCATCTCCATGAGATGCTCCCTCCGCAGGGACTCGGAAATCACCCCGGGATAATTGGTGCGCAGCAGACGGTAGAAGGAAGAGCCGGCTGTTTTGGGAATATGGATGGAGAGAATGCGGATCACAATATCAAAGTTACATGACTTCCGTGAAGCCTCCTCATAGCATTTTTTCTGCTTCTTCCCGCAGTTTTCCGTTATCCACGGGCACCACACCCACTTTCTCGCAGACGAGTCCTCCGGCCAGGTTGGCCAGGCCGATGGCTCTTTCTGTGTCGCAGCCCGATGCCAGCGCCAGGGCGGCCACGGCAATGACCGTATCGCCAGCACCCGAAACATCGGCTACCTGCCGGGGATGGGCGGCAAAATGTCGCAGTGATTTGCCGTCAAAGAGTGCCATGCCGCGTGAGGAAAGAGTGAGCAGGGAATAGCGGTGAGGCATGCGTTCGCGCATTGTCTTCAGTGCGGAAGCAAGCGCTTCTTGATCGCTGCCGTCCAGCCGGTATCCCAGACTGTCATTCAGTTCTTTGAGATTGGGCTTGAAAAGGTCGACCCCGCGATATTCGAAGAAATTATTGCGCTTGGGATCCACCGCAATGAAAATGCCGTGTTTGCCGGCCATTTCCGCAATGCCGCGTATGACATTTGCGCTCAGAAGTCCTTTGTTGTAGTCCTGAATGAGGATAAGATCGGGTTCGGAATTGTCGATGGCCTGTTGCAGCCGGCCGAGTACTTCTTCTTCCAGTTTGCTCGCGATGGGGCTTCGGTCTTCCCTGTCGATGCGAATCATCTGCTGATTACGGCCGAGGATTCTTGTTTTGCGGGTACTCGGTCGTGATCCGCTGCGGATAAGGCTTCCGGTGTCTATGCCTGCCTCCTCGAGCAGCTCCTGCAAGAGGGTTCCGGCTTCATCTTCCCCGATCAGGGCCAGGATCGAGACACCGGCACCGAGGGCGCGCAGATTGAGGGCCACATTTCCGGCTCCTCCCGGGCGGTGATCTTCGCCCCGTACATCCACCACCGGCACGGGCGACTCGGGCGAGATGCGGTCCACTTCGCCCCAGAGATAGCTGTCGAGCATCAGGTCGCCAATGACCAGCGCACGCATCGAGGCGAAGCGTTCAAAGAGATCGCGGATTTCTGCTTGCTTTTTCATTGGATTTCGGAAAAGAATTTTTGCATTCTGTCGGCTGCTTTTTTCAGGTTTTCTTCGGAGTTGGCATAGCTGAGCCGGATGCAGCTGTCATCTCCGAATGCACGGCCCGTTACCGTAGAGACGAGAGCTTCTTCGAGGAGGATAAGTGCGAGCTCATCGACCGAGGCGATTTTGCGCCCTTTGTAAGCCTTGCCGAGGAATGCCTGCACATCGGGGAAAAGGTAAAAAGCGCCTTCGGGTACATTGACCTGCATCCCTTCGATCTGCGACAAGCGCCCGACCATGAGGTCTCTTCTATTGCGGAAGGCTTCCCGCATTTTGCGTGTCGGTTCCATATCGCCTGTCAGGGCTTCGAGCGCGGCCCGCTGGGCAATGGTATTGGCACCGGAAGTGAACTGCCCCTGCATCTTGCTGCATGCTTTGGCGACCCAGAGCGGAGCGCCCATATAGCCCAGTCGCCAGCCGGTCATGGCATATCCTTTGGAAACTCCGTTGACCGTGATCACGCGGTTTTCGAGACCCGCGAGACTGCCGATGGAATGATGGCGGCCGCTGAAATTGATGTGCTCATAGATTTCATCACTCACAATAAGAAGCTGCGGATATTCGCGGAGTACCGATGCCAGTTCCTCCAGTTCGCTGCGGCTGTAGACCGACCCCGTGGGATTGCAGGGAGAGGAGAAGAGGAAAATGCGGCTTTTGGGGCCGATGGCCGCACGTAGCTGTGCAGCGGTAATTTTGAAATCACTTTCTATTCCCGCAGCTACCGGGCGCAGGGTGGCACCCGCCATCTTGATCTGTGCCGAATAGCTTACCCAGTAGGGAGCCGGCACGATCACTTCATCTCCGCGGTTCAGCAGGGAAAGCATGATGTTGGCAAGGGTCTGTTTGGCCCCGGTCGAGACCACCACCTGCCCGGGAGCGTAATCCAGTCCGTTTTCGTGCTTGAACTTCTCCGAAATGGCTGCACGCAGGTCGGGATAGCCCGCCACGGGAGGGTAGTGGTGATAGCCCTCATCAATGGCTCGTTTGGCGGCCGCACAAATATGGGCCGGAGTCAGAAAGTCGGGCTCACCAAGGCTCAGGTCGATGACATCGAGGCCCCGGGCTTTCAGTTCGCGGCTTTTCTGGGCCATTACAATGGTGGCCGATTCTTCCAGCCGCTGCAGTCGTTCCGATACTTGCTCCATCCTTCGAAAATTTGAGCTGCAAATTAGCAATTTTTGACGCCTTTGCCGCAGCGAGCCGGAGCCTTTTCTTTCAGGAGGGCAGCACTTTTGTGCAGGCATCCCCGCAAGGGCAAAAGCAGGAAGGCCTCTCTTGTTTTTTTCCTGACGGATAAAGATTCTTTGGCGCTTGCCGCTTTGCTTCCTGCCTCATGGGGTGCAGCGATGAATGCATGACCGGGCATTGGCCCTGCGGCTCAAAGCAAATACTAATTGCTATTTTTAAATCATGAATCACGAAAAAACGCCTTGCGAAGCATCGCGGGCATCCAGGATTTTATTTTTCTGCCTGCTTTTTTTCACGGGTATTTCCGGAAAAATGAATGCACAGTTGCAGCCTCCGGAGGATGCAGCGGTAAACGCCATCCACTACACGCTCAATCTTCACTTTGATCTGGAAAAAACAGAGATATCGGGAAGTGTGGATTTTACTTTTGAGCTCTTGAAGGAGATGGATACGCTCGTACTTCAGTTGAGTGGGCAGCTTCAGTTGGACGGCATTGATGCGGGCGGAGATCCGCTGCTTTATTCCCGCAGGGGAGACAACATTTATATTGAGGTACCCGGCAGCTGGAAGCCCGGCATGCGTCAGGAAATCCGGATAGGATATCATGGCAAACCCGTCATCGCCAGGCGCGCTCCTTGGGACGGAGGTTTTGTGAAAAGCAGCGATTCCCTCGGCAATCCGATCCTGGCAGTGGCCTGTGAAGGCGAAGGGGCCCGGCTCTGGTGGCCCTGCAAAGACGATCCGGCCGATGAGCCCGACAGCGGAGTCACAATGATTTACACCGTCCCCGACAGCCTCATGGCCATCGGCAACGGGCGCCTGATAGATACCGGGCGTGCGGCTCCGGGGATGACGCGCTTCACCTGGCGGGTGATCAATCCGATCAATCTTTACAATGTGACCTTCTACATTGGCAATTATGCCCATATTCACGATCGCTATGAAGGCATCCGGGGCGACAGTCTTGACCTGGATTATTACGTTTATTCATATAATAAGGCTAAGGCAGAAAAATATTTTGGACGCGAGGTGCCGCTAATGTTAAAGGCATTTGAACATTACTTCGGTCCCTATCCTTTTTACGAGGACGGATATAAACTTGTAGAAACGGCCTATCTCGGTATGGAACACCAAAGCGCCATTGCTTATGGCAATCACTATTTGCCCGGTTATCTCGGTTATGATCCTACGGGGATGGGCTGGGACTACATCGTGGTGCATGAGAGCGGTCACGAATGGTTTGGCAACAGCATAAGTGCTGCCGACATGTCCGAAACATGGATTCATGAATCATTTACCACCTATTCCGAAGCGCTCTATGTGGAATATTACGCCAACTATGCAAAGGCTGTGAAGTATCTCCTTAGCCAGCGCTATCTCATTGAAAACAAGGAGCCCATTGTAAAAAAGGTAAAGAAAGGCGACAGAACGGGATTTTCAGGCAACGACCAGTATTACAAGGGATCATGGATGCTGCACAGCATCCGGAATACCATCAATGATTCCTCTGTATGGTTTGCACTGCTTCGTGAGATGAACCGCGACTTTTATCACCGGGTCACTTCCACCGGAGAGCTCATTGCATGGATGGATACCCATACGGAATATCCCCTGGCCCCGATGATGCGGCAATTTCTTTATCACAAAGACCCTCCGATGCTGGAAATCAGACGGGAGGAAGAGGGGCGCATAGCCTTGCGTTGGCAGGCTGATGAAGCGGATTTTCGCATGCCTCTGCGCTATCGATCGGAGGGAGAATGGCATCGCATGGATCTGGGAGGGGAGTGGACGAGTCTGCCTCCGGAAGTCCGGAGCGAAAGCTTTGATGTGGACCGGCAGAGCTTCTACTTTCTGACCCGCATTGTGGAATAGGCGGGACCGGCCGCAGGAAAAGCGCTACCTCTCTTCAGTGAATTGAGAAAGAAGCTCCGCTACTGACGCGCAGCCGTGGGGGCGGTCAGTATCCTGACAAGGCCGTCAGGGCCTTCGTCAGGAAGCGGGGATCGGGGGCGGACGCCCAAAAATGAATTATAAATTGCTCGAGCCTTTGGGGTAAGGTCGAATGCCCCGTAACTAGCGTATATTTCTGAGGGGACTCATGTATTCATCCTCTTCCGCTCATTTTAGTATTAATTTTCCGCTCACTTTCCACTGATTGGCAACGGCCCGGACCACATACACCCCGCTTTCAATACCGCTTAGGTCTACACGATAGGCCAGGGCTGCTTTACCGTGCCCGGCATCCAGCATCATCGAAGGATTTATATTATCCCGGACCCTTCGTCCGTTTATATCAATCAGCGCTAAGGCGGGCAGATTGGAAAGCAGATGCCGAGGTGCAAGCAAGGTAACCGTGACAGAAGTGCGGGCGGGGTTGGGTGCGATGCGGAGCTCGATATTTGCTTCACCGGGGTGCAGGGCACGTACACCGGTGGTGTCGTCAGGGTTTGATGTATCTGGGCAGCGGCAACTGCCGTATTTGGCAATGAAAACATCAGAGAGTCCGCCTTCGCTTCTGAGGGTATCCTTGCCCAGCAGCAGCTTATTGTTAAAAGCACCACCGATATAGAGGTTGCCGATGGCATCGTAACTTAATACCATTCCGGCATCGCGGTCGCCTTGTAGCCCATATAAAACCTGGGCATCCTTAAATATTCCGTTGGTATTATAAGTTACATAATAGGGATCCTGAAATCCTGCATTTTGTTTCTGCTCTATTCGAGTATTTCCATACTCCGAGAAACCTCCAATATAACCGATACCAGTGATTAGACTATCTGAACTACCCAGATTTAAAAATACATTTGCAGCAACGCGATCAGGATAACGAAGCCAGTCAAAGTCCCCGGAAGAAGTAAGTTTAACGAGATATTCAAATCCGGTTTCATTGGTTGTTTCTCCTACTGTATCATTACCAAAGACTTCACCTTCAATTGTATAACCCCCAAAGTATATATCATCATTTGCATCTATAGTTAAACCATTAAGTTTATTAGGACGGTGTATCATAGTACCCGGTTGAGGCTGCACATCAAAATGCCAGAGCAAGAGGCCCTGAGGATTGAATTTAACGACCGATATCATGCTAGGATCGGGATAAAAGATTAGGCCGCCTATCTCCACGGTGTCTTCAATATTGAAGCCAATGACAATATTACCTTTGCTGTCTACGGCCATGC
>WFPF01000085.1 GCA_015487695.1 Chitinophagales bacterium
CGTGGCTTTCATCAGATGAGGAAAATCCTTCTCAAGTTTTTCGATTTTTGGCCGGATGACCAGTGCACAGTAGGGTTCGTGGCCATGAAGGGTGAAGTAGTTTTGATGCTCGATTTCGGCCGGGAAATAGTTTCGTAAAGCTTCTACGGAAGTGACAATCGGGTCGGGCCACAGCGCACTATCGTCACAAGCCCTTCGCGAGTTCAGGGCCTCTTCTTTTTGTGCCTCATTGTGATAAAAAATGACGGACCGGTATTGCGTGCCCCGGTCCGCACCCTGCCGGTCGGCTGTGGTGGGATCGTGGCTGTGCCAAAACACCTCCAGAAGCTCCCTGTAGCTTACAATCCCGGGGTCAAATACAATACGCACCACTTCGGCATGCCCGGTACGTCCGCTGCAAACCTCCCTGTAAGAAGGGTTTTTGATATGCCCTCCGGCATAGCCCGGCTCCACACGGATGACTCCATTGATGCGCTGAAAAACAGCTTCTACACACCAAAAGCAACCCGCAGCGAAAGTGGCTTCTTCCATTTTGCTCATTTGCTCCATGCTTTGAATTTACATTTTTAATCTCTGACGGAGAATCCCGGAAGAATTCGCAGAGCAGGCGCATCGAATTTTTTAACTTCACATTGAAATAAAAACATTTGCCATGTATGCCGGAGTAAAGGAAAGATTACAAAAAGAACTGCAAGGAATTAAAGAAAGCGGACTCTACAAAAATGAACGGATCATTACCTCCCCTCAGGGGGCCGAAATCACATTGGCCGGAGGCAAAAAAGTTCTGAACTTTTGTGCCAACAACTATTTGGGACTGGCCGATGACTCGCGCCTGATAGAGGCGGCCAAGTCGACCCTCGAGCAGCGGGGTTACGGCCTGAGTTCGGTTCGTTTTATCTGCGGAACACAGGATATTCACAAGGAGTTGGAAGCAAAAATTGCCGAATTTCTGGGCACGGAAGATACCATCCTCTATGCCGCTGCTTTTGATGCCAACGGAGGTGTATTCGAACCGCTTTTCGGACCGGAAGATGCTATCATCTCGGATGAACTGAACCATGCTTCCATCATTGACGGAGTGCGTCTGACAAAGTCGGTACGCTACCGCTACAGGCACAACGATATGAAAGACCTGGAAGAAAAGCTGAAAGAAGCACAAAATCAGCGGAGCAGGATCATTGTGACCGATGGGGTTTTCTCGATGGACGGGACGATTGCGCAGCTCGACAAAATATGCGAGCTGGCAGAGAAATACGATGCCCTTGTGATGAGTGACGAATGCCACTCCACGGGTTTTATGGGAAAAACCGGCCGGGGCGTGCACGAGTACCGGGGCGTCATGGGTCGCATGGATATCATCACGGGAACGCTCGGGAAAGCACTCGGTGGTGCCATGGGCGGATTTACATCGGGGAGGAAAGAAATCATCGAATTGTTGCGACAGCGATCACGACCCTACCTCTTCTCGAATTCACTGGCTCCGGCCATTGTGGGGGCTTCGCTGCGTGTCTTTGAGATGCTCAGCGAAACCACGGAACTGCGCGACAGGCTCATGGAGAATACGCGCTATTTCCGCAGAGAAATGACCGCTGCCGGTTTTGATATCAAAGCAGGCGAACACCCCATTGTTCCCATCATGCTTTATGATGCCGTGCTGAGCCAGAAAATGGCCGATGCCCTTCTGGAAGAAGGCATTTATGTGATCGGCTTCTTTTATCCCGTGGTGCCGAAGGGGCAGGCGCGCATCCGTGTTCAGATATCCGCTGCGCACACGAAGGATCACCTCGACCGGGCCATAACCGCATTCAGCAAAGTGGGCAAATCACTGGGCGTGCTGAAATAGTAAGCTTTAATTCTTCTTCCGCCTGGAAAAAGGGCCCACCAGCTGCGAGCCCTTTTTTATTGCCACGATTTTAATTCCTTTCTATTTGCTGATCACCATTTTCATCACATAGCTCCGGGTGGAAGTTTGAATGTCCAAAATATAGATTCCGGCACTTTCTCCGCTGAGATCAAGGAGCATACGCAGCTTGGTGATGGAGCCCCGCTGCACCACGCGGCCGTTCAAGTCGCTTACTCTGTAGTTCGAATACATAAATGCAGGATCCTGAAGTTCAAGAAAGAAGCGTCCGTCAGCCGGATTGGGATATATCCGGAAAGCCTTTGAAATCTCTTCAATTCCGATAGAAATGCAATGGACGACAATGACTTTGTTTATATCATCGCTGCCGCAGGCATTGCTGACCGTTAATTTTACATTGTAAATCCCGTCTTTCAGGTAAGTATGCTGAGGATTTTGCTCGGCAGAGAAAGAATCGTCTGCAAAGGACCAGTACCAATGATCAATTTGGCCTTGAGAGGTATCGTAAAAATAAACGTCAGGGCATGCGGAACTGTCATCAAAATGAAAATTGGCTTTCGGTAAAGCGATAATTTCAATGTTCACCGAATCGCTCGCCCGGCAGCCGTTGGAGTCGCTCACCGTGACGGCATACATTCCTGTTTCTTCTGCCGCAATGCTTTGGGTGCTGTCGCCCGTGTTCCATTCATAATTGGCAAAATGACCGGCATCCAGAAGATAGCCGGGGCATACACTGGTGTCGGGCCCCAGGTCGACCACCGGATTGGGGTGGATGGTGACGGCTATCGAATCCTGGCCGCTGCATCCCAAACTGTCGGTCACGGTGACCGAATAAATACCACTCCGATTCACCCGGATTGAGGAGCCGGTGTCGCCCGTATTCCAATGATAAGTTCCCGCAAGGTGCACACCGATTTCGTATGTTTCGCATGCTTCCACATCGGGGCCGAGATCGACTACGGGGCCCGGATGGATGGTGACATGGACCGTATCGGCAAAGCTGCATCCGTTGTTATCGGTGACGGTGAGCGCATAATCTCCGCTGCTCGTAACATCAATCGAGGCGGAACTTTCACCCGTAGACCAGTGGTAACTTCCATTGACGGGCGCATGAAGAGTAGCCTCATCGCAGGCACTGAAATCGGGGCCAAGACTGAATACCGGCAGAGGATGAATGGTCACTTTGATGCTGTCAATTGCCGTGCAACGCTTATTGCTCACTTCGAGCCAGTAGATTCCGCTGTGGAGCACTTCGATACTCGTGCCGGTATCCCCGGTAGACCAATGATAGCTGTCGGCATCGCTTTCGCCCGTTAATATGACCGGGCCGCCACAGGCAGTGATATCCTCTCCGAGCTCAAGGAAAGGGGTCGGGGTAATTTCGACATGAACGCTGTCGCTTCCCGAACATCCGTTTTCCGTCACCGTCACGTAATACATTCCCGATTTTTTCACGATAATATTCGGACTGCTTTCGCCCGTTGACCACAAATATTGAGCGTTGGGATACTCACCGGCATTCAAAAGGGCCGAGTCGCAGGCGATGACATCCGGCCCCAAATCTACATGCGGGGAGGGATAAATAATCACCAAAACGCTGTCCGAGCCGGTGCAGCCGTTTTGAGTCACGGTGACCGAGTAGAAGCCGGAAGTGTGAACCGTAATGGAAGAGCTGCTTGCCCCCGTGTTCCAGTGGTAAACGGCTCCGGGTATTCCGGCATCCAGCAGGGCCGAGTCGCAGGCAACGATGGTATCACCGATATCCACGTTGAGCGAAGGATTGATGGTCACATGCACGGTATCGGAAGCCGAACATCCGGCAGCATTCGTAACCTGTACCCAGTAATCACCGCTGCTGTTAACCGTTATGCTTTGGGTCTTTTCACCGGTATTCCAAAGGAAGGCCGATCCGCTGTTTCCGGCATCAAGCGTGGCCATGTTGCAGGCTTGAAAATCTGCTCCCAGATCAACAACAGGTGTAGGCAGCAAGGTTACGATGATGGTATCGGAAGCACTGCAGCCGTTGTTGCTTACCGTTACGATGTACATTCCGTTAAAAGACAAGGGACCTTTTACCGTGATGGAGGCAGTGGTATCGCCCGTACTCCAGTGATAAGAGGGGTTTGTGGCATTGCCCACCGTTGGGGTGAGCACGACCGAGTCGCAGGTGCTGACATCGGGTCCCAGACTGACAACGGGAGCCGTGAAGATGCCAACTGTACTGGTATCGCTTTCATGGCATCCGTCCTTCTCCACATCCACCCAGTATTTCCCGCTGGCAAATACGGTCAGTGTGTGGCTTGTGGCGCCTGTGTTCCAGAGGTATGAAGCTCCGTCTATATTGCCCGGATCAAGAAGAACGCTGTCGCATCCGCTCAATTGATCGGGAAGAGAAAGCGTAAAGGGAATACCGATGGTCACGTGCACAGAATCAACCGCACTGCATCCGTTGCTGTTTGTTACGGTCACGGCATAGCTGCCCGAGCTGTGCACCTGAATGATGCGCGTACTGTCACCGGTGTTCCAATGAAACCCGGCTCCTGCATTTCCCGCATCGAGAAGGTAACTCTCGCAAACCGAAGTATCGGGGCCAAGGTCAACGACCGGTGGGCTGTAGAGCACGATTTGAATACCACTGGCAGCGCTGTCGCGGCAGCTTCCGTGGTCGGCCATCATGTTGTAGGTGCCGGCTTCTTTTGCATAGTAAAATGTGTCGATGGCTCCCGGAATGGATGTTCCGTTGCGAAACCACTGCGGATTGCTGTTGTCATCCGAAGCAATGATCAGAATAGAATCACCCGGGCAAATACCATGGGTGCCTCCGCTTAGATTGAAAGATATCTCAGGGCCTCCGTTGTGCAGACCCGGAGTTATGCAGGTATAGCTGAAGTCCACATTATTGACATCGCTGTCCTGTCCGTCCGGAATTCGTGATATGCCCATATCCGGGTTGGAAGAAATATCTTCAAGCCCGACACCCGAAGTTTCGGTATAAGGTGCTATGGTGTTTCCTTCATAGCTAACCGCATCAATCACGGTAGTCCCGTTGAATTTAAGACCTACGGCATCGGGTGCTCCGTTTTGAATCAGATTGCTCGAAGGGCTCACCTGCATGTCGCAGTTGGGCGTATTGATACTGTTTCCGCAAATGACGAAATAGTCGCCCGGTGCCAGGTTGACAGACGGCAATGCGATGGTTTTGTAGAGGGCCCCCGTGGAACCGTTGACCAGTTCTACCTCATAGTTCGAAAGATTGACAGGCAGCGTGTCGTTGTTTTTCAGCTCTATGAATTCGGCCATATCCGTGCCCGGCTGGTCATAATCCACCTCGTTGATTACCAGTTTTTGAGGAGAGGGCGGAGGCGTATAGGTAATGCTGAGTTTCGGTCGCTGGCTGCTGTTGCTGTTTTCCCGGGTGTTGAAACGTTTGGATGTTTGATTAGAGGTCTCATTTCCGATGATGATCCATCCGAAATTGCTGCCCGCATTGTCAAGCATGCTTTGTACATCGGCCACCAGCTGGCTGCTGCTCCATGTGTAGAATCCATTGCCTGCTACGGAAGTGGCGGCACTGGAAGCGGCCACATAGTCTCCCGAAGCACCGGGATTGGTCCAGGTGCTGGTATTGAAGAAGTTGTTATTCCATGTGGCATCACCACTCATGGCGGCCGTTCCTGACCCTTCCTGCCCGGGAGCATTGCTGGCGCCTTCGCCCCAGTCTTTGGTCAGTTTATGCAGATTAATCATTTCGGGGCCTGCCTGTGTCTTGCTCATATAGAGGGTAAGAGTTACGCTCGTGACCGTTGCTCCGGCAGGCAGTGTGCCCGCAATATTAAAATGGATCAGGGCCCTGCGGCTGTCTCCGTTGTTGGTATTTCCGGAAAAGAAAAAATCTCCCGCCCCGTTGCTGTTGCCGGGGCTTTCGGAATACATGGTATTGTCGCGATCGCTGACAATGTCTACGCTTACCTGGGCCAAAAGCATGGCGGACAAAGAAAAGAGAATAAAGAAGAGGAATAAGTTTTTCATAGGACAGCTTTAATAGTGATCAGGCAATAAATACACCTATGAAGATATGAGTTGACAATGACTCAATCAATCAAACGGATAAGAATGGCGATAAATAGGAATATATTGGCTACGAAAACGCGCAAATGCCTCAGCTGAGAGGTATTCTTATCCTGATGCGGGTTCCTTTTTCCTTTTCCGATTCGATCCACATGCGTCCACCGTAGCGCTGCACCGAGGACAGTGTTTTGGTCAGTCCGTAGCCCGAGCCCATGGTAGGCATATGCTCCACATTGCTTCCGCGCCCACCGAAAGAGAGAACCTTCTCCATTTCACCCCCGGGAATTCCGATTCCGTTGTCGGCCACTTCAATCTGAAGCATATCCCGATCGGCTTCAATATGGATGCTGATGTTTCCTCCGCGCGGAGTGTATTTCCGGGCATTGGCGAGCAAGTCGAAAAGTGCGTCTTTTATGGCCAGCGGCATACGGATATAAGGTTCGTTCGAGTGAATTGCAATATTCACAAAATAGTCGGAATTGCCTTTCTCCGTGGGATTGAATACGATGTGGTAGGCGTGCCCCGAGTTGATTTCAATAGCTTTCAGGAACTCTTTCAGGTCGTTTTCGAGCCGGCTCTTGCTGATATCGAGCTGTAAGTCGGGAAGGGCCCAGCGGGCCAGCAACTCATCGCTTCGCTTGTCGAGAATGGTCAGAATATTATCAATATTATCGAGTCGCATACTGACAAGCGGATCACCGGCAAAATTATTTCTTGCCTCCTGCATGAGGGCATTCAGTTTTTTGTGATATTTCCCAACGGCCGCATTGCTGAAGGCTTCTTTGTTGTTGTTTACAATATAAGACCTGAATTCTCCGGAAAGATCGAGGGCTTCCTGAAAGCTTTTGCTTTCGGGATGCTGTTTTGCCAATATTTCAAGATTGTGGATCAGCACATTGATGATATTCAGCATGCTGTGCATATCGAGCTTCTGACGTTCTTCTTCATTGAGTCGGAGCAGATTGGTAACTTCCATGATGACTAGTTTTTGGGAAACGAGAACCGCTTATATGTGAAGCATTAAGCAAAATAGCTGCTTCCATTGTTCCGGAAAATGATATTATTCGCAAATTTTTAATAGGGTTCGGATGATGTCTGTTGTTGTAAGTATGCCGGTGAGTTTTTTATCACGGACTACGGGCAATGCATGAAATTCGGCATGGGTAAGTATTTCCGCTGCCTTTCGAACACTGTCTTCTTCGTCTGCCGTTATCGGGCTTTGTTTCATGATTTGCCAAACCGTTAGCATGTCGGAAAGGGCCTGGTCGGCACCGAGTTCGGAATCTCCGAAAGCATCGTTAAATGTCATTCTCTGTATGTCTGTCAGGCTGACAATCCCTACCAGTTCCCCATTGCGTACGACCGGTGCATGCCGGATTTTGTATTTTCCAAAAAGCTCGCGGGCCTCGCGCAGGGTCACTTTGGGGCTGAGTTTTATCACCTCTTTTGTCATCACATCTTTGACCTTCAATTCCTCCAATTCCATATTCATAGCTTGCTTCCTTTACTATCCAAATCTACAAGCAAAGGGATGCCGGGGAAATGATAAAAGTCAATGCTGCTCTGTGCTTTCGTTTCGGGCTCTTTCGGCAAATTGCCTCAGCTGCTGCAATTGGAAGAGCGCCTGCTCCATATTACGGACATCTTTGACGATAAGAGCAAGGTTTTTGGCACTTTGGCGGAGCCTGTAGCGGGCCGGGTGCGCTTGCACATAATCGAGGATTCCGGCAAAGTGGGCACTGTCGAAAAAGTGCGAATCGCGATTGCTGATAAAGACGCCCTGCATTTGATTCTGCTTAAGAAGCAGCCGCTCAAAGCCCAGTTTTCTGGCTTCCCATTGCAGGCGAATGGCTTCGATCAGCGTTTGGGTGGCTGCCGGCAGTGGGCCGAAGCGGTCGGTCAGTTCTTCTTTGAAGCGTTGCAGGCCGGCTTCTGTTTTAATGGCATTGAGCTGTGTGTAGAGGCTCAGCCGCTCGTTGGTATTGCTGACATAGAATTCCGGAATGCGCATTTCGAAGTCGGACTCCAGCAATACTTCCTGAACAAATTCACTCTGATTTTTTAACTGCTCGGCAAAGAGTTCCTTGTATTCCCCTTCTTTTAATTCGCGAATGGCCTCATTCAATATCTTCTGGTAGGTTTCGAATCCGATTTCGGCTACAAATCCGCTTTGCTCGCCTCCGAGGATGTTGCCGGCTCCCCGTATGTCGAGGTCGCGCATGGAGATCTGGAAGCCACTGCCCAGATCGGCAAATTGCTCGATGGCTTTCAGGCGCTTGCGGGCATCCATGGTGAGTGTGCTCAGCGGGGGTGCAAAAAGATAGCAAAAGGCTTTTTTGTTGCTGCGGCCCACCCGCCCGCGAAGCTGGTGCAGATCACTCAGCCCGAATTGATGTGCATTGTTGATGATGATCGTGTTGGCATTGGCAATATCCAGGCCGGCTTCGATGATATTGGTGCTCACGAGAACATCGTATTTGTGGGCTATGAAATCGAGCATGTGTTTTTCAAGTTCCTGCCCCTCCATCTGCCCGTGGGCCACCCCGATGCTGACATCCGGACAGAGCTTCGAGATCATCAGAGCAATGTCCTCAATGTCCTTAACCCGGTTGTGAATGAAGAAAACCTGTCCGCCCCTGTAAAACTCGTGGTTTATCGCTTCTCTCAGAATCTCATCGCTGAAAGTGTGCAGTTCGGTGCTGATCGGCTGACGGTTGGGTGGCGGGGTGTTGATTACCGACAGGTCTCTCGCACCCATCAATGAGAATTTCAGGGTCCGGGGAATGGGAGTGGCCGTCAGGGTGAGCGTGTCCACATTCAGCTTCAGATTTTTCAGTTTTTCCTTGGCGGCTACTCCGAATTTTTGTTCTTCATCGATAATCAAAAGTCCGAGATCTTTAAACTGCACCTGTTTCCCGATGAGGCTGTGTGTGCCGATGATGATATCTACTTTGCCCTCGCGCAGTGCGGCCAGGGTTTTTTTCTTTTCGGCCGAAGACTTGAAACGATTGATATAATCGACCGTACACGGAAAATCCTTAAGGCGCTCTGTAAAGGTGCGGTAGTGTTGCATCGCCAGGATAGTTGTTGGAACGAGTATGGCGACCTGCTTGCTGTCAGCTACGGCTTTGAAGGCTGCCCGGATGGCAATCTCCGTTTTCCCGAATCCCACATCGCCACAGACCAGGCGATCCATCGGATGGGGCTCCTCCATGTCGTGCTTTACCTCATTCGTACACTTGAGCTGATCGGGAGTGTCTTCGTAGATAAAGGAAGCTTCGAGTTCCGTCTGCAGGTAGTTGTCGGGCGGAAAGGCATGCCCTTTCTGCGCCTTCCGTTTGGCGTAGAGGCGGATGAGTTCATCGGCTATGTCTTTTACCTTTCGCTTGGTTTTCCTTTTCAGCTTTTCCCAGGCATCCGACCCCAGCTTATTGATCCTTGGAGCTTTGCCGTCTTTGCTGCTGTACTTGCTGATTTTGTGCAGGGCATTGATGTTGACATAGAGCAGGTCGTCATCTTTGTATATCAGCCGTACGGCTTCCTGTGCTTTGCCGTTTACTTCAATTTTTTCGAGCCCCGAAAAACGCCCCACCCCATGGTCAATGTGCACCACATAATCGCCCGGTGAAAGTTCGTTGAGCGCCTTCAGCGAGAGGGCCTGGCTTTTCGAAAAAGCTTCTCTGATCCGGTACTTGTGATAGCGGTTAAATATCTGGTGATCCGTGTAGCATGCGCTTTTGTGATCATGATCGACAAATCCGTGGCTGAGGGCAAGAGGCACCGGGGTGAAGTTGACCCCGGCATTGAGGTCTTCGAAAATCTGATAAAAGCGCTCTATCTGTTTGGGGTTGTCGGCAAAGATGTAATTGCCATATCCCTTTTTTTGATTTTCGAGCAGGGCCTTGCTCAGCAATTCAAAGTTTTTGTTGAATGCCGGCTGCTCTTCCGTTTGAAATGCAAAACTTTGTGAACCCGGGAAAATACTTTTCCTGCTCAATTCCAGGGTGCTCGACCCTTTGAGAAATTCTTCCCAGCGGGCGGCAGAGGTAAAGGGCATGTGCGATCCATCGCTGCGAAAGGGATGGTCTTCCTCCAGCATTTCCCGGTCGAGTTCTTTCAGTATGTCGAATACACGGGCCTGCAAATCGCGAATCAGGTCGAGTGTAAAGCTCAGATCGCTGAACCACCAAAGCGTCTCTTTCGGGATGATTTCGAAGAGGTCGGTCTTTTCGGATGCTTTGAAGTGGGTTTGTATGTTCGGTATGATGGTCACCTGCCGGATTTTCCGGCTGGAGAGCTGGGTGGCGGGATTAAAAGTGCGGATGGATTCCACCTCATCGTCCCAGAGTTCAATGCGATAGGGCAGTTCATTACCAAACGAAAATATATCTACAATACCACCCCGTATGCTGAACTGCCCCGGCTCATACACAAAGTCGACCCGCTCAAAGCCGTAGGTCACCAGTAAATCGATGATAAAGTCCACATCCAGTTTTTCCTTCATCTGAATGTGCAGGGTGTTGGCATCAAGCACCTTGCGGCTGACCACTTTTTCGAAAAGCGCTTCGGGGTAGGTGACAAGAATCTCTGCGCGGGTATCTCCTTTGATAAATTTGTTGACCGATTCGGTGCGCAGCAGAATATGGTTGTTGTTTAACTGCTCAAAGTGCCCCGGACGTTTAAAAGAGTCGGGGAAATAGAAGATGTCCTTTTTATTCAGGATGGAGCTCAGATCGTTCTGAAAGTAGGCTGCCGCGTCCTTGTTTTCCAGTACAATTATATGGTTCAGCCTGCTGTTGAGGTAGAGGGCAGACATAGCCATCCCCGCAGCCGAGCCTGCCAGCCCGCTCCAAACCAAGTGATTACCGGGGTTTGTCTTTCCGGCCAGACGGGCACATGCTCTGATGCGCTCATCCTTTTGCCAGGCCGACAATAATTCCTCAAAATTCATACGCTACCCCTGCAAAGGTAAAGGCCTTTTTTATCAGGCCGGCTGAAAATCCGCCCTTCTCCGCAATTTCTTTTTACAGAGCAAAGCTTTCCCCGCAGCCGCATGTCCGCGATGCATTGGGGTTTACAAAATGAAAGCCCTTTCCGTTCAGTCCATCCGAGAAATCGAGGGTGGTGCCATAGAGATAGAGTACACTGGCCGGGTCTGTGACCAGCTTCATGCCTTTGTCTATCACCACCTCATCGTCTTCTTTAAGCTGATTGTCAAAGTTCATTTTGTAGGTCAGACCGCTGCATCCGCCAGCCAAGACGGATATGCGGATAAAATAAGAATCGTCAAGCTGATCGGCTTTCATCAGCTCCAGGGCTTTTTCCTTGGCTTTTTCAGAAATACTGAGTGCCAGCATATTGTGGTCGTTTTTGTGTTCAGGCAAATATAAGCGTCTGGTAAAAATACCAATGACAGAGAAACGACTCCAGGCTTTCTTTGGTTCAATCCAAATATTATTGGGAAATTACATCGTGAAAATTCACAGGGATGAAATTGAAAAAAATTGAGCACATCGGGATTGCGGTAAATGACCTGGAGTCCGCCTCGGCTCTTTATGAGAAATTACTTGGCACAGCATGCTACAAGGTAGAGTCGGTAGAGGGGGAAGGCGTTCGGACGGCCTTCTTTGAAGTGGGCGGGAGCAAAATAGAACTGCTTGAGGCCATGGCTGCAGACAGTCCGATTGCCCGCTTTATTGAGAAAAGGGGCGAGGGCATCCATCACATTGCGTTTGAAGTGGATGACCTGGAAGCCGAGGCGGAGCGGCTTCGTTCCGAGGGGTTCCGGGTGTTGAACGAGTCGCCCCGGCCGGGAGCCGACAACAAACGAGTGCTTTTTCTCCATCCGAAATCAAGCCACGGAGTGCTCATTGAATTGTGCCAGGAAAAAGCGGACAGCTCACAATGACTTCAAAAGAATACCGACACCTGTTTTTTGACCTGGATCATACTCTTTGGGACTTTGAGCGCAATTCGCGCGAGACACTCCGCGATCTTTTTACCGAACTGAAGCTGGAGTCATTTGGCATTGCCAGTTTCGGCCTTTTTATGGAGCGCTATGAATATCACAACAAATATTGCTGGATGCAATATCGCAATGGTAAAATGGACAAGGAAGAGGTGCGTGTCAATCGATTTATTTATGCCCTGGCCGATTTTCAGATAGAGCGGAAGGACCTTGTTTACACGCTCTCAGATCTCTATGTTCAGCGGAGCCCCGACAAACTCAACCTGATAGAAGGAGCGGCTGAGGTGCTTGAAACTTTGAGCCCGGCATACCGCCTTCACATCATCACCAACGGATTTGAAGAGGTTCAGTATCGCAAACTGAAAAACACGGGATTGCTGGGTTATTTTGACAAAATCATTACATCGGAGCGGGCCGGAGCCCTGAAACCATCTCCCGCGATCTTTGAATTTGCCCTCAAAAGAGCATCGGCCGGCCGGTCGGAAAGTGTCTATATCGGAGACAATTTGGAGGCCGACATGCTGGGGGCCCGCAATGCGGGACTGGATCAGGTGTATTTCAACCCGGAGGCCCGTCCTCATGAAGAAAAGCTGACATTCGAAATCCGCTCGCTTTCCGAGCTGCTTCCCATTTTCACATAAAAAAAACCGCTTCACGGGGAAGCGGTTTAAGTTTTTCTGCAAGCAGGAAGAATTACTCTTCTTCCTTTTTGCCTTTGCCTTCGTGTTTGGCGCAGCAGGATGCTTTGGCGCTGGCAGATTTACCTTCGCAGCTTTTTGCATTGGCCGAAGATTTTTTCTGACAACAGGAAGGAGCTGCGCTTTTGCCGGCACAGTGGTTTCCAGGTGCGGGTGCGGCTGCCGGAGAAGGACTTACCTGTTCTACTTTGCTGTTGTCATTGT
>WFPF01000086.1 GCA_015487695.1 Chitinophagales bacterium
CTCTTTCGCAGATCCGCGCGCATCGCACGACCAATCCTTAAGGGTGCTGTGAAGCGGCTTTTTCCGATTTAAGAACAAGGAACAACGATTTACGATTTCAGATTTATTTGGGATCGGTCGAATTCCATCTTTCACTTCATTTTCAAAGTTCTTCATTCTAAATTCCGCTTCTAAAATCAGCGTTCGTTAATCGGTGTTCGATATTCATTAGCTGAAAAGCCCGTCCGCGACCCCGGCCCCCGATCCTAAAGTCTTTTGAGCGTCTCCTCAAGGCTTTGGAATTTCTCGCGGGCGTCCTGCAGTTTCTGGCGTTCTTTGTTCACTACGGCTTCCGGGGCATTTTGCACAAAGCGCTCATTGCTGAGTTTGCGCTCAACTGATGCCATAAATCCACGCAGGTATTCCATTTCTTCCATCACGCGTTTTCTTTCCGCCCCGGCATCAATCTTTTGATTGAGTTTCAGGAAAAAGCGATCGCGGCTGGCCATAAAGCGGACCGCATCTTCTGCTTCTTCTTCGCAGGGCTCAAAGTGATCGAGTACGGCCAGTTTGATGATGAAGGGCCGGAACTCCGAGTATTTATCGAAATTATCGCTTTGTATGAAGAGCGAGACCGGATCGCGCTGCTTCAGTTGGTTCTTGTTGCGTATGTCGCGTACTTTGCTGATAATCTCCCGTGCTGCCTCTCCTTTTTCCAGTATTTCCTCGTCCACAGGGGCCGGCTCGGGGTAGCGGCTGACGATAATGTCGTCACCCTCTTCTCTCTCGCGCAGGGTGTGCCATATTTCCTCGGTGATGAAAGGCATAAAAGGATGAAGCACCTTCATCTGGGCTTCGAAAAGGCCGATAATGCGCTCGTAGCTGTATCGGTCGATGGCCTCTTCCCGGCCGGGCTTCAGCATCTCGAGCAGCCAGCTGCAGAAGTCGTTCCAGATAAAGCTGTAAAGGGTCTTGAGCACCTCCGAAAGGTGATAGCCTTTGTACGATTTCTCGATCCCGGCCAGGGTTTGGTTCCACTTGCTTTCGAACCAGGCCAGTGCGGCCTTGTTTTCTTCCTTCACGCCTTCGCTTACCGACCAGCCTTTCACGAGGCGCATGGCATTCCATATCTTGTTTGAAAAATTGCGGCCCTGGAGGCAGAGTTTTTCGTCAAAGAGCAGGTCGTTGCCGGCCGGTGAGGAGAAAAGCATGCCCACACGCACTCCATCGGCTCCGTATTGCTTCATCAGTTCCAGCGGATCGGGGCTGTTGCCCAGCGATTTGCTCATCTTGCGCCCCTGCAGGTCGCGGACGATCCCCGTGAGATAGACATCTTCGAACGGTTTCTCGTGGCGGTATTCATAGCCGGCCATAATCATGCGGGCTACCCAGAAAAAGAGGATTTCGGGTGCCGTGACCAGCACCTGGGTGGGATAGTAATATTGAATATCCGGATTATCGGGCTCGAGGATGCCATTAAAAACGCTCATCGGCCAGAGCCAGCTGCTGAACCAGGTATCGAGCACGTCTTCATCCTGTCGCAGGTCAGCGGGGCGAAGCTCCGGATTGCCGCTTTTATGTCGGGCCAATTGCAGGGCTTCCTCTTCATTGTGGGCTACCACGAAATCATCTTTTCCGGGCCCGTAATACCAGGCCGGTATGCGATGGCCCCAGTAAAGCTGCCGGCTGATGCACCAGTCGCGCACATTCTCCATCCAGTAGCGATAGGTATTCACAAATTTGGCGGGGTAGAACTTAATGTTTCCGTTGAGCACGTTTTCCAGTGCGGGTTGGGCCAGTTCTTTCATGGCCAGAAACCATTGCTCGGAAAGGCGGGGCTCAATGACGGCCCCCGTTCGCTCGCTGGTTCCGACTTTGTTATTGTACGACTCCACCTTTTCAAGCAGGCCTTTCTCTTCCAGTTCGCGCACGATCAGCTTGCGCACCTCAAAGCGGTCTTTGCCGGCATAGTGTTTTCCGAGTTCGTTGAGCCGTCCGTCCGGATGGAAAATATCCCTTACCTCGAGTCCGTGTCGCAAACCGATCTCGTAGTCGTTGACATCGTGGGCCGGAGTGATCTTCAGGGCGCCTGTTCCGAATTCCATATCCACATACTCATCGGCTATTACGGGCACTTCGCGTCCGTCAACCGGTACGATGACTTTTTTGCCCGTCATATGCCGGTAGCGGGGGTCTTTGGGATTGACACAGACGGCAGTGTCGCCCAGAATGGTTTCGGGGCGGGTGGTGGCCACGGTCAGGTAGCCGTCTTCACCGACTACCTTGTATTTCAGGTAATAGAGCTTCGACTGCACTTCTTTGTGAATGACTTCTTCGTCCGATACGGTGGTTTTGGCTTCGGGGTCCCAGTTGACCATGCGCAGCCCCCGGTAGATGCGCCCTTTGTTAAATAGATCCACGAAGACGTGTATGACCGACTCCGAGCGGATTGGGTCCATGGTGAAGGCCGTCCGCTCCCAGTCGCACGAGGCGCCCAGCTTTTTGAGTTGCTCCAGAATAATGCCTCCGTGGGTTTCTGTCCATTCCCAGGCGTGCTGCAGAAACTCTTCCCTTTTCAACTCGCCTTTTTTGATGCCGGCCGCCCTCAGTTTTTGTACCACTTTGGCTTCCGTGGCAATGGAGGCATGGTCGGTGCCGGGTACCCAGCATGCATTGTATCCCTTTAGCCGGGCCCTGCGGATCAGCACGTCCTGAATCGTATTGTTGAGCATATGCCCCATGTGCAGCACACCGGTCACGTTGGGCGGGGGAATGACGATCGTATAAGATTTTCTTTCATCCGGCTCGGAATGAAAGTAGCCCTTTTCCATCCAGTGGCGATACCACTTGTCTTCGGCCTGTGAGGGGTCATATACTTTGCTGATGCTCATCTTTAACTGCTTTTTCGTGCTGAATGGGCAAAATTAAGGAATAGCACCTTGTTCAGAGATAATAAAAAGGGCTCTTTGAGGCGCTGCTTTCATTTCCTCTCCCCAAAGGCCCGTCCCTTCCTGCAAAGGCTCCGCCTGCCCGCCCAACCGGCCCGCTCGCGATGGGCAGCTGACAGCACGTGCAGAAGCGCGGATAAAAAGAAAATTTGACACTCTGGCGGATAAAATTTCCGCTTGTCAGCGTCTGAAAATGACAGAGTGACTAGCCGGCATCAGTGCCATGCCGGTGGTATGCAATTTGATTGGAAAATTACTGGATTTATAAGAACAGAAAATAATACAAGGGGTTAATAATCATAGAGAATTAAAC
>WFPF01000087.1 GCA_015487695.1 Chitinophagales bacterium
ACCTCGACACCCCCGTGAAGCGCTACAGCTCGGGGATGAAGGTCCGTCTCGGCTTTGCCGTGGCCGCCCACCTCGAACCCGATATATTGATTGTGGACGAAGTGCTGGCCGTGGGCGATGCCGAGTTTCAGAAAAAAGCCATCGGCAAGATGCAGGAAGTAAGCCATGAAGGAGGGCGCACTATTTTATTTGTTAGCCACAATATGAATGCAGTAAGAAAACTGTGCTCATATGCTATTATTCTCAATGATGGAAAGATTACAAAAAGTGGTGGAGTTGACGAAATTGTTGCGGATTACTTAAGTGTTGATGAAGTTAAAAATGAAAGCCTCCTAGAAATCAAGAAAGGGCGTTGGGGTATTGGCGATGTCAAATTTACTTACATGTATATGTTAAACAGTAAGGGGAATAAGGTTGAACAAGTGATTTCTGGAGAATAGGTTGAGATTCATATAGGATATGAGAAAAAAGTTGAAAAGGAATGTGGTAATATAATTCTGTCACTTTCATTGATGAATGAGTATGGCGAACCTATGGCCTCCTTTATTTCAGATGAGATGGGTACGCAGTTTAAGGCTCTACAAAAAGAGGGAGAGTTCATTCTTACTATTCCAAATTTATGGTTAAGATCAGCGAGATATTATCTTAGATTAAGATTAAATAAGGGAAAAACTGCATATACACATGTGCTTGACCAGATTGATAATGCCAAGGTAATATATGTGGTAGAGGGTGACATTTGGAGGACTGGTAAAAATAATAGGTCGGGAGCGATGGCTATAATGCCTGGTACATTTACAAATTAATGCAGTATGGGAAAATTATGGAAACTGAAGAATCGTGGAATAAAAGATTGGACAGATGTCAATGTAAGTGTCATCGTGTCAACAGGGAGAACTGGTACAAAGTTTATTGCAGAACAATTCCGGAGAATTCCTGGTATTTCTGCTGAGCATGAACCAACCCCCAACTGTGAAATTGAAGGCTACGGATACTTAAGAGGTGATCTGACAGAGAATGAACTAGTGAGTTTTCTAAGGTCAGCCAGAAAAGATGTCAGAAAAAAATTACACAGGAAGAAGGAATACTGCTATATTGAGTCTAATGGAGGGCTTATTTTTTTAATACCTGTATTAAAACAGGTTTTCCCAAATCTACGAGTTGCACATATAATTAGAGATCCTAGAGATTTTGTCAGATCGGCATGTAGTAGAGTTTATTACTCTACTGAGACAGGAAAAATGGTTCAAGCTTATCTTTTCGAGGATAAATGGAAGCTGAAAAGCTCACAATTAAAAAGTGATTTGTATTGTGGGCGATGGAGAGAAATGAATATGCCTGAAAGATTTATGTGGATGTGGAACTTAAAGAATGAGTATGTTCAGAAACTTGAAAATGAGAATGATTATATAAGATCATTTAGGTTTGAAGATATTTTTTTTAATGAGAAGCAAAGTATTGATTTCACAGAGTTCGTATCATTTGGAGAGGTTAGGGGATTATCTCTATTGTCTCGTAGAACTGCATATAGTGACCTAAATAAAACGAAGAAATTTTATTTTCCTCATTATAAGGATTGGGGCAAGGAGGAAATTGATAAATTAAGTGAACACTGCGGAAGATTGATGAAGATATATGGCTATTGTTAGTTACTACGTTTTAAATTGAATAAATGGAAAAGAAGTCGAGAAAGAGTAGAGAGAATATTGATGTATTCCACCATCTTGAACAAAAGAAATTACTAATTAAAGAAATTTCTAAGGAATTTTTCAAAGGTAGTTTTATTGACATTGGATGTGGAATTATGCCATATAAGAAAATAATAATGCCACAAGTGTTTAATTATATGGGAGTCGATATCCACAATGAAACATATGCCAGTGTTGTGCAACCCGATAAGTACTGGGATGGCAAAGTTCTACCTTTTAAGGATGAAGAATTTGATTCCGGCATGCTGATTGAAGTGCTAGAGCATACTCCTGAGCCTGAGTCTGTCTTGAAGGAGTGTTCTAGAGTGCTAAAGAAGAATTCTCACATGCTTATTACGGTACCATTTCTTTGGAATTTGCATGATGTGCCTCATGATGAATATAGGTACACGCCATATTCGTTAAATAGAATGATTAATAATACAGGATTTAAAGTAATTAAATTAAAGTCATTTGGAAATTGGGATGCGAGTATGGCAAGTATGTTGGCATTATATGTAAAGAGGTCACATATGAATGAATACAAGCGGAAAATTCTGCTTTTTTTTCTTTATCCTGTTATCAATTATTTGTTTAAAAGAGATGCCAAGTTTAGTCATAGTAGTTTTTATGAGGGCTTAATGATAACGGGACTTTGGGCTTTAGTTCAGAAGCAATAATGCTTAAATATTGATATCAGAATAGTTCAATCTAATGATTCCAATAACAAAACCATTTCTTCCACCAATAAAGGAATATAAAGCCCTGTTAGAGGGCATCTGGAAAAGGAATTGGCTAACCAATGACGGCCCTTTGGTCAGGAGGCTGGAGGAGGAACTTCGTGAGTTTTTAGGTGTTAGGAATATCATATTTGTTTCCAGCGGAACGATGGCTTTGCAGATATCACTGAAGGCACTTGGATTATATGGCGAAGTAATTACTACACCATTCAGTTATGTGGCAACAACCAGTAGCATTGTGTGGGAGGGGTGTAAACCTGTTTTTGTTGATATTGAAAGAGAAACATTTAATGTTGATCCGTTAAAAATTGAAGAAGCTATAACACCATATACATCAGCACTACTTTTTACTCATGTGTATGGTATACCATGTAAAATTGACGAAATTCAGAAAATTGCTGATAAATATGCACTTCCAGTAATATATGATGCAGCACATGCATTTGGATCAAAATATAAAGGAAGGAGTGTGTTTGATTATGGGGATATATCGATTACAAGCTTCCATTCGACTAAACTTTTTCATACTGTAGAAGGCGGTGCAATATTTACAAATAACGATGACCTTTCGGAAAAGATAAGACTAATGAGGAACTTTGGTCATAACGGGCCATACCGTTTTAAGGGTATTGGAATCAATGGCAAAAACTCTGAATTTCATGCGGCAATGGGCCTTGTAAATTTTAATTATATATCGGACATCTTGGAGAAGCGTGGAAGAATATATCATGAATACAGAAAAAGAATAATGCCAGATAAATGTCTGTTTGTCCCTAATACTCATAACAAAGACTTTGAATGGAATTGCGCATATAATGCAATCCTATTATCGGATATGAATGAGGTTAAACTCGTTGAGAGCGCTCTACTTAAAAATAATATATATACAAGAAGATATTTTTATCCGTTATTAACTTCTTTGGACTATGTAAAGAATAGATCAGACCTGTCCACTGCTAGGGATATATCGACAAGAGTCTTGTGTTTACCTATGTATCATGATTTGAGTGAGTCGGATATAAAAGTGATCTCTGAAGTAATAAATAAGACGCTATGAAGGTGCTTATATTATCAGATAACAAGGACGTTCTTACGCGGTTCAGGAAGCTTAGGTTTCATCAGCTTTATGACATTGAGTTTGCATATAGCTATAGAAATAAGGAGTTCAATAGAACTTATGGTAATAAAGGATGGATAAAACCTGTAGATGTAAATCTTGAGGCATCAAGTCTTATTCAAAAATACTCGCTCATAATATCTCTGCATTTTAAGGATATTTTGCCAAAGGGTTTAGTTAAGGCTGTTAGGTGTGTTAATGTTCATCCTGGATTTAATCCATACAACAGGGGCTGGTTCCCCCATGTTTTTTCCATTACTAATGGTCTACCTTGTGGTGTTACAATTCATGAGATGGATTGTAAGATTGATAGAGGCCCAATAATCATTCAGAGAATAGTAAAAGTTGAGAAGTGGGAAACTTCTGCAGAAATATATGATAAAATATTGGATCTTGAATTAAGCCTTTTGGAGAAGAATTTTGAAAGAATCCTTAAGAAAACATATAAAGCGGTTATTCCGAAAAGGGGTAATATTAACTATAAAAAAGATTATGAAAAATTATGTCAGCTGGACTTAAAAGATGTAGACACCTTTGAGAATCATCTCAATAAACTTAGGGCATTATCTCATCGGGATTATTGGAACGCATATTTTGTAACAGAGGGGAAGAAGGTCTATGTTAAGATATCGTTTAAAGTTGAGGAAATCGAATGAGTGATATTATAGTTCACATTATTGAATTGAGTGCGTTCTTTGATTCATCTTATGAGATGTTTGAACGTAATTATGATAATAATATCTATTTGGTTCATAGGGGGCATGATCAGCATATCAGTTATAGTCCCTATCTAAGTGTGGATAATGTAATATCCTTTAACAGCACTGAGGATATTATCGCTTTTATCTTGGATAGAAAAGATGATATACGCTTTCTTATTTTTCATATGATCTGGGCGAATTACAAACAATCTATTTTAAAAAGGATAAATGGATTGATTCCAGTACATGGTATAATTTGGGGATGGGAAATTTATGAGGATGGATTCTTATTTGAAACACTTCTTCCTTTTACACGAAGACTTGTGTTTCGGAAAGCTTTATTAAAAATGACACCAGTTGTGGCTGCAAAGCATTGGATAAAGTTCAAGCTTGGAATGATAGAAAGGAATCATTCGCTACATGAAAAGCGTTTAAATCATATTAATCAGTTTAATTCAATTTCTACCTTGACGAGTGTAGAATACAAGTACTTATACGATAAGTATAATGTAAGACCGAAATATATTCCATTTAAGTATACGGTTCCACTGTTTGAATTAAAAGAAGCTAAACGAGAGTTTAAGAAGAACATTCTGGTTGGTAACAGTTCTGCATTAACTAATAACCACCTTGACATGTTAAAGTATATCGGTAATGTTGAAAGGGATACTAAAGTTATATTACCAATGAATTACGGTATGAACCCGATTAAAGAAGCCATAATTACTAGATACAGAAAGAAATTTGGAAATAAGTTGTATATTTTAGACTCATTTCTTTCTCCGGGGGATTATAATAATTTATTGGATTCCTGTCATTTTGTTATCATGAATCAACTTAGGCAGCAAGCACTTGGCAATATATATGCTGCTTTATTCAAGGGGGCTAAGGTTTTTTTAAACAGGAGCGGTATTTTGTATTTGGAGTTTACAAAGAAGGGGTTTATTGTTTTTGGGATAGATGAATTTCGCAGGGAATACCCTACTCCATTAGCAAATAATTTAGCTAAGCTGAACAGAAGGCTGGTAAACAATGAGCGGGGAAAGAAGGCGATTGATGATGGAGTCAAGAATTTAATAAAGGAATACATCAACTAAGGATGCAGATATTTCAAATTGCGCATTTGTATGAACCTTATAAGCTGTATCTCGAGAGCAAACTTGGAGGACGAATTAGATCATTGTCGTATGATGACTTAATGAATTATATCCGTAATGATGGATTTATGTCAACACATATACTTGATGCAAATAGAAAAGCTGAGGTTTATTTTGTTATTTGGGATTATAAACTTTTACAGGAGAAGTGGGCAGATGAAAATGGTATAGACTATAAGGATACGTTAGATATATTGCTTGCTCAGATAGAACAGTTGAAACCTGATGTTGTTTATAATATGTCAACTCAATATATTGGATACGATTTTTTTGAAAGATTAACTATAAAGCCAATCTTGACATGCTGGAATGCTGATGCAGGTCGTATTCAGTTAAATCCTGACTTGGTGAAATACAAGGTGTTTTATACGAGCTCGGTTAATGCATTGAAAAAATATGAAAACGCTGCCCTACATTATCCGGCTTTTGACAATGGAATGTTGAAATACAGTGGACGCATAAAAGTACGGGATTTGTACTTCTATGGACAGTTTACAAGAGGAGGGTTGTTTGATGAAAGAAATGAATATCTAATAAAGTTGCAAAGGTTCCTTCATAAGCAGGGATATAGCTATCGATTTGCATTAATGATGGATATATGGAAGGTGCCTTTAATAAACAGAAGATATGTATGGAGGCTGAAATGGTTACAGAAGAATTATCCTGGAAAGGAATTTATTAAAAACGTCTCGAATCCTGATTTCGGGAGTGAAATGTACAAAGGAATTGCGGATTCAAGAATTGTATTCAATGCTTCGGGCGGACTATTGCAATTTGGCAAATATCGTTTTAATATGAGGATTTTTGAAACACTGGGAGTCGGTAGCTTTATGCTATCTGATGAAGGTATTTATCCTGAAAATTTAATTCCTGGCAAGCACTTTGACACATACAAAACCATTAAGGAGCTTAAGGATAAGATTCAATATTATCTGATTCATGAAAAGGAGAGAGAAGAGATTGCAAAGAATGGCCAAAAGGCATTACGAAATTACTATTCGAAAGAGAAGCAATTTTTAAACTTTACCAAGTGTTTGACAACCAAGGGGTATTGTGCCTAGGGAATTGTATTAATGGTTGGCCTTGCATCATCGGATGATATGGGTAGCTTAAGTATAAGAATGCCAATTTCAAGGAATTTTAAAGAGTTAAAAATATTTTATCATTCTGCTTACCTAAACATTGTAAGGAGAGGTTTATCCAGAATGCTTATTTCTGAAAGAATAAATACTCTTAAGATTCTTTGCAAAGTAAGCTGTTATCTTCCAAAGATGCCATATCGTTATATGGTTTATGAAGTATTGGATATAAATTTGGGTGGAGACGCGTTTATCTCTGAACAGCTATGCGAACCCAGAAATTCAATGAATTTAGGCCCTCAAAAGAAGGAAAGACAAGCAATATTTAGTTATGATTCAAGGAGTGTTTCGATTACAAGAATAGACAAAGCTATTGTTTATCCAAATACGCATTTGATCGAAGTTAAAGAGATGTTATACATAGACCTTATAGCTTCAAAAGAAGCTCAAAGGTATTCCTACTCGGATAGTACGATTGTTGAGAATAAGGATATTTACTTTCTCATAAAGGTGCCCCCGAATAAAATATCGATACAACGTGCCATCCACCTGCTCGATAGCGGAGGACACAATTATTTTCATTTTATGATCGAGCTTCTCCCCAAGCTGCTGCTCCTGAAAGAAAAGGACAGCAGCTACAAAAAATGGCCTCTTATTGTTTCCGCAGCTTACCGGAAGAACGATAATTTCAGAGAACTGCTTCGTCTGGCAGGTTTTCACCGGCTCTTCTTCATGGAAGAAAACCAATGCCTGGAAGTGGAGGAACTGATATATGTCAATAAGCTCTGGAATATGCCCTTCAATTTAAAAAAAGGGGTTTTTGCGTTGGGCGATCTTCTTTACCATCCTTATCTTTTTGAGCTATACGATCGTTTTATTGAGGAAATCGAAAAGGACTTAAGCCAAAAGAAAGATGGGCCGGAGAGAATTTTCCTGACGAGGTGCAACACAGTCAACCGGAGATACAACGACCTGGAAATTGAGGCGTTGGCGCGGCAATATGATTTTGAGATTGTCGATACCGGCAGGATGAGCTTTGCGGAGCAGTTTCAGCTTTTTCGCAATGCCGCGATGATCGCGGGTCCTACGGGTGCTTCATGGACCAATCTGGTTTTTGCTGCCCGAAATGCGAAGGCACTCTGCTGGATGTCTGAACGCTGGGGCGACTTTCCCGCTTTTTCCACACTGGCTGCCCTCCGGGGAGTGGACCTGGAGTATATTATTATTCCGGGAAAGGGGGAAAAAGATCCGCATCACAATTATTATCTTGATCCTTTGCATTTTGAAAGCAGACTGAAAGCGCTTATTGAGAAAGGAGAGGGAAGTTCTGTAAAAGAAAGCACGACATGAAAACTCCGCGAATATTGCAACTGCCCCGTATTGGAGAAGCCGCCCTGGGCTACATCTCGGTACTGGAACAGAAGGACCCGTACCTTCCATTTGAAGTGAAACGGGTGTACTGGACCTATTTCACCCCCAACCATGTGGAGCGGGGGCAGCATGCCCATTTGCAGCTCGAACAAATCATTGTGGCCGTCAGCGGCATCATTGATTTTACCCTTATCGACCGGGCGGGCAATCGAAGGGATTATACCCTCGATACACCCGACAAAGGGCTTTACATTCCGGGAGGCTATTGGCGCGAGATCCGCTTCTCTCACAATGCCGTCCTGCTTTGCCTGGCATCTGCCGTTTATGATGAAAAGGACTATATCAGAGACTTTAATGAATTTATTAAATCCGGTAAACCATGATACATCCGCTGGCTGATGTTCAGACAGATCAGATAGGCGAGAACACGCTCATCTGGCAATTTACGGTGATTCTCAGGGAGGCGAGGATAGGCAGCAACTGCAATATCAACTGTCATGTCTTCATCGAAAATGACGTGTGGATCGGAGATGACGTTACCGTTAAGGCCGGAGTGCAGCTTTGGGACGGCCTGCGCGTGGGCAACAGGGTTTTTATAGGGCCAAATGCCACCTTTGTTAATGATCATATTCCGCGTTCAAAGGAGTATCCCGAAAAATTCCTGAATACCGTTATTGAGGAAGGCGCTTCCATAGGGGCCAATGCCACCATTCTGGGCGGCTTGAGGATCGGACGCAAAGCCCTGATCGGAGCCGGGGCGGTATTGACCAAAGATGCAGCGCCCTTTTCCGTATGGTATGGCAATCCGGCCAAGCAGACGGGCTATATTGCCGGTGACGGTTGTCTCCTAGACATGCAACTGCGTTCCCGTGAAGACGGCAGGCTTTATGTTTTTTCAGACCAAGATTTAATTCCTCTTCATGATTAAATTCCTGGATCTTCAACGCATCAACCAGCGACACGAGGCGGAGTTTAAAGAAGCCCTGGCCGGTGTGCTCGATTCGGGCTGGTATATCCGCGGCCGGCAGTTATCGGCTTTTGAGTCGGAATTCGCCAAATATTGCGGGGTGCCGCATGCCATCGGTACGGGCAACGGGCTGGATGCCCTGATCCTTATTCTTAAGGCTTGGATGCAGGCAGGAAAGATAGAAGCCGGGGATGAGGTGCTGGTGCCGGCCAATACCTACATTGCCAGCATACTGAGCATCAGCGCCTGCGGTTTGGTCCCCGTTCCGGTAGAGCCCGACCCGCAGACCTGTAATATCGACCCGGGAAGGCTGCAGGCCGCCATGGGCAGACGGACACGGGTGCTGATGGCTGTTCATCTCTACGGACAACTGGCCGACATGAAGCGCCTTTCTGCCTTTGCGAAAGAGAAGGGCTTGCTTTTGCTGGAAGATGCGGCCCAGGCACACGGAGCCCGTGATGCGAAAGGCCGGAGGGCCGGCAGTTTTGGCGATGCGGCTGCCTTTTCCTTTTATCCGGGAAAGAACCTGGGCGCCCTGGGGGACGGGGGAGCCGTTGTCACCCCGGATGCAGAACTGGCCCGCCTGGTGCGGGCCCTGGGCAATTACGGTTCCGAAAAGAAATATGTGCACGGGATGAAGGGGATAAACAGCCGCCTCGATGAGTTGCAGGCGGCCTTCCTCCGCATCAAACTACGATCGCTGGACGCTGACAACGAAAGGCGCAGGGAAATTGCCCGTCAGTATTTGGAGGGAATTCATCATCCGGAGCTGCAACTCCCGCATTGGGACGGGTCATCGGCCCATGTCTTTCATCTCTTCGTCATCCGCCACCCTGCACGCGACAAGCTGGCAGCCCATCTTAGAAAGAAAGGAGTCGAAACGGCCATCCACTATCCGCTTCCTCCGCATAGGCAGGGAGCTTATCGGGAATGGAATGAACGCAAATTCCCGCTTACGGAGGCCATACACCGCGAGGTGCTGAGTCTCCCCATTCATCCGCTGCTGCAGGAAGAGGAAATCCGTTTCATTATTCAAAGCATTAATCAATTTCCCTGATTTGCCTCTAAAACTGAGCTTTATTTCTCTTTGCTACAATCATGCGGCCTATGTGCGCGAACACATGGATGCCGTATATGCATTGTCAAGGGATAAAAGCATTGAACTACAGTGGATCATAGTGGACGACTGTTCGCAGGATGATTCAGCGGCCATTATTGAAAAGTGGATAAGCGAGCGGAATCCACCCTCGGTTCATTTTATCCGCCACGAGCGGAATGAAGGGGTGAGCAAATCTCTGAATGACGGCCTCAAACGGGCGGAAGGGGACTTTGTGAAGATATTGGCCACGGATGATTATGTGCTGCGCGAAGCGATGCTGAGGCAGGTAAAGGATCTGGCAGCCCGGCCACCGGTGACCGGGCTTTCCTGCAGCAATTTCATTCGCCTCCTGCCGGACGGAAACCGCTTGCCCATGTATTCCGAAGCTTATACCTTTTCCCGGACCCCCTACCTCGATCTCTTGCGTCTTGAAGCCGCCTTTATACATTCGGCCACGCTGATATATCGCAGAGAGGTATTTCAGCTTGCCGGAAATTTCAATGAATCGTTGAAACAGGAAGACTATGATATGCTTTTACGGATTACCAAACGCTTTCAGCTTCATTATTTCGAGGAAGCTACGGTTGTGAAGAGGGAGTTGCCCGCGTCTCTCGGAGCGGCCATGTTTCGTATTGAGCGCTATAACCGCGAAGTGCTGCATGTCTTGAGGGCTGAGGCGCCCGCTGGCAAAAGCGAGGAAATGGCACGCTATGCCGGGATATGTAAGTGGGGAATGAACTATCTGTCGAACGAGGCAGCCGGATATGAGGGCTTTACGCTAAAGAACTTTCGAAAGGTGTTTTCTGAAATCCGCCATCCGCTGATTGCCCCGGCCGCTTTGCTCTCCGGATTCAGCGGGGCACTGGCATACCGGTATCTGAAGTGGATACGCAATGGTTTTATAAAAAGGGAGAAGTCATAAGATGTGTGGCATAGCCGGAATTTTCCATCCTGATTCGGCCCCGGTTGACAGGGGGCGTCTGCAGCGAATGATCGATGTGCTGGCGCATCGCGGTCCGGACGGAGAAGGTATGTGGAACGATGATACGGCCGGAATTGGCCTGGCACACAGGCGCCTGTCCATACTCGATCTCTCGGATGCGGGCAGGCAACCCATGCACTACGAAGGGCGATTTATTCTTACATACAACGGTGAACTGTATAACTATCTTGAGATTCGTGAAGAGCTAAAGAAGAAAGGGCATCATTTCAATACGGAAACGGATACGGAAGTTCTGCTGGCGGCCTATGCGGAATACGGAGTGCGGTGTTTGCAAATATTTGACGGGATGTTCGCTTTTGCCCTCTGGGACAGGGAGAAAAGGGAGCTCTTTTGTGCCCGCGACCGCTTCGGTGAAAAGCCCTTTTATTACCACTACCTCCCCGGCCGGGCGTTTGCTTTTGCTTCGGAAATGAAAGCACTCTTCGCGGCAGGTGCGGAGCAGGCCGTTTCAAATGATATGCTCTTTCGATATCTTGCTTTTGATGTGGTGGAAGATCCCCTGCACAAAGAGCGTACTTTCTATGAGGGCATATTGAGTTTACCTGCTGCGCATTACCTTGTTATCGGTCCGGAAACCGGATTGAGAATAGAACCGTACTACCGGATAGGTGCCGGGAAAGGCTCGTTTAAGGGTACGGTGGAAGAAGCAGCCGAGCAATTTGAAGGACTTTTTAAAGAATCCGTATCGAGGCGCCTTCGATCCGATGTGGCAGTCGGTTCCTCGCTTTCCGGAGGGCTCGATTCTTCTTCGGTGGTGGCGGCCATCAACAAACTCCTGTCCGAACGGAAGAGAGAAGGGCTGCAGTCTACCTTCTCGGCCCGCTTTGATGATCCGGCATTTGATGAAGGGCCTTTCATGGCCATGCTTGAAGAACGTTTTGGATTGCGCGCCTTTCATACATTTCCCGACAGCAATACACTTATCAGCGAGATTGATACCCTCTTTTATCATCAGGAAGAACCTTTTGGTTCGGGATCGATCCTGGCGCAATGGGAGGTCATGAAACTGGCCGGACAAAGTGGGGTGACAGTACTCCTTGACGGACAGGGGGCCGATGAGATATTGGCCGGTTATCATAAATACTTTGAAGCCTATTTGCGCGAACTGTGGCTTCAGGATCGAAAGGCTTATAATCAGGAACTCCGGGCCCTTCGGTCGAGGCATGCTTATCAGATAAAACGGGATATCCGCTGGTGGGGGGAGATTTATTTCCCCTCGCTCCTTCAGACACTGCGGAAGACAAGTGCCCGTATCACTTCCGCGTTCCGGGAAAGTCCCTTTCATCCCGAGTTTCTCTCCCGGGTTGAGCGTGAAGAGGCACCATTCAGAAATTACAATACGCTGAACGATACTTTGAACCACGATTGCATGAGCTACGGCCTTGGCAAGTTGCTGCGCTTCTCCGATCGGAATGCCATGGCTTTTTCAAGGGAAGTACGGCTGCCTTTTCTTTCTTACGAACTGGTCGACTTCGTATTTTCTCTGCCGGCCCGTATGAAAATTCACGATGGCTGGACCAAATACGTACTCCGTAGGGCTATGTCTCCGGTCTTGCCCAAGGCCATAGCCTGGCGGGTTGATAAAAAAGGCTTTGCCCCTCCGCAGCAGAAATGGTTGCAGAATCCCGGCCTCCGGGCAATGATTGATGAATCACGAAATTTTCTTCTTCGTGAAAAATATATAAAAAAGCAGGGAGGCATAAGTGACTGGCAACTGCTGATGGCCTATAAATTGCTCACTCATCGCTTCAACGCCCCATGAGTATGATGATGAAAAACAAGCTGCGTGCGGCATTTTTTCCATTCCTTTTCTATCCTTTTTATGCCCTGGTCAAAGGTCTTACACTTTATTTCAGGATGAAAGGTGCTTCCGTAAGAGACAATGGAGGGAAGAAACGCATTCTTTTTCTGGCCAGCTTTTTCCCGGGCAATGCAGGTTACTATTGGAGGGTCGAAAAATGGGCGGAGATTCTGCGGAATGAAGGTTATGATGTGGAAATTCGACATGTTTTTGATCGCAATACATTCTATCGCCTGCGGGCCCGGTCATCGGTCATTCGTTTCCAGTTCCTGTCGATGTACAGACGACTTGTACACGTTCTCTACAGCAGACACTTCGACCGGGTAATTGTGAGAAGGACTTTATTGATCTATAATGAATACGGAAATCTCTTTTACGAAAAATTGCTGTTAAGCATACATCCCCGTGCCATTCTTGACTTTGATGACGACATGCTCATCCGGGAAGATCCGCCTCGCAAAATGACACGCTACGGAAAATGTCTGCTGGAGAATCATCATAAATTTTATGATTCGCTGAGAATCTATCAGCGCTTTATTGCAGGCTCGCATTACCTCGCTGCGCTGGTGAATAGAGAGCATCCCGGTCTGAACCCCGAAGACGTGCTGGTGATTCCCACATGTGTTGATTACGGAGCTTCGGGACTCAAAGAATACGGGGACGAACGCAGCATGGTGCGGCTCGGCTGGATAGGGGGCTCGGGCAATCTTTTCTATCTCGACAAGCTTGTTCCGGCCCTTAATCGCCTCTATGCAGTTCATCCTTTTGAGTTGCTTGTGATCAGTGGAAAGGAATATCGCCCTGTCGGGGCGGATTTTCCGGTGAAGAATCTGAGCTGGAGCCTGGCAGATGAACAGGAACAATTGCGTCAGATCGACATCGGCCTGATGCCGCTCAATGATGATGAACTTTCAAAAGGAAAGTGCGGGTTTAAACTGGTTCAATATGCCGCTCTGGGTATTGTTGCAGTGGCAAGCGGACTCCCGGCCAACAGGGAGATCATTGAGGACGGAGTGACGGGTTTTATCGCAGACAATGATGAGCAATGGCTCGGGCAGCTTATGAAGGCAGTGGAGAACCGCAGCCGCTGGCCCGGGATGGGAAAGGCCGCAAGGAAGAAAATGGAAACTGCATATATGTTTAAAAACAACACTCCTAAATACATCTCTTTTTTGGAGCGCTAAAGCATCAACAGATTATGACAGGCAGCATCAAATCACTGGTTAGGAAAATGCTCTCCTTTCTCTCTTATCATTTTTACTATCGTTTTTTGTACAGGCGTTATGAGCGGGATATTGACGGAAGGCCGCTGAAAAAAGGAATTACTGCCGTTGTGGTGGCACGGGATGAGGAAACCATTATCCCGCTGGCGCTTAGGAGTCTTGTGGGATTTGCAGATCAGGTGGTTTGTATTGATAACGGCTCAAGCGATGCGACCCTCAGGATCATGGAGGATTTCAAAAAGGAATTTGAAGGCCGGATTGAGGTCGATGTATTGTCGATGCCGGGGGCGCTCCTTGGTGATTGCCGGCAGAAGGGCCTTGATCTGACGAGATACAGCTGGCACCTTCGCTGGGATGCAGACATGGTATTTAAGACATCGGGGCCGGAAGATTGCCGGATACTACGGGAGCGGGTTCTTTCTAATGACCGGCCGCGGGCGGTTCAGTTGCCACGCACCAATCTCTTCGGTGATTTCCACCATACCTCCAAACTCTATTCTCCGGTCGATCCGGGTGAACCCATTCTAATAAAATATTGCCGAAAAATAAGCTACCGTGAATTCGGGAAGTTTGATACCGTCAGATTGCCTTATTACTATGTGAGTGTCAGTGAGAAGAAACGCTACTATTTTCATTGTGACGGATTGAAAAGCGATATGAGATTGATTTATCGCAATGCTTATTTCGACTGGCGGCAGAGCGTCAATGCACGAAACAGTCCGGATAGTGGATTGAACTTTAATGAATTCAGAGATATCTGGCTTCAAAACCGGTATGGGACCCTGGATGATAAAAGACTGAAGTATCGCTATCAGAAAGAACTGATGCGCCATATTACCCCATTTGAAACGGAAAAATACGGTGAATACCCGGAGATAATTCTCGGAGCCATCAAGTCGGGTAATGAGCGTTTTAAGATCATATACCGTGACGGGAAAGCTGTCGCCAGACGAGATGCAAAAGATCCCGGACAGATGCTCTATCAGCCGGATGAAGTGGACCTTTCATTTGACCCTATGACTGTTTTCAGGGCAGTAATCGGGGATCCCGTGCTATTGAAAAAACTGGAAGAAGAATAAAATGAATATAGCCGTACTGCTCAACGGTCCTGTTAAACACGACAGTCGCGTGATCAAAGTGATTCGTTCTCTGGCGACAGTGCATAACGTGGATCTCTTCTATATTGACGGCTCCGGGGATGACCGGCATATTTTCCCCGGAAATGTCCGACTCTTCTCTTATGAGCATCCGATTGACTTCCGGGTTAAACTGAAACGTCATTCTTTTTTCTACAGAGAGTTCTCCTTTTTTGTTAACCATGTTTTGCGTGAGCACCGGCTTCGAAACTATGATTTGATTTATGCCAACGACCTTCCCTGCCTCTGGCCGGCTGTTAAAATCAAGGAAAAGTCAGGGGTCAGGGTGTTGTACGACTCTCATGAGATTTATCTGGAAACACTCAACCAGTTTCTGCCGCTTGGCTCGGATTCACTGATCAAGCGTCTTTTTGCGGTCATGCTGCTTCGGGTGATGTTTGCATTGGGCGAAAAGGCAGAACGGGAGCTTATTAAAAAGAGTGATGAAATAATAACGGTCAATCAGTCACTGGCGGAATATTTTCGCAGGAAATATAAGCTAAAGGAGGTCTCTTTTCTGCTGAACTGTCCGTATCTGGCAGATGAAAAGGAGGCAGAGCCGCTAAACTTCAGGGAAAAGTACAATTGGAAGCAGGAGGACTTCATTGTTTATCATCACGGAAATTTTACACGGGGCAAAGGCTTGGAACATCTTCTTGATGCGATGGCTCGCCTGGAAGACAATTATAAACTGGTATTGGTGGGAGCGGGCACACTGACACCCGTTCTGAAGCAAAGAGCCGGACGGGAAGACCTGAAAGGAAGGGTGGTCTTTCCCGGACGCATTCCGCCCTCTCAATTGGCAGTATATGCTTCGGGAGCCGATATAGGGATAAACTTTCTGGAGAATATCAACCTGAGCAAGAAGCTGGCCTCCAACAATAAACTGTTTGAGTATATCCATGCTGCCTTGCCGGTTTTGTCATCAAATAATATTGAAAATATTCGGGTTCACGAGCGTTTTAAAGTTGGAGAGATAACAAAGTTGGATCCCGGTGAGATTGCGAAGAAAATAAAAATCATGAATGAGGCATCAAAACTGACTGCTTACCGTCAGGCCTGCCTCAGGGCACGTGAAGAGTTAAATTGGAACAAACAGGAAAAGATTCTGCTGGGAAGAATAAAAGTCCTGGACAAGAAAGGCTAGATCTCTTTCTGATCATCCTGTACCCAGTCAGGGTAGCGGCCTCTGATCTCGTTAAAAATCTTTTCCATTTCAGAACTCTTGAGAATCTCACCGGCTTTTATCTCTTCGATTGCCGCTCCGTCAAAGCGATTGACAATGATTGATCCGTCCTTGCTCTTTACCACAAAATTGCCGGCTGCAATGGATACGTCCAGGATTTCTCCGGGTCGGCCTCTTCCGTGAAAAAGAAGCGTATCGAAGGGCCGGGCATCGTGTATGGTGATTTTCTTTTCTCCCAAATAAGTAAAAGCGGAAGGATAGGGGAAAGATACCGCCCGGATGAGATTATAAATATCCTTTGTGGATTGCCGCCAGTCGATAAAGCCGTCTTTTGCCGCACGTTTCGGGTAAAAACTTGGCTTTCCCGGTGGCTGAGGGAAAAAGTTTTCAAGGTTTGCTCTTATCTGGGGCAAATACTCCAGAAATAGCTCACCCATGATAATGCGGTTCTTCTGATGAAGGGAGGTAATGGTATCAAAAGCATTGACATCAAAAGCACGGAATCCGATGATATCCCCATCATCCATGCCCGGCTTATAGCGAAACAAGTAAGTGATAAACCTCTTTTTATCGGTAATAAGAGACCAGTTGAGCGGTGAACGTCCGCGGCCTTTGGGCAGCCCGAAAGGACTCCCGTGCATTCCGCAGGCATATTTTCCAAGCCCCCTTAGTATTTCTTCGGGAATAAGGCGCTCCCAACCGATGACCAGCAATAAATCAATGCCTGATGACTTGAAGAAACGGATATCGGCTTCGTCTCGCAGATGATAACTCGAACTCATATAAGTGGGGATATTCTTTTTTCTGCAATAGTCCAGAATACTCCTGCTTTGATAGAATGCCACATTGTTTCTCCTTGCAATCTCCTCGGGGAGCGTAATCACGTAATCAAAATCAACATGGGGGGAAAGGGCATGGAGAAGATCCAGGGTAGTTCCTTTGCAGCCTAAAAGAGCAATTTTCATCGAGTCCGTGTTTAAAATGCAATTACCATAATACGATAAAACGGGCCGGCCGGCAAATTATTTGTCGGCTTTACGTGCAATATTAAAGCTTAATCTATTTTTAGCCTTCACTTTTAAAGAGGGAAAATAACCTTGAAAAAAATCCTCATTCTGGCATATGACTTTCCGCCCAATCCTTCGGTGGGGGCGCAGCGTCCGGCTTCCTGGCTGCGCTATCTGCCCGGAGAAGGGTTTCTCCCTGTATTTGTCACCCGCCACTGGGATCGTGAATTACACGAAGCACGCGATGCCGTGCGGCCCAGCATCAGCCGTTCAACAGAGCGCCATACAGAAGGCGGAGCAAGCATCGTGCGTGTACCCTTCCGCCCCAATCTGCGCGACCGCCTCCTGATTCGTTTCGGGCCGAAGCGCTGGACCCTCCTTCGCAGAGCCCTTTCTTTCTTTTATGCCGTGGCACCTTTTGTCAGCAGTGCTTTTGACGAGAAGTACGGGATATACCGGGCAGCGGAAGAGGAAATAAATAAAGATTCTTTCGATCTCATCCTCGCCACAGGCGAACCGTTTGTCCTCTTTCGCTATGCAGCCGCGCTTTCCAAAAAATACGGCATCCCCTGGCTGGCCGATTATCGTGACGGCTGGTCGGGCAACTATAGCATGCGCCAGTCGGGTCGTGTAAGGCGATGGATCTACGACTATTACTACCGCCCTGTAGAGCGTTCCCTTTTGCAAAGCGCAAAGGGCGTTGTGACGGTTTCGCCTGCCCTGCGTGAGGAATTGCAAACCCTCCTCGGACGGGAGGTGCAGCTCGTACCCAACGGCTTTTCAGAAGAACTGCACGGGATTGAGGCGGAAGCCCGTGAGTCCGGGGCACCCTTTGCCCTCGCCTATGCCGGTTCGCTCTACGACCACCAACGCGTGGAAGTATTTTTGGAAGGATTGCGGGATTTTATAAATGAAAAGCAATTGACGAAAGGCGATCTCCGGGTCTTTTTCTACGGGCTGAATTACAATCCGCTGCAGCGGGTAAGAGTATGGGATTTCGACCCCCGGCTCAGGCCCTTTCTTCGCCTCAGCGAACGGATGCCCTATAAGCGTCTGATCGCCCGCCTTAAAAATGCCGACCTGCTTCTTCTCTTTGCCAATGAGTCCATCGATGGATCCTGTATGAAGGTCTACGACTACATTGCCCTGGGCAAACCCGTGCTCGTGGCCGTAAACGACCATGGCAGCCTCGAAGCGTTGCTCCGGGAAACAGGAAACGCTTTTCTCTGTGAAGATGCGGAGGGCGTAAAAAGGGCATTGGAGCAGTCCTATGAAATGTTCCGTAAGGAGGGCCGGCTGAAAAGCGCTGCTTTCAATGCGGACAAATACAGCCGGAGAAACAGTGTTCGCCAATTGGCAAAAATCATCCATGAGCTATGTGCGGAATAAGCGGCATCATTTATAAAGAAGGGAAGGCGGAGCATTCGCTCATTGAGCGCATGAACGCGACCCTCGTGCACCGGGGCCCCGATGCGGGCGCGCTCTTTGTCGAAGGGAGGGCCGCCCTGGGCCACCGCAGGCTCAGCGTCATCGACCTCAGCGAATCGGCCGGGCAACCCATGCACTCGCACTGCGGGCGCTATGTGATGGTCTACAACGGGGAGCTCTACAACTACCGCGAGCTGGCCCGTGAACTCGGTCTTACCCCGCGCAGCAGCAGCGATTCGGAAGTGCTGCTCGAGAGCTTTGCCCTCTGCGGACCTTCGGTCATCTCCTCTTTCAACGGCATGTTTGCGGCAGCCATCTGGGACCGCGAGGCGAAGCAGCTTTTTCTCTTTCGCGACCGCATGGGCATCAAGCCCCTCTTTCTGGCACAAAACAGCGAGCGCATTGTCTTTGCTTCGGAACTGAAAGCACTGCTGCCGGCCCTGCCGGCTCCGGAGATCAACCCCGCTGCGCTATCGGCCTACCTGCACCTTGGCTACATACCGGCACCGGAAACGGTCTACCACGGCATCACGAAGTTCCCGCAGGGAAGCTGGGCCGTGTGGAAGGACGGTGACTGGCGCACGGAGCCCTACTGGCGCATGGTGGAAGCCCCGGAAGCCCCCCGGATGGACGATCTGCCTTCGGCCAAAAAAGAATATGTGAAACTGCTCGAAGATGCGGTCGAAAAACGCCTCGTCAGCGATGTGCCTCTTGGCACTTTTCTGAGTGGCGGAATCGACAGCAGCCTGGTGACGGCCGTGGCACAGAAATATGCGAGCGAGCCCATTCGCAGCTTTTCCATCGCCTTTGACGATCCGCGGCATGACGAGTCGAAATATGCGGCAGCCATAGCCGCTCATCTCGGCACACGCCACCGCGAATTCCGGGTGAGCAGCCGCGATGCCATGGAACGCATTCCGCGCGTACTCGACTTGTTTGACGAACCCTTTGCCGACTCCTCCTTCATCCCCACGATGATGGTCTCGGAGCTGGCTCGCCAGGATGTGACCGTAGCCCTGTCGGGCGATGGGGGCGATGAACTCTTCCACGGCTACGGTATGTACCGCTGGGCAGCACGCCTCCACCACCCCCTCATGCGGGCAGGAAGAAAGCCGCTGGCTGCGGCCCTCCGCAGGCTCCCCGACCGCTACAGGCGCGTGGCCGCCCTCCTCGATTATGAGCGCGGGGAATCGCTGACGACCCACCTCTTTTCGCAGGAACAATATTTTTTCTCGCGGCAGGAACTGGCGCATCTGGCTCCCGCGCTTCCTTCCCCGGCCGCTCTGCCGCTGGAATTGCCGCGGGGGCGCAGGCTGACACCTGCCGAAAAACAGGCCCTTTTTGATCTGCATTATTACCTCCCCGATGACCTGCTCACCAAAGTCGATCGCTCCGGCATGGCCCACTCTCTCGAGCTGCGTGTGCCCCTCCTCGACCACCGCCTGGTCGGCTTTGCCCTGCGCCTGGCGCCTTCGCTGAAAATCAGAAAGGGTGTGCTGAAGTATTTCCTGAAAGAGACCCTGGCCGGTTACCTGCCGCGGCCCCTCTTCGAGCGGCCCAAGCGCGGATTTTCCGTGCCGCTGCGCTACTGGCTTTCGGGCGATCTGCGCAGCCTCCCCGAAGAATACCTCTCGAAAGAAGCCGTACAGCAGACCGCCTTCCTCGAATGGAAGGAGGTGGCGCGGCTGAAAAAAAGATATTACGCGGGCGACAGCTACCTCTTCAATCGCATCTGGGCCCTCATCGTTTTACAGAAATTCCTGATGGAAAAAATGAATACGGGCAAGTTATGAGCCGCGGAAAATGAAGATCGTGATGGGGGGCGGAGGTGCTGTTTATAGGATGGTATATTCATAAAAGAAACAGAAGAGAGATGCCGTCCCTCCGGGACTGGGGGATGGGGATTGTGATTTTTAATGTTATAGAGATGTCGTCCCTCCGGGACTTCGCCTTCGCAAAGAAGGAATGCGATTCCCCGGGACCATGTGAACCTTGGAATAAAGAATCAACCCTTGTTTTCAGCTCCGAAGGAGCGATATCTTTGTAGCAAAGATGGATGAGTTGGAGATGTGGAGCTCCGGAGGAGCGGCATCTCTTCCGGGAAGAGGTATTTGCAATAAGGAAAGCGTTTTCCGGGAACCATGTGAACCTTGGAATGAAAAATCAACCCTTGTTTTCAGCTCCGAAGGAGCGATATCTCTATAGCAAAGATGGATGAGTTGGAGATGTGGAGCTCCGGAGGAGCGGCATCTCTTCCGGGAACAGGTAATTGCAACAAGGAATACGTTTACCGGGGACCATGTGAACCTTGGAATGAAGAATCAACCCCCCGTTTCCAGCTCCGAAGGAGCGATATCTCTATAGCAAAGATGAATGGGTTGAAGATGTAGAGCTCCGGAGGAGCGGCATCTCTTCCGGGAAAGGGTATTTGCAACAAGGAATACGTTTCCCCGGGACCATGTGAACCTTGGAATGAAGAATCAACCCCCGTTTTCAGCTC
>WFPF01000088.1 GCA_015487695.1 Chitinophagales bacterium
GAAGTCCTGAGCCCGTAGAAGAGAAAGAGGACCCCGGGCCCGCCCCGACCGTTTCGGAAGACAAGGAAAAAGAAAATGCCGCTCCTCCTGCCGGGCCGGAAGCCGGCCCTCTGGAAAAACCGATACGGAAAAAAGAAGAAAAAGCAGGCAGGGAAAATCCTCCGCGAGCGGCAAAGGCAGCCAAAAGCAGCATCCCCTCGCATGAAGAGCTGATGAACGAGCTCCTGCTCGAGCGAACGGCCGCTGCGGCAAGAGCAGACAGCCAACCCGATAAGCAGGTGCTTCGCCCCAACATTGCCGAAGATCGGCTCTCCGCTGCCTGGAAAAAGATGCTTATAGAAATGAAGGGGCGGGACGATGTCAGCCTCCTCACCATATTGAAGCATTATGAGCCCCGCTTTCAGGACGGATACCTGATACGCCTTCGGGTGGCCAACAGTGTGCAGGCCGAACTCATGAACAGCGCCCGCATCGAATTGCTCAATTTCCTGAGCAAAGAGCTGCAGACCAACGGGCTCGAGCTCGTCATTGACGTAGACGCCACACTGGAACTGCGCGATACGGGCGAGGCCAAACACTACACCGTGGAAGAAAAATTGCAACTCCTGCGGGAGCGGAATCCCGATTTTGAGCTCCTTCGCCAGAAATTGGGCCTCGAACCCGATTTCTAAATGAAGCGATGGGCGCTCCTTGTATCTTTTTTCAGGATAAAGGATTAATTTTGACGCTCAAATTATAACCCCGAAAACAAGAAGCATGGCTGAGCTTATAAGAATGCCCCGACTGAGTGATACAATGGAAGAAGGGGTCATCGTAGAATGGCACAAGAAGGAAGGCGATACGATTCAGGTTGGTGATGTGCTGGCCGAAGTAGAAACCGACAAAGCCACGATGGACCTGGAAAGTTACTGGGACGGGGTACTGCTCAAGATTCTGGCTCCCAAAGGGCAGGCCATTCCGGTGGAAGGCCTCATTGCCGTCATTGGCGAGAAAGGAGAAGACGTGGACAAGATTCTGGCCGGGGCACAATCGGCTCCGGAGAGCAAAGCACCTGAAGAGGCTCCGGCAGCCACGGAGAGTGCGCCTGCGGCTCCGGTTCCTGCCGAAGAAAAAGCTCCAGCAGCAACCGGTAGCGAAGACAGTGCCCGCATCAAAGCTTCGCCCCTGGCACGCAAAATGGCTGCCGAACGCGGCATCGACCTTAGTCAGATTCAGGGAAGTGGCGAAGGCGGCCGCATCGTCAAACGCGACATAGAAAGCTATACCCCGGCAACGGCCCCTGTTCCTGCATTTGCCGCTGCCGAAGGATTTGAAGACCGGCCCCTCTCGCAAATGCGCAAAACCATTGCACGAAGGCTCTCGGAAAGTAAATTCAGCGCCCCCCATTTTTATCTCACCATGGAGATTGACATGAGCCGGGCCGTGGAAGCACGAAAAAGCATGAACGAAGTCTCGCCCGTCAAAATTTCTTTCAACGATATCATCATCAAAGCCACGGCTGCGGCCCTGCGCCAGCATCCCGATGTCAACGTAAGCTGGCTGGGCGACAAGCTCCGCTATTACCAGCACATTCACATCGGAGTAGCCGTAGCCATTGACGAGGGCCTCGTGGTGCCGGTCGTTCGCTTTGCCGATCAAAAGAGCCTCTCACAGATTGCGGGAGAAGTGCGCGAACTCGGAGAAAAGGCCCGCGACCGAAAGTTGCAGCCCGAAGAATTTCAGGGAAATACATTTACCATCAGCAACCTGGGCATGTTCGGAATTGAAGAATTCACGGCCATTATCAATCCGCCCGATGCCTGCATATTGGCCGTAGGCGCCATCAAAGAAAAAGCGGTCATAAGAGACGGGGAAGTCAAAGCCGCCCATCTCATGAAAGTGACCCTCAGCTGCGACCACCGGGCCGTAGATGGTGCCGTGGGCTCGCGCTTCCTGAAGTCGCTCAAAGAGCTCCTCGAAGAGCCGGTGAAGCTGCTGGTTTAATAGGGTTCCGGGAATAAGCACTCTGCAAATACATGCATAGCCCCCTGCCCGTTCCTGCAGCGCTCCATTCCGCTTTTCGTAGTGTATCAAACAAGCGCTCCATCAATAGCAGAAGTACTCCGTAACTTAGCTCTCGCGCTGACTTCTTTATTTTGCTCTGCCAATAAACAATATACCGGGCCACTTAAGGGTTAATAGAATTAAACCCGAAATGAAAAACCAGGCACCTGACAGCTACCCGGCACTTGCGGACAACTTTGAAGCGATAAACCCCGCGAGCGATCCCACTATCGATTCCGTACATTTGGGAAATTTTGAAATTCAGGGTCTGTTTTGCTCCAATGAAGACCCGGCACCACATATTTATGCTCAGGAAGGCTGGGAACACTACATGGTTAACGGAACGGATTATCGATTTAAGACAAGACTTAGCTACAATGATTACGGGCTTTGGTTTGCCGTGATCACTCGCTTCAAACATAGAAAATACGCAGGCAAATGGGAGAAATATGCAGTCCCGCATTATTTTCAATATCAATACATAATAAAAATACGATACATAATAAAAATACGATGTGCAGACG
>WFPF01000089.1 GCA_015487695.1 Chitinophagales bacterium
AGCCGTAGAAAAGAAGGACTATGCCAAAGAAAAAACTGCCCCTGCACTGGAAGATAATTATCGGACTGATTTTGGGGGCGCTTTGGGCATTGCTCAGCAGCTGGTTCGGCTTTTCTGCCTTTACCCTCGACTGGATCATGCCCTTCGGCACGATCTTTATCAAATTGCTCAAACTCATCGCAGTACCCCTGGTGCTTTTTTCCATCATCCGGGGCATCAGCAGCCTCGACAATGTCAACCAGGTGGGGCGCATGGGGTTGAAGACGGTCTTGCTTTATCTCGGTACCACCCTCATGGCCATCACGGTGGGGCTATTGCTGGCCAATGTGCTGGCACCGGGCAAGCGCATGAATGAGGAAAGCCGGATAAAGAACAGGCTGGCATACGAAAACTGGGCCATGGAGTCGGGGGTGGATATTCTGGACGGGAAATTGCTCATGGATGATCCCTCGGTGGTCGAAGCCTATTTTGACAGCTCGCTTGTAAAAGAATACAGCGTAGACGCGGAGACGCTCCTGGCCGACAAGGCAAAAAATGCGGAGAAACTGAAAGAAGAGGGTCCGCTGAGCTTTGTCGTCAATATGGTCCCCGACAATATCTTCGCCTCTCTGCAGAACAATCAGATGATGCTTCAGGTTATTTTCTTTGCACTCTTTTTCGGGATTACGATTTTGCTGCTGCCCGGCAGAAAAACGAAAACCCTGCGCAAATTCATAGAGGAAACCGATGGGGTGATTTTGAAGATGGTGGATGTGGTGATGCAGGGCGCGCCTTACTTCGTCTTTGCCCTCCTGGCGGGTCAGCTGGCCAAAATGGCGGGTGACGACCCCGGCAATGTGGTCGAAATTTTCAAAGGCCTTGGCTGGTACGCCCTTACCGTGGCTTTGGGGCTATTGCTCGTGGCATTTATTATCTACCCGCTCATCATCCGGTTTTTTGTCAAAGACATCTCTTACAATGATTTTTTCAGGGGGATTCGCGAGGCACAGCTCCTGGCGTTTTCTTCCAGCAGTTCGGCTGCCACACTTCCCGTCACCATGGATTGCGTTCATGAGAACCTGGGTGTGCCCGAGGAAGTGAGCAGTTTTGTACTGCCCATCGGGGCCACCATCAATATGGACGGAACCAGCCTCTACCAGGCCATTGCCGTCCTTTTTCTGGCTCAGTTGCATATGATTGACCTGACAATCATGCAGCAGGCCACGATTCTGCTTACGGCCACCCTGGCCTCGATCGGTGCGGCTGCGGTTCCGAGTGCTGGACTCGTCATGCTTATTGTAGTGCTCGAAAGCGTGGGCCTCAATGCGGCCTGGATTGCCATTATCTTTCCGGTCGACCGCATACTGGACATGATGCGAACGGTGGTGAATGTGACCGGAGATGCTACCATCGCCACGGTTATCGCAAAATCGGAAGGCAGACTGAACTACAAACGTCCCGATAGAATTAAAAACCTGGAATTATAAAAAAGTGTGACTATGAACTTTGTGTATATCACCGGAACCGGCTCGGGAATTGGCAAAGCGCTGGCTGAGCATCTTCTGGAAACCGGCAAATACAAGGTCATCGGCATTTCAAGGCACCAGCGCATCGAGCATCCCCATTATCTGCACATAGCGCTCGATCTGTCGAAGCCTCGCCTTTTCAGGAAATTCCGTTTTGAGCACATAGCAAAAGCCCGGAAGATCGTATTGGTCAACAATGCGGCAATGCTCGGGGAAGTGAAGCACGTAGGAAAGCTCAAGCCGCACAGCATTGTGGCAGGCTATCATTTGAATCTGGTGGCCCCGGCCTTCCTGAGCAATGAGTTTCTCCGCAGCTACCGTGCGCACGAAGCCGAAAAACTGATCATCAATATCTCATCGGGTGCCGCTTTTACTCCCATTGAGAGCTGGAGCGTCTATTGCTCCTCAAAGGCCGGCCTCGAGATGTTCTCGGCCGTGCTGGAAGAGGAACTGCAAAGGGATGGGATCAGAGATACACGTGTTTTCTCGGTTTCGCCCGGAGTGGTGGACACGCCCATGCAGGCCCGCATACGGGAAGCCGATCCCACTGAATTCCAACTCCTCGATCAATTCATACAATACAAGGAAGCAGGCCTTCTGGCCCGTCCGGAAGCGGTAGCGGACCGCCTCAGGCATATCATCGAATTTCCGGAGAAATACCCTTCCCGCTCCATTCGCCTCGATGTGGACGGTCGCAGCTAAAGGCCGGCCATCAGGTTGCAACCGCGAACCTCACTGTGGTCCATGCGGCCCAACACTTCGAAATGGCCGTCCGGGTGGAGTTTGCCGAGGTCGGCTGTTTCCAGAAACGAGCAGGAATAAAGATTGGCCAGATCGATCATGCGGATGACTCCCGTCTGGCCGGCAGATTTCAGCTCAAAAGGGTCCTGCATGTCGCGGATGCTCACTTTCATGGTAGGAGCGGGCTCAAAAAGCCCTTCACCGGCCGAATATGCCTGCGAAAGCATTTCCGTCATGCCGTATTCGCTGTGCACCGATTTCAGGGCGAAGGCCGACTTTAGACGTTCATGCACTTCCTCGCGTGTCAGTTCGCGACCACGCCCTTTCATTCCGCCCGTTTCCATCACAATGGCATCGCTCAGCTCCATCGGAAACTCCTTTGCGAAGCGCAAGAGGGCAAAAGTGACTCCGATGATCAGAATTTTTCTTTCACTGCTCTGCTGTTTTTGCAGGTCTTCGGCCAGTTGCCCGTAGTTGTGCAGGTAAAAATTCAGCTCTTTCTGTTTTCCGGCATCCATCAGGATTTTTACCATGTAAACCAATGAAGCATTTCCCCGCTCGAGGTAGGATGGCAGCAGAGGAAATATCTGATATCTTTCGGGGTCTCCGTAGAACTTCTTAAATGTCCGCAATACCGATGTTTTGTACAGGCTGAGCTCGGCCACATGGTGCTTTCCGGGAATGCCCGCACCCGTGCTGCTGCTCTCAAAAATGCATTCTGTCTTCCGCTTGCCGCTGACGACCCGCTGTGTGCGGAAAGCTGAAACCGGAAGAAAGGGAATTTCATCGGGCGAGCCGATATCCCCGGAATTCAGTCCAAGCAGCGCCAGATAACGGGAATAAACAGGATTGTGTGCAGCCTGCCAGTGGAAAATGTCCATGGCCAGTTCATCGAAATTTCTCCCGTCAAATTCCCGTAACTTTTCCCTTATTTTCCGTTCCTGATCCATGGATGACAATAACTAAGAGGCAAAGTTGTTTATTTTTACACGGGTACAGGCCAAAAAATGCAATATTCTTCATGAAAAACAAAATGCTTCCTCGATTTCTGCTGCTGGCCGCTGCTTTTGCCTTCGCCTGGTCGTGCATCACACCGCAGGAGTTCCCGCCCGAGCCTTTTTTGAAGAATGCCCAGGTCAGCGATACACTCATTGAAGCAGGCGTGGATTCCCTCGTTATTTCATTCGAATTCCAGGATGGCGATGGTGATCTGGGGAATAAGAAGAACGATACCCTTTTCAATATCTTTTTGATCGACAATCGCACGGGATTTGAATATCCCTATCAGATGCCGGTGTTGGGCAATCGCGACCAGGCCATTACGGGCACGGTATGGGTTACCATTGACCCTTTCAATATCAATTGCAGGCCCTTCAATGACGGCCGCGACACCCTGCGATACCAAATCTATGTGGTGGATCGCGCAGAGAACAAAAGCAATATCATTTTTACTCCGGAGGTTATTCTCATTTGCCGCTAAGCTTGCATCTCACCAGAGCTGCCTTTATGTTTCAAGAAGTATAGCTTTTCTGAAGGGATATAAAAAGAATGGGACCCGGTGGAGTCCCATTCACAATTGATTCAGCTCGTATTTTATTGCTGCTTGATAAAGCGGCCGCTGCCCATTCTGTCTCCCTGCACAATTTCATAGAAATACATGCCGGAGGGCAAACCCTGCAAGGAGATCAGGAAGCTTTGCTCATTGCCCCTGTAAAGAGAAACCGGGACCCCGTTGCTGCTGTACACCCTGCATTCGTAATTGCCACCAATGGCTTTGCCCAGTGAGATGTGCAGATAATTCGTGGCCGGATTGGGATATGTTGATACCTCAAGCAAGACAGAGGCTCCGGTCGAAGTATTGATAATTATTTCTTCATAATAGTAAAATTCCTTCCAGTCAAATTTCCAGGTGTTGCTTGACCATCTTTCATGGCTCATGCTGCTTAGGTTGCTCTCGTTGTCGTAGCTGTAAAGATTTCTCCAGAGATTGCCCCATTGGCTGCCGAGCCAGCGTTGGTTGGTTAAAGAGATAAGACGCTCTCCCGTATCATAATCATAGACATAAGACCACTGGTCTTCCCATGATGATCCGTTCCACTTTTGCTGTATTCTGGTCAGAAGATTGTCGGATGAATTATAGGTATACACATATTGAAAATTATTCTCCCAGTTGTTGCTGTTCCACTTCTGGCCTTTATAGATCAGTAGATTCATATTGCCATCATATTCGTATGTCAACAGGTAATCGTTGTCCCAGCCGCTGCCGTTCCAGTCCTCGTTGACCTCACTCAGCAAGTGCATGTTGGCATCATAGGCATAGGTGTAACGCGTGTAGTTTTCCCAGGAAGACCCGTTCCAGTTCTGGTTGTTTTTACTGAGGCGATTGTTCTGGCTATCATAAGTAAAAGTATTGCGCCAATCGCTTTCCCATGCAGATCCGTTGTACGTCTCGTTGAGTTCGCTGCTCATATTGCCGTTGGCATCGTAATCATAAAGATTGTGCCATTGGCTATCCCAGCCCGATCCGTTCCAGCTTTCATTGGTAAAGCTGCTAAGCAGATTATTGCTGTTGTATTCATATAGAAAGCGTTGTGAATTGTTCCATCCCGAGCCGTTCCAGACCGAGTAACTTTCCGATTGCAATTGGTCATTGGCATCTCTGGTGTGCACTGTTCTGAATCTTTTTGTCCATCCGGAGCCATCCCATTTGTACGTAATCTTCTCAGCCCAATTCGAATCGCCCGCTGCGGCATAGATATATTCGATCGAATCTTTAGGGTCTTCGGGGCCGCTGTTTCCTTCATAGTATGAACTGGCAATCATGCGCCAGTTAGCAGCCACAGAAGTAATGAATACATCGGCCGGTATGCCTTCCGCTTTTTCGTTTATCCCTGAAGTTTCCGGATTTATGCGCTGAATCTGAGGACTGAATTCCTGGCCGAAGAGGCAAAGGGAAATGAAGGATAGCAGGACAAAGAGGGTAGTGTTTTTTCTCATTGATGCTCTATTTTGATAATTTAATAAAAAGAATAATTC
>WFPF01000090.1 GCA_015487695.1 Chitinophagales bacterium
GCCACCCGCGGAGCAAAGGAGCTCAGAAGTTCAAGCACTCTTTGGCACATCCCGATTGAGCGCAGCGAACATCGGGACGATACGTCAAATCACTTTGTGATTTTCCTACTCAGAGTGACAGCTTTCGAAGATCCCGACACATCGCGTCCTGACCGAAGCGTCAGGGTTGAACGAAATGAACATCGGGACGAACCGTCAAATCAATTCGTGATGATATTTACCCTGACCGAGCGAAGCGAGCGTCAGGGTTGAGCAAAGCAAGCTTCGGGATTGAAAGGTCGAAAAGAATGCCGGCATTTGCAGACTGCAAAAAGAGGAAAGCCCGGATACTGCTCATTCTGATTTTTTACTCATAAATTTGCAGAGCCAAAATCAGATATTAATCTATGTTCGAATCATTATCAGACAGGCTGGAAGGTGCGTTTAAGCAGCTAAAAGGCCAGGGAAGAATCACAGAAATCAATGTCGCCACTACGGTCAAGGAAATCCGCAGGGCGCTGGTCGATGCCGATGTCAATTATAAGATCGCCAAAGCCTTTACCGACCGCGTAAAGGAAAAGGCCCTTGGCGAGAAAGTGCTTCAGGCCGTATCACCGGGTCAGTTGATGGTCAAGATTGTACAGGACCAGCTCAGCGAGCTCATGGGCGGAACGGCAGCGGATTTCAACATCACGGGCAGTCCGGCCGTGGTACTCCTTTCGGGTTTGCAGGGTTCGGGAAAGACCACCTTTGCCGCTAAACTGGCAAACTATCTGAAAAACAAAAAATCGAGAAAAGTGCTGCTCGTAGCGGCAGATGTCTATCGTCCGGCCGCCATTGATCAGTTGCATGTGCTCGGGGAACAGATACAGGTGGAGGTCTTCAGCGACAAAGAGAGCAAAGACCCGGTGGATATTGCCAAACGGGCATTGAAATATGCACGGGGCAACGGATTCAACCTTGTCATCGTGGATACGGCAGGGCGCCTGGCCATTGACGAAAAACTGATGGATGAAATTTCGTCCATCAAAAAGGCCGTAACCCCGAACGAGACCCTCTTTGTGGTGGATGCCATGACGGGGCAGGATGCGGTCAACACGGCCCGTGCTTTCAACGAGCGCCTTGACTTTGACGGAGTGGTGCTCACCAAACTCGATGGGGACACACGCGGAGGGGCCGCCCTTTCGATCAAATACACGGTGGGCAAGCCCATCAAATTCGTCAGCCGGGGCGAGAAGCTCGACACCATCGACATCTTCCATCCCGACCGCATGGCCCAGCGCATCCTGGGCATGGGCGATATCGTCTCTTTTGTAGAGAAAGCCCAGGAACAGTATGATGAAGAAAAAGCCCGGAAGCTGCAGAAGAAGATCAGGAAGAATAAATTTGACTTCAACGACTTTCTGGATCAGCTCAAGCAGATAAAGAAAATGGGCAACATCAAAGACCTGCTGGGTATGATTCCCGGGGTTGGCAAACAGGTGAAAGACCTGGATATTGACGACAAACAGTTTTCAAAAATCGAAGCCATTATCCTCTCGATGACCCCCGAAGAGCGCGAAAACCCGGACCTGCTGAACGGCAGCCGGAGAAAACGCCTGGCCACGGGAAGCGGAAATACGATCACGGAGGTCAATCAGTTTATCAAGCAGTTTGACCAGATGCGCAAGATGATGAAAAACATGAACAAGATGGGTTCGATGGGCAAAGCCATGAAAGGCATGCCCCGCCTGAAATAAAATGTAAGCAGAATGAAACTTTACAGCATTCCGTCCGGATACTTGAAGCTCGATGGCGGGGCCATGTTCGGAGTGGTGCCGAAGAGTCTCTGGCAGCGGGTGAATCCGCCCGATGAGCGAAATCTCTGCACCTGGGCCATGCGCCTGCTCCTGGTGGAAGAAGGAGAGCGTCTCGTACTCATCGACACGGGCATCGGAGACAAGCAAAGCGAACGCTTTTTCAGCCACTACGAACCGCACGGAGACGAGAACATTGATACATCGCTGGCGCGCTGCGGTTTCACGAGGGATGACATTACGGATGTCTTCCTCACTCACCTGCATTTTGATCATGTGGGAGGAGCCATCGTGAGAAAAGACGGAAAGCTGCAAACGGCTTTTCCCAATGCCACCTACTGGAGCCATGAAGATCACTGGCACTGGGCGCTCCACCCCAACGACCGGGAGAAGGCTTCCTTTCTGAAAGAAAATATTGAACCCATTGCCGAGAGCGGGCAACTGAAGCTTATCCGTGAAGGCGATGCGCTGGAGCTTTTTCCGGGATTCGATATCCGTCTCAGCTACGGGCATACCGAAGCGCAGATGATTCCGCACATACGCTACAAGGGCCATACAGTGGTCTATTGTGCCGACAGCCTGCCCTCAACCGGGCATATCCCGCTGCCCTGGGTGATGGCCTACGATATCCGTCCGCTGGTGACCCTCGATGAGAAGAGGAATTTTCTTACGGAAGCCGCCCGCGAAGGCTATATCCTCTTTCTGGAGCATGACAAAGACCACGAATGCTGCACGGTGAAGATGACGGAAAAAGGACCCCGCCTCGACCGCACCTTTCCGCTTGACAGCCTGTAGCCGCGATTCTATCCATTTCTTTCGTTTCGGTAGCAAATTCCTGCAGGATTGCGGCTGTCTCACGGGCCCAACCCCGGATCAAAAGCAATTTAATCTTACAAGGCAGAAATAAGGGTTCAAAGCTTAATCAGCTCCTGTCGAAGGCTTTCTGCAATCGACTTTTAAATCGTGATGCATACGTTTGCGATATCCCTTCTTCGTATAATTCTGTTTAGGAACTCCAGAACCTTATGACGCTGCCTCTGAAGAGGATATTTCCATTTTAATTCTTTGTAGTTCGACATCGGAGAGGCCTTTCCATGCATAATATCTCCGTTAAAATATTATCTATCCGGGGTTATGACTATTCCCGGGTGTTGCCGACAGCCCTCCCAGCCCTTATTATTCTGCCCCTCTCAATACCCCGTACCTGAGCGGTGGATGTAACCTTTTGGCCTGATTCTTCGTATAACTCTACTCTCTTAATACATTGGTAATGTCCATAAACTACGTACTCATATCTCTTGCTTTGTGCGTATCCCATTGGTGTTACAGTCAAGCGAACCAAATCAAAGGACAGGTTTACCTCGACCGGAATGCAAGCGGAGTTCGTGACAGTGGTGATGTATTGCAACCGGCAGTAAGGATATACCTGTATGAAGATATAAATAGCAATGCGATTCTGGACAACAGCGATGTATTGGTGGACTCTCAATTTACCAATGCCGGAGGCAAATTCAGTTTTAACGTTTCCGGCAATTCAATCTCGGTTCAAATTTCGAACAACAATGATGATGCCGAAGAGCGGATTTCAAATGGCAATGTATCACGTGGCAGCAGCGATCTGGAGCTGGGATATGACGGAAGCCGCGAACAAATTGTAGGCATGCGCTTTCGAAACATCAACATCCCGCAGGGAGCAAGCATCAGTTCCGCATACATTGAATTTGAATGCGATGAAGCAAATAATGGAACAACGAATATTAACTTTTACGGAGAGGATACGGACAATGCCGCCTCATTTACTTCCGCCTCCTACGGAATTTCATCACGAAGCCAAACGACCGCAAACGTTGACTGGAATAATATACCGCCCTGGGTCGTCAATGAAAAATACCAAACACCGGATCTTGCCCCGATCATCCAGGAAATTGTGAACCGCAGTGGATGGGTATCCGGCAACAACATGGTAATAATGGCCAAAGGCACGGGTGAACGTACAGCCGAATCGCGGAACGGAGAGCCCGATGCCGCACCGCTTCTTGTTATCAACTATTCAAATGGGATATTAGACTATATTGTTAAAGTAAATACGGAAGATTACTCAAGTCCCTTTACTGCAACCACAGATACGGTATTTGCCATACAGTTCAGCGGCACAGGGCAGATCGACTCCAGTATCTCTTTTGGTTTTGACGGCAGCTCGGTAGCCTGTTATGTAGCCGATGACGGCACGGACAGGCTATGGCTTATCAATCGTTTTTCAGGTTATCATGAGGAAATCGGAGATATGGGTGTCTATGATGTTGAAGCCATTGCTGCGGACAACTCCGGGCAAAACCTGTATGCAACGGATGGCGGACAATTGGGAACCCTGAATCGGTATACAGGCGAGTTCACCCCCTTTTCATCGTCAGTCGGCAGTGGCAACGGAGTAGATGGCATTGTCAATTTTAATGACATAGACGGACTGGTCTTCGACCCCTATCAAGGTGTGTTGTTGGGATCGGTTAGGCGCGGTTCTGATTTTGATTTGCTCATTCAGATTGACACTTCAACCGGTCAGTATATACCCGATGCATTCGGAAGCGGTATAGATTACGTAGAGATAAAAGGAAGCAGCTTTCTCAATGATATTGATGACCTTGCAATCAATCCGAATTCGGGTCAACTTTATGGGATCAATAATAATGGCGGGAGCAATGACTATCTCGTAACCATAGATAAATATACGGGCAACGGCAGCATCGTTTCCCTGATCGGAGTAAATGATGTAGAAGGCCTGGGCATTACAAACGATGGATTGTTTTACGCCACTACCGGAGATTATGCCGGATCAAACAGCAACAGTTTCTATCAAATTGATGAAGCCAGCGGCAATCCCACTTTGATTAAGGGTTTTTCTGCAGGCAATGATTATGAAGCTTGCGATTGTCTCCTCGGACATATCAACAATGTGCTCCTTTCTTTGGAAGGGATATCCCTTTCTCTCCAAGTAGCAATGGAGAACATAGTTGAACTCCGAATGGAAATTGAGAATGACAAAAAAGACAGCAAGTATTTTATCGAGCGCAGCGGTATTAATCTAAATTTCAGAAGCATACAAGAAATAGAATCGAATGGAAGCGGAAAATACATCTTCTATGATAATAAGCCCAATATCGGAACGAACCTCTACCGGGTAAAATCTCTGAATGCCGATGGCCATTTCGATTATTCTCCCATATTTCAAATTAAGATACTTAAAGCCTCACAAGGCTTGATTCTCTCGCCAAATCCAAATCCGGGATACCGCCTATCAATTCGAGAACTACCTGAATACAACGGCCTTTGGCATCTAAAAGTCCTGAATATTTCAGGCAATGTAAAATTTGAAAGCAGCTTGAAATCTATTCAAAGCGATGTAATTGACCTTCAATTTCCGGTTCCTCTTGAAGCCGGAATTTATTATTTACAAGTAAGTAATAAAGAAAAGTTATTCCGGGAAAAATTTATTGTACAATAGTCTGGCAGGCATACCTGCATTTGCGACTTTCCTGGTTTTCTGTATAGCTCGAAGCTCCAATGTCTGAGGCAATCTTTTTTACTAATTTCCGAGATCATGAACAGCTTTCTTCTGAAAATATTTGGCTGTTTGCGGATGACAGGTAAAATATAGGACTTGCCGTTTACCGGCAAACTCCTGCAGGACTGCGGCCGACTGGCCGGCCCGCTGAGGATCAAAATTGACCATGACATCGTCCATCACCACCGGCAGGGCTTCATTGTGTTCTTCGTATTCGGCAATGAGCCCGAGGCGGATGCTGATGAGAAGTTGCTCACGGGTGCCGCGGCTCAGTTCGGCAATCGACTTGCGCCCGCCCCAGCGATCGATCACCATAAATTCGGATTCCCCCACGGGTACGGAGATTTGCGGATAAGCCCCTTCGCTAATTCTGTTGAAAAAAGCGGAAGCATAGCGAATGACCATGGGTTGTTTTTCTTTCTCGTAGTCATCCTTGACATCGCTCAGCAGCTTCAGGGCCAGTTCGTAGCTCAGCCATTCCGAGCGGAGCTCCCTGATCCTCGTTTGCAGGTTGTTTTGCCGGCTGAGGGCCGTGTTGAGGCTTTCGGATGAAGCGAGGTGCTTCCTTTCGCTTTCTTTGTAGCCTTTTTCCGTATTCAGTCTTTTTATTTCCTCTTCCGCCCGCTCCAGCAGCTCCCTTGTTTCCCGCAGGCGATTTTCGATTTGGGCAGGCGTGTTTTTTTCGAGGTATTCCCTCACCTTGTCGAGGTTCTGCTCCCCCACTTCATCGCGAAGAGCCGCCCGGGCACTTTTTTTCTCCGCGAGCCAGTGCCCTGCTTCCCCGTCCTTTTCCATAATGGCCCAAAACTCCATGCGTGAGCCCGCCCCGCAGCGTTCCAGGAGTTCCTGTTCCTTCCGCTCCAGCGCTTCGATTTTATCTCTCAGCAAAAGCAAGTCATTGCGGGCAAGCGTCAGCTCCTTGTCCATGCTTTCTCTTTCCTTCAGGGCCTCTTTCGCCTTTTCCATCTTTTCGGCCAGCTCATCGAGGAGGGCAAGCGGATCGCTGCCCGGCAGCTCTTCCGCCAGTTCCTTCACCTTTTCTTCAAATTGCCGCGCAAAGTCCCGCTTCTCTTCCGTTTCCTTCTTTTTTCTCAGCAGGGCCCGTAGGCTATCTCTTTCCTTTTCCAGGCTGTTGATCAGTTCAAGGGCATCATGGGCCGTCAGGGTTCCGGGGAGTCCCGCTTCTTCGAGTATTCCGGCAAGCTCGAAGCGAAGTTTTTCTATTTCCGCTTCGAGGCGCTCGCTTTGGCCGCCCCTCTTTTCGCCAGTGGCCCGGGCCGATAAGATGAAGAAAAAGGCACTGAGTCCGGTCAGTGCCGCCCCTGCCAGATCATATGCCGTAGCCACAATGAGCAAGAGCCCCCCGGCCATGAGCAGCAGGGCTGTCAGCAGCATCAGCCCCCTTTTTCCGGAAAGGGACGGCTTTTCCTCTCCGCCCGATGCAGCCAGGCGCAGCTCTTTGTCCCTGAGGGCCGACTCCAGGGCACGGATGCGGCTTTTCAGCGTTTCGAGACCTGTCAAAGCGCTCAGCTCCTCCCGGCTAAAACTGAGATCATGGTCTTGCAGAAAGCGTTCAATCTCAAATTCATGGTCCTTCCACTGCCGGTCGAAGTCTGCGATTTCCTTAAGTACGACCTCGTATTTTCCCGTTTCGCGCAATAGGGCCCGGATGGCAGCCTCCATCGAGATGAATTTTTCATCCACCGCTTTCCCTTTCCTCATTGCTTCCAGTTCGGCCGCCCGGCTCTGCAATTTGCTTTGGGCCCCGGCCGCCTCTTCGAGCTTCACTTCTATGCGCTTCATCTCCTCGGCATACTTCTCCGGAAAACCCTGATAAGACGGCAGGCCGGCCAGGTGTTCCTCCGCTTCCCTGATCCGGTTGAGATGCTTTCTGCTGCGCATGGCTCTTTCCAGAAAAGCAGCCTTTTCTTTCAGTTTCCGTTTCTGCCTTTCTTTTTCTTCCGTTTCCTCTTCAAGGCCTGCTATTTCCGTGCTCAGTGCTTCGTAGTGGGGCAGTCCGGCCCGCAGTTTTTCTATTTCCTCTTCCAGCGTGGCATATTCTTTCACGAGGCTGATGATCTCGCTTTTGCGTTTGTTTTTATGATGAATCGCGGCTGCTTTTTCGCTCAGCTCCTTTTCGATGTCCTTCAGCGAGATGTCCTTGAGGCCAAGCAGTGCATTGGATATGCGGTCCTGCATTCCCGACTGATCAAGGGAGGCCAGGCTGCTCAATTCTTCGAGCGAGAAAGCATAAATATTTTCATAGAGGCTCAGATCAGCCCCGGCCGTCAGGCGCTGCCAGTAGTCCGGATTTTCGATAACCCTTTCTCCTTCAAAAAGCCTGAGCACCCCGTTCTTGCTGCCGGCCATTCGCTCCACCGTGATTTTCCGACCGTCCTGCAACTCAACGAGGATACGTCCCCCGTGTTTCCCTCCGTCCAGCGGCTCATACTGTGGTTTTTTCGTCTTGCGCGAAGGATAACCGAAGAGCGTATAGCGCAGAAAGTGCAGCAGGGTTGTTTTTCCCGCTTCGTTCTCTCCTTCGAAGATCTGAACCCCGCTCTGCAGATTGTCGAGACGGAAGTCGTGAAACTTGCCAAAACCGTAGATATGGATTTCCCTGATGATCATTCTTCTTCCTTCAGTAGTTTTTCAAGCAGGAGCCAGCGGGCCCGTTCTGCGATTTCATCCATTTCCTTTTCAGTCAGGGGTTCCTGCCTGCGCAAGAGCTTGTTTTTAAAAAAGCGGGCTTCCAGTTCCGCCAGCAACTCCGCTCTTCCCGCCTTGTCCTTTTCCAGTTCATCAAAACGGGCCAAAACGGAGGCTGTAAAGTCCCCTTTGCCACGCAGCCGCTCCAGGTCGACCCCCGGCCGGGTGTGCACTGCGATGCGATCGACCCGAATCATCGGAGCCGATTCCTCCAGCTCGCTGTTGATATGCTCCAGCAGGCCTTCGGGATCTGCAGCAAATGCACTGTGCATGGGTGTCTGACCCCGAAGCTCCACCCTGAAAATCACACCTGCCGCAGCTTCGGGCACGGCTTCCCGGAGGGCTTCGCTTATTTCCTCTATCTCCTGTCCCGGCTCTTTCAGTTCCACTCCTGTTTCAAGGAATAAAAACTCAGCGGCAGGCCGGAAGGCGATTTCCGCTTTCCCCCCTTTTTTCAGTTCCACCAGATAAAAGCCCCGCGGCCCCGTTTCACCGAAATCACGACCCTGGGGAATGCCGGGATACACGATGAAGGGATTGGCATCGTGTACGATGCCCGGCTTGTGAATATGCCCCAGTGCCCAGTAATCGTAGCCTTTGTCCTGCACATCGCGAAGCTGAAAAGGCGCATAGGGTGCGTGCTCACCGGAGCTGCCAAAGCTGCCATGCAGCAGGGCTATGGAAAATGGAATCTCCTCGCGGGCCGATGGAAAGCGGACGGCCAGGTTTTCCTTCACCACTTTGTCTTCGAAGCTGATGCCTGCAATCTCGGCCAGCGGCACTCCGTCTTTTTCATACACAAGGCTTTCGACTTCTCCGCTGCCAAAGCGATGCACGCCCGGGGGCAGTGCAAGGTGTTTCATCCACGAAGAAAGCGGATCGTGATTGCCACAGTTGAAATAGACCGGAATGCCGGCCGAACTGAGGCGTTGCAATTCTTTTCTGAAACCCAGTTGTGCTGCCAGGCTCCGCTGCTCACTGTCGAAGATATCACCCGCTATCAGCACAAAATCTACCTGCTCACTCAGGGCCGTCTCCACGATCCTTGAAAAGGCCAGAAAACTTGCATTCCTCAGCCTATTTGCCAGCGCTTCATCAAAGCGGCTCAGCTTGCCGAAGGGCGAATCGAGATGCAGATCGGCCGTATGAATGAATCGAATGGAGCTCATGCTGCTTTGCGCTTTCGCACAAAGATAATGGAGGCTGACCGTACTCTATTTGTGCCGCCCATGCGACAATTGAATATTTTTCAGCGTTTTTCCTTTTTTTGCTTCGTTTATTTGCAAATAAAAAAATGGCACGCGCAATCTGGAACGGCACCGTAATTGCCGAAAGTGAAGACACCATCGTGGTAGAAGGCAATCATTATTTTCCTGCGGAGAGCATTCGCAACGAATTTTACCGTCAAAGCAATTTCAACACGATTTGTCCGTGGAAAGGAAAAGCCAGCTATTACCACATCGAAGTGAACGGGCAGCGGAACAAAAACGCAGCCTGGTACTATCCCGAGCCGAAAGACATGGCAAAAATGATAAAAGGACGCATTGCCTTCTGGCGGGGTGTGAAAGTGGAAGAATGAATACAAAACGAGCGCTGAAAGCCATGGCCCTCTCCGGATCTTTTCTATTGATACTTTCGGCCTGGATTCCCCGGGTGCATATTCGCACGGCCTTTGGTGATATTCTGATTCGGGGAACGGACGGTACGGAAGGCTATCCGGCCATAGGCATAGCCCTGCTTGCTCTTTATCTGCTTTTCCGGAGCCCTGACAAATGCAGCTACCGGCCCTCCTCGCAATCGCCCTATGCACCACCGGGCTATATGATATAAGCCGAAGCCTGAACAACCGCGAATTTCCGGCTTCCGTGGAGCTTCATGCGGATATAGAAAACGGCATCTGTCTGATGCTCTTCCCGGCTTTGCTCCTCCTTCTGAGCGCTCTCCTTCAGATCTTCGGATCAGGGAAACAGAGTGCAAGAATGCCGCCATTCTTCATCTGATTTGAAATGGATTGTTAAGCAAGGGGGGATTTTCAGCCTGTTTCCTGGCGGAAGAAATTAATACCATATGCTTATATTT
>WFPF01000091.1 GCA_015487695.1 Chitinophagales bacterium
AAATGGACTTGAGGGACGTTAGACCTGATACCATAAAACAATGGCAGAAGCAACTCAACCACAGGCCCAGGAAAAAGCTTAACTTTAAACCACCTAATCAATTAATCAACCCGCAGCCAAGTGTTGCACTTACGACTTGAATCCAGCCTTTCATTGGAAAAAATACTTAAATGTTATTATAGGAATATATCTATTCCATTCGTTTTTTGCTTAGTAAATATAATCAAGTTATTTATTGTAAAAAAAGCGGCTTTTCTTGTGCTCGAAGATGATAGGGCCCCGGACAGGTCTTTGCACCGGTCAAAATACACTGCCGGGCAAGGTCCGGAAGCCTTTCGCTTAAATTCTAAAAGAGGCACATGGCTAAACCCACCGGATGCTTTAAGATCATAGAGCAATAATTCCTATTTTTCGGTTCTAATTAAACCCTTTTACATTGAAGAATTACCTCCTTTTGCTACTGTTCACCCTTGCACTCGGCCCTGCGGCCTTTGGCCAGCGCCCCAATTTCAGCGAAGATATCGCTGCCATTCTCTACGAAAACTGCAGCTCCTGCCACCACAGCGGAGGCATTGGCCCTTTTTCGCTGATGAGTTACCGGGATGCCTACACCCAGCGCTATGGCATTCAATATGCGGTGAGCAACGGCATCATGCCCCCGTGGCCGCCCGATACCGCTTTTCAGCGATACACCCACGAGCGCGTGCTGAGCGCTGCCGAGATCAGCCGCATTGTCGAATGGGTCAACAACGGAGCACCGCAGGGCGACAGTACGCTGGCTCCCGACCCGCCCGTTTTCAGCGATGATGCCCTTTTGGGTCCGCCCGACCTGAAACTGCGCATACCTCTTTACAAGAGCAAAGCCAGCGGTTTTGACGATTATGTGTGTTTCGTATTGCCTACAGGCCTGGCCGAAGGGCGCTGGCTTCGGGCCGTAGAGGTGATCCCGGGCGACCGCAGCATTGTGCATCATGCCCTGGTCTTCATCGACTCGGCCGGCAACTCACAAAGCGACACCGTTGGGGGCGATTGCGGAGGCCCATCAGGCGATGTGCAACTGGTCACCGCCTATGTACCCGGAGCACGTCCGCTTGTCTTCCCCAATGGCGAAACGGTGAAAATGGGCATGCGTGTGCCGGCCGGTTCCCATATTGTGCTCAATATGCACTACCCCGATGGCAGCGCGGGCAAACTCGACAGCACACGGGTCTATCTCTATTTTTATGAACCCGGCAGCAGCGGCATTCGCCAGGTCCATGCCGGGGCCGTGCTCGAAAACTGGAATTTTTGCATTGATGCCAACAGCATCGATACGGTGACGGCCGCTTTTCCTTCCTCCGGAGGGGTTTTGTCCGGTGATTTTTCGCTGCTCAGCGTTTTTCCGCACATGCACCTGCTGGGCAAAGAAATCAGCGCATGGGCCACCTGGCCCGCGGGCGACAGCATCCCCTTCGTCCGCATCCCCGACTGGCAGTTCGACTGGCAGGATTTTTATTTCTTTCGCAAGATCGTGAAACTGCCCTCCGGCAGCCGCCTCTATGCCCGCGGGGTCTATGACAATACGAGCGCCAACCCGCTCAACCCCCACAGCCCGCCACAGAAAGTCTGTGCCGGACTGGGCACGGCCGATGAGATGTTTCTCGTCTATTTCCACTATCTGGATTACCGGCCCGGTGATGAGTTCCTTGACCTCGACAGCCTCATGCGCGTACCCACCGGTATGCCTTCCCCGGCCGGAAACCCGCTGAGCCTGCGGCTATGGCCCAATCCCGGCCATGACATGCTCCGCCTCGGGTGGGACATGCCCCATGCAGGGCCCGTGCGCCTCGCGCTTTACAATTTGCAGGGACGAAGGATTGCCCTCCTCAGCGACAGGCCGTGGAGCAGCGGGCGACAGCACCTGGAGTGGCGCATGAGTGAAGCCGCACTGCCCGCAGGCGTCTATCTGCTCTCGGGCCACATAGCCGGAGTGCCCGTAAGCCGCAAGGTGGTGATAGCCAGATAAGCAGGGCGTTGGAATGAGTGGAAGTTTGGGGGCCACAACAAGGTAAGATGAAAAGAAGAATACTCCCATTCAAGATCTGAAAATATCTATGGCCTAAGGCACCTTCCTCCAGTATTTAAATCAGCAAGATTAAAGTATGCCAATTAAGGCTAAAGGAACTATTCTGGTTGACATTTTGTATTATTATTGTAGTTTTGTCAACTACTACTTAATTTAATTGTAATCCACACACTATGAAAGATCCATTTGCACACAGACTAAAATCAGCACGAAAGATGGCCGGGCTATCACTTCAGGCTTTATCAAATAAACTGGGGGAATCGGCAGTAAGCAAGCAGGCCTTGAATAAATACGAGCAGGGAAAAATGCAACCCGGTAGTGAATTGTTAATTGCGCTCTCTAAAACGCTAAATGTAAGTGTAGACTATTTCTATTCAGAACTGAAAGATGAAATAAAACTATCAAATGTAGAGTACAGAAAATTCATCAGCAAAATTTCTAAAAACGAACAAATTGCCATTGAAGAAAAAACCAAAGTCATGCTAGAACGCTATTTAGAGTTGGAGAATCTGCTAAATATGAAGGAACTCCCTGACTACTTCGAATTTAAAAGAGTGATAGAAAGCCCGAAAGACTCTGAAATGGCCGCAGATGCATTGAGAAAACAGTGGAACCTGGGATATGACCCGATTCCGGATGTAGTAGAAATGCTAGAGGACAAAGGATATAAAGTAATTGAAGTGGATGCCCCTGTCAGCTTTGACGGATTAAAAGCAACGGTAAACGGTCAGGCCATAATTGCTTTAAACAAGAACAAGGGGCAAGATTATGACATCGTGAGAAAACGCTTTACTGCTTTGCATGAGCTCGCCCACCATGCATTAAAATTTCCAAATGACATGAAAGAGAAAGAACAGGAAAAATTATGTCATGCATTTGCTTCGGCTGTCCTTTATCCCGAAGAAATGGCAAGAAAGGAGTTGCATAAAGACCGTTTTCATTTTTATGAGCGGGAATTGATTTTGATAAAAGAACGCTGGGGAATATCTATCTCGGCAATTTTCAGCAGGGCCAAGCAACTGGGTATCATTAATGATTATGTGTACCGGAAATTCAATATCGGCTTTAAGAAAAGGGGATACCATCAGCCTGGCAAAGAACCCGGAAGGTTTATGAGCAAAGAAATTCCAACGCGTATGGAAAGACTGGTGTTTCTTGGATTAGCAAAAGAGGTGTTGACCATCAATGAAGCTGCCTATTTTGCCGGAATTTCATCCTGGAAACTCCGTGAACAAATGAATCAATTGGTATGAGGGTAGTTGTCACGGATGTAAGTGTGCTCTTTGATTTGTATGCTATCGGTAAATTGACCGAGTTCTTCAAATTGGACTGGGAAATCATTATTACAGACTTTGTCTATAACGAAATCCTGCGATCAGATCAAAGAAAGGTGTTTGAGAAATTTATAAGAAGCGGAAATTTAATAATTCTACGCATTAGCAGTAAAGAAGTAATGGAAATCATTAGGTTTAAAACCCGGCTTAGTATTCGCTCTATTGCTGATAGAACAATCTTATGGAAGGCATTACAACTGGACGCCACCTTACTTACTTGCGACAAGAAATTACGAAAAGAAGCGGAAGGACATGACCTTGAAGTAAGGGGCAGTATTTGGGTAATAACAGAATTGGTTGATAAAGGGATTGTTAATAAGACCGAGGGGAGGCAGCTTCTGGAAAACCTGAAGACTAAAAATGACCGATTACCTGTTGAAAGGATTGATGAACAGATAAAAAAATGGAATCAATAAAAAAAACCGAAGCTAATGGAACAAGGCTTCGGTCGGGAGAAAGAAATTTAAGGTTGGTCGCCAAGATTCTTTCGTCCGCAAATGTAGCAGATTTTACTGCACCTGCAATTGTTCCTTGGGCTAAACGAGTGAACGCCTCAGTTTTAAATAGTTCATTCATGTTAAATTCTATTTTATGAATTATAGAATGAACAAGAATACCAATAACCCGGGAGGTAATAATGAAGTGCATAATGAATATTGCAAACATTATTATCAACTGGTGAATTATCTGGATCTTGGGTATCACAGCAATTGCCATAGTGCGGTTCTGGATGCTAAATTAAAGGGGTATCCTAATGCCGATGGCTGTAAGGTATGCTCACCGGAATGTCATACTGAATAGTTGATATTCTGAAAAACCTGAACCCTCCGGATTAGAGTGAGGGATTTATTAATCTGTAAATCTTACTTATGAGTAGACTTTACTTTGAAAAAGCAACCGTTTGTGCCCGGAACAATTGCGTTACGGTATATGGCGATACGGCCCGTATCGTAAACGGAATTGCGGTAACTGCTACGGCCTTAATCGCCCTCGCATTACTGGCAAAAGCACTCCGTTAGGTTGTTGAGGAATGGCCAGTCCTGTATGTGATGTGCAGGGCTGGTTTTTTAATCGAGCAATTTCTTATTCCATTCCTTCCTGATAATTAGCTCAATCATCTCAAGCGTCTCTTGCTCTGAAAACTTCTCAGCTTTGTTCTTAAATCCTGCTTTGGTGGTTTTCCATTGCTTCATTACCTCCCGGACTTCTGCTAATTCAGTGGTTTGAGCATCAACAATAGATTTGCAAACTGTATTCAGCAATTCGATTTTGTGACTTCTTTCTCTTATGGGAAAGGAGGCATAAAGCTCAAGCAGTTCATCCATTGCTTTGTTTATGTGCTCTAATTCCGGTTTAACGTATTTGGAATCAAATAGAGCTTTCGATTTTTCGCCAAGAGCTAAAACTTGGAATCCATTTTGACCGACAGATTTTTTTGTGAAAAATTTGTCTTTCCCATTGATTAACTGCCGGATTTTATTGTCATACGTTCCATAGTGCCAGTTTTTGAACTGGAAATGGGTTTTTATTCCGTACAGTGCTTCCAGATGGTACAGGTCTTTGGCAAGAATCATTTCTCCCTGTTCCATTTGGTGTTCCTGGTGTTTCTTAATGACATGTCCAATGATCTGTTTCTGGTAAAATGCCAGTAATGCTTTGCCGGAAATGCTGGCTTGCTTTTTTTGTCTAACTGGTTGAGTAATTGTTAACCCCCCCTAAACGCCCGTTGGCTCAAACTCCCATATAAATTCTCCAACTCCTGCAAGCTTTGTTGGTATTGGGTTTTGAGGGCTTCTGTTTTTTCTACGATTTGGGCAAATTGGGTTTGGAGTTCGATGGGTGGCTTTATCATTTGAATTTTTTCAAACTCACCTTTTGTCAATATTTTTTTCATACCCTTTGAGGCATGATTTTGAATGTACTTTTTCCCAACTTTAAATAGCCAGTACAAATAAAGTGGTGCAAAATCCTTATTTGGTTGAATCGCATTTATCTGTTGGTTAAAAGAAACAGTTCTATCCGTTATAGCCGCACGACCCACTGATTCAATACTACCAGCAATGCAAGCGACAAGTAATGCTCCTTTTTTTACCTGTCTTGATTTTAGTAATCCTGTTTCTGAAAGGTACTCAGAGGCTTGAGTAATAATTGTTTTGTTTTCCTCTATGTTGTTCGTCTTGATCCATTCAATATAAGCAGGTGAATAATTCTCAGGTTGCTTCCTTGAAGGTGTATTTCCTGTAGTTATTTTGCCAATGTTTTTTAATTGGGTTCTTTCCCACTTTTTATTATTAGTTGCCGGATCCCCAAACATCTCCAAAAACGTACTTTTCAAAAACGCATCCAGCAGGGCAATGCCTTCTTTGCGTTGGGCTATTAGGTTTTCGGCTTTGCTGAGGATGGTGGCAATGTGGCGTTGGGTGGGGTAATCGGGTATTGGTATTTGAACGTTGGCTAAATCTTGAAAAGTTATTGCATCTAATCCAGTAGTCTTTTTCGTAATTGAAGCAAAATTTATTGTTGTTAAATAATAGTACAGATATTCATTAAAAATTTGAGTTAAATTTTTGATCTCCAAAGCACATATGTGACTAACCATATAAGCATCAGTACCTAAAATAGCCCGATGGTTTAAAGCAACAGAACCACTCCTAGGAAGTAAGATTGAGCCTTTTTTAATGATTTTTAATCGGTTGGCTTTAGCAATTTCATCTGACACTCGATTTTCTATTTCAATCAAATTATTAGTTAGGTGGAATCGACCTAAGTCCCTCATTTTTACAAAGGGTAGTCCAATACTACCAAAAGCATTATCACCTTTCGGAGCAGGATTACCACCAATTATTTCGACAATATTTCCTAACTTCTCAAACTTCATTTCATTAACTCCTTTATTGGCTTTTCCTCTTTGCGTCCTCTGCGTCCTTCTTCGCTTCCTCTGCGGTTAAAAAGATCAACCGCAAAGAGCGCAGAGATACTCGCAGAGAACGCTGAGTTAGCCGTCATATCAATTTTTTCAGTTCTGCCAATCCCTTTTCAATTTCCCTTTCCATGTTTTCCAGCTTTCCGATGATCACCTCCGGCTTTTCATACACCACTTCTTCATACACTTCTTCCCGGTATTTGCCAAAGCTCAGGTCATATCCGTTGTCTTCTATTTCCATTTTCGGCACAAAAAAGTGTTTGGCCTTCCGGTCGCTTTCCTTTTCCGGGTCGCGCTTTTTGAACTGCTTCACAATATCCGGCAGGTCGCTTTCCTTTATTTTATTGCGTTTATCGTCTAAGCTGTAGCCATCCTGCTCCATGTTGTAAAACCACACCTTTTCAGTCTCTCCGCCTTTGGTAAACAGCAAAATGGCCGTACTCACCCCGGCATAGGGTTTGAACACACCGCTGGGCATGGCAATGACGGCTTTGAGCTCGGCCTTCTCAATCAGCATCTGACGCAGGGTTTTAAATGCCTTGCCACTGCCAAAGAGAACGCCCTGCGGCACGATCACGGCAGCCGTTCCACCCATTCGCAGCATGTGAAAAATGCGCTCCACAAAGAGCAGTTCGGTTTTGGTGGTGGGCAGTTGCAGCATCTCGTTGATGTCGCCTTTGTCAATGTTCCCGGTAAAGGGCGGGTTGGCCATGATCACATCATATTGGCTGCTTTCGTTAAAGCTTTTGCTCAGGGTGTCTTTGTAGTCAATGAGCGGTTCATCAATGCCGTGCATCATCAGGTTCATCATGCCCAGCCGTACCATAGTGGTATCAATGTCGTAACCGGAAAAGCTGTGGTCGAGAATGTCTTTGATCTTTTGGTTCAGCACCGCACTGATGGCCGCCCGCTCAAAACCGTCTTCGTCTTTTTCTAATTTTTTTGGCTCTTTTTTCCGCACCAGGTCGGTGAGGATGTATTGATAAGCTCCCAGCAGGAAGCCGCCCGTCCCGCAGGCGGGATCTCCTATGCGGTTGCCCAGTTTGGGCGCTACCAGTTCGGCCATCAGCTTGATAATATGCCGCGGGGTTCGGAACTGCCCGTTTTTTCCGGAAGTGGCAATTTCACTCAGCAGCATTTCATAGACATCGCCCTGTATGTCCTGAAAAGCGTGTCCGCCTTCAATGGCATCCTTTTCAATTTCCCTGAAAATCTCCTCTACAATATTGATAGCCGATACGAGCAGACTGGCTTTGGGCATAATAAACACGGCATTCTGCATGTGCCTTGTGAAAGGGGAAGTTTCACCGTTCAGTTGTTTCAGGAAAGGAAATACTTTGGTCTGGATATGCAGCAACATTTCATCAGCCGGTTTGTGTTTGAACACGCTCCAGCGCAGTTCGTTTTTGTCCACTGCCTCATTGCTGCCCGGCACTTTAAAGGTGCCGGCAAAACGCGAAGTATAGGATTCGCCCGTAAAGTCGGCATCGCGCTCCCTTTTGGTTTCCAGGTCATCCAGCCGCTTCATAAAGAGCAGGTAGGTGATCTGCTCAATAGCTGTCAAAGGGTTGGCAATGCCCCCTTCCCAGAAGCTTTGCCAGAGTTTGGCGATGAGTGATTTTAATGCACTGTTGTTTTGTAGCATCTTATTGTTTCTTTTTCAATTGTTTTTGCAGCATCCTGCCTTTGGCGGTGAGCCGGTATTTTTGATATTTGCTTTTTGGTTTTTGAGGCAAAGTCATTTCAATCAGTCCGGCAAGCAACGCCTCATTCAGATAGCGTTTTCTGAAATACTCCCGGTCTTTTAGCCCAAGTATTTCTTGTAACTCTTCCCTTGATCGCTCACCGGTCAGGTGCGATATCAATAGTTCAACATGCGGGGTATCATGCGGGGTATCATGCGGGGTATCATGCGGGGTGGCCGGGCGGTAAATAATCGTTCTGAAATCTTCTTTTTGCACGAATTCAGGCTCTTTCAGTCCAACAGAAATGGATTTTCTTACTATATCGGAAGTTCCTGTCCCCAGTCTTTCGATATATCCTGCCAGGTACATAGGTTCTGCCAGCAGGGGATTGGCCGGGACAGAAGTATGCAATTTTTTTAAATTTTCGGTAGTCCAGCCCAACGGAAGGGAACCGGGGTTCCAAATTTCAAGACGGTCGGCAAACAACATCACCTGAACACTTCCATTGCCGGTATAATCGCGATGAGCCACCGCATTTACAATGGCTTCGGCTATCACCTCCTTGGGAATCTCATAACTGCCCGGAATTTGTGTTTTTTCTGCCCGTGTGCCAATTGAGTAATCCAGTTTTGACAATACAAAGTCAAGAGCCTGGTCAATGAGTTGAAATACGGTTCCCTTAAACACTTTATAGGAAGGAATCGGCTTTTCGACAATAGTGCCATGGAAAGAAGCGCAACGCACTTCGGAACTGATAAAAAAACGTTGGGGGGCCTTACCGAAAAGTAAAAGTGCAGCATTGGTAATTCGATTGCCCTGCATGAGGTTGAGATGGGTTAATATTTTTTCCGTACGCTCTGTATCGGCCAGGGGGAACCCCCTCTTTGAACGTGCCAACCTGACAAAAGCAGCAATCTTTTCATCGTCCAGGTCGCTTTGAGTCGCATGTTCATGGAAACTTGCATCAAAAGGGCCTGTGCGGATGATTTCTTTTTCTTCAAGATACCTTACCAAAGCCGCATACACAGCAGATTTTAATTCCTCCACTGTGGAAAATCTTTTTCGTATTAATACCGTCTGGGCTTTGGAGATAAACTGTCGCTCTTTGGTATCTCTCTCTGAATCGGGGTGGCCGGATAAAAACATCAGGCGGGTTTTGTGCTTTCTGGTAGCATGATCAAATTCCATTTCAGTATGCGATATTCCAGAAGCATTTTCAGAACCATATTCCCTACCCAAAATCCCCAGATAAATATCACACATTTCCACTTCGTGCAGATAAACATAATCTGACTGCCGGTCGGCAGCGGGCAATAATTCAAAAAGAAAGGGATCGAAGAACCTGCCCAGCAAGGGGTCTGAACAAATGTATTCATGCAGCGCCTTTCGTTCTTCTTCAAACTCACGCTGAACACTACTGATGAATATTTTCTTTTTCGACATCTTATGCTGCCAATACTTTATTGGTTAGTTCAATTATTTCGTCAATCTCTTTTTGGCTGAATACACCCCTGATACCTTCCGGGTGAATCATCGTAAAAGGTGATTCGATCAGGTTCCGCTTGCTGATCCCCCCTTTTTCCAGCACATAGTTTTTGAGCAATTCCAGAAACTGAAGTTGCCGGCTGCTCAAGTAACTATGTTCTTTTACAAATTCATCAAAAGCCTTTGATACTGTCACGTTAAAAGATTCCAACACTTCGATGCCGAGAATATGTCTGATAAATTGCACAAGTTCGGCTTTCCGGTGCTTATATACTTTTCGAAGCAGGTCAAGTGTGATATGTGGATGCTCGTGCAGCAATTCCTCCGCCAGTTGTTCAGCTTCGTCACGTGATATATTCCGTCCTTGTTTCAGTTTTTGCAGAATCGGGTTATTCAAAACCAGCTCATTGATCTTTTGCTCTACCAGTTCCCGGTATTTTGCAACGCTCAATGCCTCATGCTGAGGACCGAACTCCACAAATTCCTTTTCACTGACAATGTCCTTCAGGTTGAATTTAGCAGGAGCCAGCGGAATTACCGATTCACGGAATTTCATCAACGGGGAAAGCCTGTCAATCAGTTCATCCAGCTTTTCTTCACTTATACTTGCCCAAAAGTGATTGCTTTGAGCTTTACGTATTAATTCCGTCTCTCTTGCCACAATGTTTATGCTTAAAGGCAACTCTCCAATCTCTTCCACAATGCTTTCTTTCAGCGTTTCAAACTTCTCCTTTTCTTCAAGCAGATGAGCAAGGGATACTTCCACAATATCTTTTTCAAAACGCATGGCTTTGAAATCAATATCCGAAACGGTTCGCAGCAGAGGTTTTACCACAGCATCCAGGAATTCAATTTTGTCGGATGTCAGGGTACTCCAGAAATTCTCATCTTCAATTCGTTGCAGTTCGTGTTTGGCATCCAGGATTAGCACCGAGTTTTGCGGCAGTGTCTTGATTTGCTTCCTGATCTTCCGTATTTCTTTTCGGACTATCTCTTCTTCCCCCTGATTACTGGCTTCTTCAATTTTCTCCAGCCGAAGGCCAAACAAGCGAACCGGCAGGGGTATTTGGGGCTTTAGCTCTTTGCCCATTGGATTGAGTTTGAAATATTCAAAATTGTCCCAGCAATCCAGAATTAGAAAAGTGTCTTTCTCCGTGCACCAGGGTTTTATTTTCTCAGGTTCCAGCAAGCGGGTACCCCTGCCAATCATTTGCCAGAATTTGGTGTAGCTGTACACCGGCTTGGCAAACACCAGATTGACCAATTCCCGTATATCGATACCTGTGTCAAGCATGTCCACACTGATGGCAATCCTCGGCATATCATTATTTTTGAATTGGTCGAGCAGGCCGCCTTTGCCATAAACCCTTGGGTCTTCGCTTACCAGTACTTTGGCCAGTTCACCTTTGTATTCCGGGTATAGGGCATCAAAGATTCCCTCAAGCCTTCGTGCATGGGCTTTGCTGATGCAGAAGAATATGCTTTTGCCAGGCAATACGCCATTCGCATCTTTAATACTCTCTTCCATAAACTCCCGGACAATCAGCGCATTGGTACCCCTGTTGATGACCTTTTTCTCGAGTTCTGTTCCTTCGTAATTAATTTCTTCGATTTCTTTTCCTTCCAGCATCAGTTTTTGCTGGTCTCCCAACGATATGGTTCTTTTATTTATCCCTTCTTCCTGGAAACGGGTTTTGATCTTCATCACCTGGAAGTTGCACAGATAGGGCGGCACATGATTTACCGCTTCATCATAGGAATAGGCATAGGTTGGAATGCCTTCCTCACATTCAAAGAGCTGAAAAGTATTGTGATCAATTATATCTGTTGGTGTGGCAGTCAATCCCAGGGTAATGGTATTAAAATAGTCCAGAATTTCCTGGTAAGTATTGTAAATGCTGCGATGGCTTTCGTCCACTACTATCAAGTCGAAGAAATGAGGACTTAAAGACTTTTCTTCATTGCGGATAATATTTAGCATGGTCGGGTAAGTAGAAACATAAATCCGCCTGTCGAGTGCAATTTCTTTTTCGCCTTGTTTGGGCCAGCGGGGTTCACTTGGTAAATACTCTTTAAAAGCTTCCAAGGTCTGATTTCTTAAAGCGATGCGATCCACTAAGAACAACACTTTCTCAATCCAACCCGCCCTCATCAAGGTTTCTACCAGGGCAATGCAGGTTCTTGTTTTCCCGGTACCTGTTGCCATTACCAACAGGAACTTCATTTTCCTTTGTTCAACGGCTTCCAAAACTGCCCGAATTGCAGCAATCTGATAGTCGCGCCCGGCAATACTTGTATTGATGAGTTCTCCGGTTAACTCTTTCCGCGATTTTCGGATATAAGCATAGCGTTCAAGGTCTTCACGAGTTGGAAAACCATATACTTTTTTAGGCGGATAATTTTCCAAATCCCAGAAATAGATATCATGTCCGTTCGTATAGAAACAAAAGGGAAGCTCTCCCCCTTTTGTTGACTGTATGTTGTAGCAATATTGTTTTGCTTGTTCGCGTCCCAGGAAGGCGTCAACTGAGGTTTTCTTAGCTTCTACGACTGCAAGGGGTTTGCCGTCTTTTCCCAATAAGACATAATCACTGAACTGATGGCCTGCATAAGGGGTTTTAGGGTCTTCCACAACGGTAAGATGAATATCGAATTCCTCAATTACCTGACTGCGGTCAGTCACATTCCAGCCGGCCTCTCTCAGGCGATGATCAATGATCTTTTTTCGTGTCCATTTCTCGTTTTTCAATATTGGAATCTCCTGCCTTTAGTTAACTAACATTCACAAAATACCAAAGAGCCTGAAAGTTTAATAATCGAACCGGTATGATCATGTGCTCCGTGACAATTCATGATGATTGTGTCTCGATTCCGGATTAAGGCGCAAGTATCAAGAAATAAAATGAAAGAACCCCGCTCCCCGGAATGGGGGCAGGGAAGAATAATGATCCGGGAAAAGTGGAGCTGCCGGGATTCGAACCCGGGTCCAGACAGGGCATCAATATACCGTCTACATGCTTAGTGGATCGATTGATTGTCGGGTGCCGGCTGCTTCGTCCACCGAGCGATCCGGCACCTTAGCCTCCTTTGATTTCGCTGCAACACCGGAGGCGCCTGTGCTGCAACTATTTCACCATGTATGATACCCTGACTCCGGCCTGGTGAAAAAAGCCGAAGGGGGCAATGGCTCACCCAGACCTTGTCTTAGGCGGCCATGGCGTAGTTATACTCGCCATATAAAAAACAATTTGAGCATTGGGATTTACGTGTGAGATGCACAACACACGACATGCGGGTATATTCATACATCCTGCTGTCAATTCCGATCAGCCCCATATTTCAATGAACACCTCTACAATCTCTCCAGCCGGCCAATAGTTCCCCGCCACGAGGCTCCTTTGCCGTCTGCTTCTACTCTTCCATGATGATTTTCCGTATTGCCACATCGGCCGAGTTGGGTGCCGGCATCAGGATCATAAAATATCCTTCGAATTCCGTCTCCAGCCCATCGGGGATTTCAAAGGTGTAATCGGCCTGCTGAGGGCTCAGTTCGAAAGTGAAAGTCTCGCGCCATTCCTTGTCGGTATCGATGCAGTTGACCAGGAGGGTCGCTTTTTTGTATTCGGGATGTTTTTTGTTGGGCAGCGAGTAGGCCGTGACGGTCACCTTCTTTGCTTTTACGCCCATAAAAAACGGGGGTTTGGCCACGGGATATGTAACGCGCAACACTCCGAAGCGGGCAAAATCGCCATCACGAAAACTGGCAGAGCCCAATTCGCTGTCTTCCATGTTTTCCATCCGGCCCGTTCTCACTACTTCCAGTTTCTCTACTCTGACATCCATCAGCGGTCCGAATTTGTAGAGCCTGATCATACCGATATTCTTTCCCTTTCCTTTCTTCAGGTCGAAGACCAGGCCTTTGTGCTTCTCGCCCTTTTTGAAGAGGATGTCGAAATTTTCGATTTCCTTGTCGTCATAGATCACTTCGAGGGTGAGCCACTGGCTCCCGGCTTTATCCAGGAGATTGTCGAGCTCGACCGACACTTTGCTGCCGGCAAAAAGCAGGGGTGGGGTCAGCAGGGTATCGAATCCGTAGAATTCATTTCCGCGGCAGGCCGTATCTCCGTGGCTCCAGAGCGAATCGGGGATGGGAGAAAAGTCCTGCGCTTCGGCACGAAAGAACCCTGCTGTAAGGAGTACGATGAGAAAAAGCTGCTTCATTTTATTCCGTTTTTTCGAACGCAAATTTAGGGCAAAGAATACAAGCATTTTAGTAAAGTGCCGGGCATCTCGATAACAGCTGTCATCGGGGCACCGGCAGGAAATGGTGACACAGGCTATTTCATACGGCTTTGATATATCTTATCTTTAAGCGCAAATACATTGGATCGATTAAGCAAAGCGTATGGAGCAAAAAGATGGCCGGCAAAGGGTGGTAATCGAGAACATCTACCCGGAGCTGCAGGAAGGCCGCTTCCCGGTAAAGCGGGTGGCCGGTGAAAGCGTAGAGGTCTATGCCGATATTTTCGCAGATGGTCACGACCTCATCTCGGCAGTGGTGATGTACCGGCACGAGAAACAAAGGAAATGGCGCGAAGTGCGAATGGAAGAACTGGGAAACGACCGCTGGAAAGGCCGCTTCCCCGTGGTGCGCGAGGGAATCTATTTTTACACCGTCAGCGGGTGGGTTGACCACGCCAGAAGCTGGCTGCACGATGTGCGGGCCAAGGCCGATGACGGGCAATCCATTGAAGTGGAACTGCAAATGGGCCTCTTGCATCTCGAAGAAGCCCTGGGCCGGGCCATCGGCTCGTATAAAGAAGAGCTGCAGGGCTACATCGACCTGATCAGCCAGGAAGGGCGCCAGGCCGAGATCGTACAGGCCCTGCATGACGAACGGCTCGAAGAACTGCTGAGGCGTTTTTCGGAGAAGCGCTTCCCTACGACTTATCCCCGTTTTCTGCGTGTACTGACCGAGCGCAGGAAAGCCCTTTTCAGCGCCTGGTATGAGCTCTTTCCCCGCAGCTGCTCGCCCGACCCCGCCCGCCCGGGCACCCTCCGCGATGTGGAAGCCCTGCTGCCCCGCATAGAGCAGCTGGGCTTTGATGTGCTCTATCTGCCCCCCATCCATCCGATCGGGCACAGCCACCGCAAAGGAAAAAACAACAGCACGACAGCCGTGGAAGGCGACCCCGGCAGCCCGTGGGCCATCGGCAACGAAGAAGGCGGACACAAATCCATTGATCCGGCCCTCGGCACTTTTGACGATTTCGCCTCCCTCATCGAGTCGGCAGAAAAACACGGCATAGAAATCGCCCTCGACATTGCCTTCCAGTGCTCACCCGATCATCCCTACGTAAAAGAAAATCCGCAATGGTTTAAGTGGCGCCCCGATGGCAGTGTGCAGTATGCCGAAAATCCACCCAAAAAATATCAGGATGTCTTGCCTTTCAACTTCGAAACGGGAGATTGGAAGAACCTCTGGAAAGAACTGAAAAGCATATTTGAATTCTGGATAGACAAAGGCGTGCGCATCTTCCGTGTGGACAATCCGCACACCAAGCCCTTCCCCTTTTGGGAATGGATGATGAAGGAACTCAAATCACGGAATGATGACATCATCTACCTGGCCGAGGCCTTTACCCGTCCGCGCATCATGCAACGCCTCGGACGCCTGACTTTCACCCAGTCGTACACCTATTACACCTGGCGCAACAACAAGTGGGAGATCAAAGATTATGTGGAAGAGTTGACGCAGACGGAGATGAAAGAATACTTCCGCCCCAATTTCTGGCCCAACACCCCGGACATCAACCCCTGGAAACTGCAAAGCCCCAACGAAGCGGCATACATGATGCAGCTCTTTATGGCGGCCACCCTCTCTTCCAACTATGGCGTCTATGGTCCGGTCTATGAATTCATGGAGGCGGCCCCCGTCTCGGGCAAGGAAGAATACCTCAACAGCGAAAAATATGAAATCCGGCACTGGGACTGGGCGCACGAAACCCGTGTCAGTGAGCTGATGCGCGATATCAATGTGATCAGGCGCAACAACAAAGCCCTGCAGAACACAAGCAATATCGAGTTTTGCGAAACCCAGAACGACCAGCTGCTGGCCTACTACAAATGGGACGACAGCGAAAGCAACCGCCTGCTAATGGTCGTCAACCTCGACAAAGACCATCCGCAGTCGGGGCTGGTGCGCCTCCCCCTCGAACGCCTTGGAGGAGAGCATGGCGATAAGTTCGTGATGCTCGACCTGATGACGGGCAACCAGTATGTCTGGGAGTCGGAGTGGAATTTTGTGCTCCTCGATCCGGCCCATTATCCTTTTCACCTTTTCCGTATCGAGAAACTTTAACCGCAATGGGGCAGGAACTGCATCTCCATAAAAGCTGGGAACGATGGACCGAAGACGAGCGCTTCCGGAACGATCTTGCCCGCATCCTCCCCGACTATCTGCTCCGCTGCCGCTGGTATGGCGGCAAAGCCCGCGTGATCCGCAGCCTTGATTTTCTCTATATCATGCCCTGGCAGGCAGACGGGCTGCTCTCCTATTTTCTCATTCTGAAGTTGCTCTACCAGGACGGGAAAGTGGTCTTCTACCAACTGCCTCTTGCTCTCGTCAGGGAAGCCGTTCCCGATGAGGAATGCATCGCCCGCGTCCGGCATGACGGGCAATTGTACCGACTGACCGAAGCCCTGCACCTGCCGGCCTTCCGTGCCCGCCTCTTGCAGGCCATCGGACAAAGTGAGGTTTCCCGGTCTGACGACATGACCCTGCGCTTCTATCCTTCCTCCCTCTTTCCGCAGGAAATGGAGCTCAGCGGAAAAAGCCGGGAGCTGCATGTCGACCAGAGCAACAGTTCTCTCATTCTGGAAGATCGCTTTTTCTTCAAGTTTTACCGCAAAGTCGATTACGAGATCAACCCCGACCTCGAGATCAGCCGCTTCTTCACGGAGGAGACGGACTTCCGGCATTTCCCGGCATTTATGGGAGGGGTGGAACTGCAGAAAGCCGGTCATCCGCCCATTGTGCTCGGCATGATGGTGGAAAAAGTAGAAAACAAGGGAGACAGTTTCACGCTGATGAGCAGAGAGATCAGGCAGGTGCTGAGGCGCTGGCAGGAAGGGGAAAGCATGGAATCGCTGCCGGGGCCCGGGCTTAAAAAGACCCTGGCACTGCTGGGCATACGCACGGCCGAGATGCACCTGGCCCTCGCCTCGGGCAAAGAGGAGGCCTTCAGGCCCGAAAAATTTGACAGCAGCTACCGCCTCGGCTACTTCCAGCGCCTCGAAGAACTGGTGGCCCGCAGAATCAGCCTGGCCAACCGCAGGAGACAGAGCTACCCGACCGCAGTGCAGGAAGAACTGAACTTTTTCGAAGCACACCGCGAAGAGATACTGCACACCTTCCGGCAGCTGAAAGAAATGAAAACGGACGGGCTGCGCATCCGCATCCATGGCGACTACCATCTGGGGCAGCTTTTGTGGACCGGCCGTGATTTTATCATCCTCGACTTTGAGGGAGAACCCGAGAGCAGTATCTCGGCCCGGAAACTCAAGCACTCTCCGCTGAAAGACCTGGCCGGCATGATCCGCTCCTTTCATTATGCCCTCTTTGCCGTGCTCCTTTTTGACGGGAAAGAGGAATTCGCAGGAATCCCTTCGGAACTGGGGCACAAGCTCTATGAGCAGCTGACGGAAAAGTACCTGACAGCTTATTTCCACGCCATGGGCGATTCGCATATCCTCCCCTCCGATCCGGAAACCTGCCGCCAGTTGCTGCACATACACACCCTCGAAAAGGCCGTCTACGAGCTGGGCTATGAACTCAACGGCCGCCCCGACTGGGCCCTCATTCCGCTCAGGGGCATCCACTATCTGATCAACCGGGAAAAGCAGCAAGCATGAGCAAGAAAAGCAAAGTCCTTCCCGCAAGCCGCTTCACCGATGCGGATATCAAGCTCTTCAAATCGGGCAGACACTACCGGCTCTACGAGCATCTCGGCAGCAAACTCATGACGCTGGACGGAAAAGAGGGCTGCCACTTTGCCGTCTGGGCCCCGAATGCCAAAAAAGTATCGGTCACCGGCAATTTCAACGGCTGGAACAAGGAAAGTCATTTGCTGCTGCCACGCTGGGATGAGTCGGGGATATGGGAAGGTTTTATCCCCGGACTGAATAAAGGCGATATCTACAAATACGCCATCCATTCGTCAGCCGATGGGCGCTGGTATGAGAAAGGCGATCCCTTTGCCATGTGCTGGGAGCTACCGCCAAAGACGGCTTCGGTGATCTGGGATGCGGACTTCAAATGGCAGGACGGGCAGTGGATGGAGGAACGGAGCGAAAGAAACAGCCTTCACAGCCCCATTTCGGTCTACGAGATGCACATCGGCTCGTGGAAGAAAAAGAAAAACGGCCATTCGCTGAGCTATCGCGAGCTGGCTCCCGAGCTGATCGCCTATCTGCAGAAGACCGGCTTTACGCACGTAGAATTTATGCCCGTCATGGAGCACCCCTTTTACGGCTCCTGGGGCTATCAGATCACAGGATACTTTGCCCCCAGCTCGCGTTTCGGCACACCCGAAGATTTCATGTATCTCGTAGAGCAATTGCATATTCACGGTTTCGGGGTCTACCTCGACTGGGTTCCCTCGCACTTTCCGGGCGATGCCCACGGGCTCTACCGCTTTGACGGCACCGCCCTCTACGAACATGCCGACCCGCGCAAGGGCTTTCATCCCGACTGGAAGAGCTACATCTTCAACTACGGGCGCAATGAGGTGCGGGCCTTTCTCATCAGCAATGCCATCTACTGGCTCGACCGCTTTCATGCCGATGGGCTTCGGGTGGATGCCGTGGCTTCGATGCTCTACCTCGACTACTCGCGGAAAGAGGGAGAATGGATTCCCAACGAACACGGAGGCAACGAAAACCTCGAAGCCATCGCTTTTCTGAAAGAATTCAATGAGCAGGTCTATGCGCAGTTTCCAGATGCACAAAGCATTGCCGAAGAGTCCACCTCCTGGCCGGCTGTCTCGCGCCCCACTTTTGACGGTGGCCTCGGTTTCGGCATGAAATGGATGATGGGCTGGATGAACGACACCCTGCAGTTTTTCAGGGAAGACCCCCTCTACCGCAATTTCCATTACAGCAAGATCACCTTCAGCCTTCTCTATGCCTTTCACGAAAATTTCATGCTTCCGCTCTCACACGATGAGGTAGTCTATGGCAAGGGCTCCCTGCTGACAAAAATGCCGGGCGATCCCTGGCAGAAGAAAGCCAACCTTCGCCTGCTGCTGGGATACATGATTTGCCATCCGGGCACCCAGCTCCTCTTCATGGGCGGAGAGTTCGGACAAGTCAGGGAATGGAACCATGACGAATCCCTGCAATGGGAACTGCTGGAAGACCCCGCTCACCGGCAGATTCTGGACTGGCTTGCGGCAGTCAACCGCCTCTACCGCAGCGAGCATGCTCTCTACGACCTGCAGTTCAGCCCGGTGGGTTTTGAGTGGATCATCAATAATGACCACAACAATTGCGTTATCGTCTTTGTGCGCAAAGGCCGTGAGCCGGCAGACAAAGTGATCATCGCCTGCAATTTCACTCCCGTAGTCCGCTACGACTACCGCTTCGGAGTGCCTGCACCGGGCACATACCGGGAGATTCTGAACAGCGATGATCCGCGCTTTGGCGGCAGCGGGGTGATGAACAAAAAAATAGCCCCTTCGGAAAAACTGCCCATGCACGGCCGCAGTCATTCCATTTCGATCACCCTGCCGCCACTGGCCTGCATCATTTTAAAGAAAAACGACTGACATGAAGCAGCTTCTTCTCATTGTCCTCTTCCTCCCCTTGCTGACTTTGCAGGGGCAGACCCGCCCCGATCACGTGGAGCCTCCCTTTTGGTGGACAGGGATGAAGAATCCCGAATTGCAGATCATGCTGCACGGGCGGGAGATCGGCAAATGGACCCCCCGCATCGATGCAAAAGGTATACGCATCGTAGAGAGCCATCGCGTGGAAAATCCGAACTATCTCTTTCTCGACCTTTACATCGACAGCAGTGCCGAAGCCGGGCGTTTTGATATTGTTTTGAGCCGGAACAACAATCTCATTGTCTACAACTACGAATTGCGCGAACGGCAAAAAGACAGCCTGCGCATCAACCCGCTCACTCCGTCTGACCTTATTTATCTGGCCATGCCCGACCGCTTTGCCAACGGCAACCCCGGGAACGACCGTGTGGCAGGCATGCGCGAGCAAAGCCTCAACCGGAATGAAATGTTTGAACGCCACGGTGGCGACCTGCAGGGCGTACTCGATCACCTCGACTATCTCGAAGAGCTCGGGATAACCGCGCTCTGGCTCAATCCCGTGCTCGAAAACAATGAAGAATCCGAATCCTATCACGGCTATGCCGCCACCGACCTCTATCGCGTAGACCCCCGCCTGGGCGACAATGCGCTCTTTGTACAACTTTGCGATGAGCTGCAAAAACGCGGGATGAAGATGATCATGGATGTGGTACACAATCATTGGGGCATCCACCACTGGATGATCCGCGATCTGCCCGCCCCCGACTGGATTCACCAATGGGATACCTTCACCCGTACCAACTACCGCGCACCGGCCATGCTCGACCCGCACGGCAGCCTTTCTGACCGGAAAATATTCAATGAAGGATGGTTTGACGAGCACATGCCCGACCTCAATCAGGACAACCCCCTCCTCGGCCGCTATCTGATACAGAACAATATCTGGTGGATCGAATATGCCGGCATCGATGCCTTCCGCCTCGACACCTATGCCTACTCCGATCCCGATTTTCTCGAGAAAATGGGCGCGGCCATCCACCGCGAATATCCCGGGTTCTTCCTTTTTGGCGAGACCTGGGTGCATGGAGTACCCATACAGGTTTATTTTGACGGGAACACCCATGTGGAGAAAGATTTTGATTCGAAGGTCAACGGACTCACGGACTTCCAGGTTTACTATGCCATACAGGAAGCCCTCAACGGCAACTTCGGATGGACCAGCGGCACCGCCCGCCTTTACTACACCTTTGCCATGGACTATCTCTATGGCGATCCGTCCGACAATGTGCTTTTTCTTGACAACCACGACCTGAGCCGATTCTATTCGGTGGTGGGTGAAGACCTGGCCAAATTCAAGATGGGCATCGCCTTCTTAATGACGGCACGTGGCATTCCAAGCATCTACTACGGCACCGAGATTCTGATGAAAAACTTTGCCGACCCGGACGGCAAAGTGCGTGAAGACTTCCCCGGAGGCTGGCCGGACGACAAGGTGAGCAAGTTCGTAGCGGAAGGGCGCACGGAAGAAGAGAACGAAGCCTTTGAGTACGTCAAAAAACTGGCCCGCTGGCGGGCCGGCAGCGAAGCCGTGTGCAAGGGTAAAATGATGCAATTTGTGCCGGAGCAAAACGGGGTTTATGTCTATTTTCGCTACACGGAAAAGGAAACCGTGATGGTCGTAATGAATCCTTCGGACAAAGACGAGGTAATCGGGACGAAGCGCTATGCCGAACGTCTGGTTTCTTTCAAAAGGGCGCGAAACGTACTTGGCAGCGATGGATTTGCTCTTGCTCCCACGCTGCACATTCCGGCCCGGACCACCCTCGTGCTGGAGTTAACTAAATGATGGATCGGTCAATGAAGAAATGTATTTGTATTCACGGGCATTTTTATCAGCCGCCCCGTGAGAATGCCTGGCTGGAAGAAATAGAACTGCAGGACTCGGCTTACCCTTTTCACGACTGGAACGAGCGCATCAACTACGAATGCTATGAGCCCAACTCGGCCAGTCGCATTTTGGGCCCTGACGGAAGAATCACGGAGATTGTAAACAACTACAGCCGCATCAGTTTCAACTTCGGGCCCACGCTGCTGCGCTGGCTCGACCGCCACAGTCCGGAGCTGGTAAAAGCCCTGCAGGATGCCGACCGCCAGAGCCGCATGTACAACAACGGCCACGGCAATGCCCTGGCCCAGGGCTATCATCACCTCATCATGCCGCTGGCCAACAGGCGCGACAAACGCACACAGGTCCGCTGGGCCCGGTACGACTTCCGCAAGCACTTTGGCCGCGAGCCCGAGGGGCTCTGGCTGCCCGAGACAGCCGTGGATACCGAAACCCTCGAAGTGCTGGCCGAAGAAGGCATTGCCTTCACCATCCTGGCTCCGCGGCAGGCCAGACGCATCCGCAAACGAGGCAGCGAAAACTGGGAAGACGTCTCCGGTGAAAAAATCGATACGCGCAGGGCCTATCTCTGCCGCCTGCCTTCGGGCCGCAGCATCACCCTCTTCTTTTATGACGGTGCCATCGCCCGGGATGTGGCATTCAACGGCCTCCTTGATGACGGCAAGCGTTTTGCCGGTCGCCTTCTCGATGCTTTCGAAGCGGAGGGCGAAACCCAACTGGTGCACATTGCCACCGATGGCGAAAGTTACGGGCACCACCACAAACAGGGCGAAATGGCCCTCTCATACTGCATCCGCGAACTCGAAGAATCGGGAGAAGTGAGCATTTGCAATTATGCACGATTCCTCGAAATCAATCCGCCCGTCTATGAGGTCGAGATCTTCGAAAACAGCAGCTGGAGCTGTGTGCACGGAGTGGAGCGCTGGCGCAGCAATTGCGGTTGCAATACGGGCATGCATGCCGGCTGGCAACAGGAATGGCGCAAACCCCTTCGCGAAAGCCTCGACTGGCTGCGCGATGAACTCATCGTGCTCTACGAAGAATTGATGAAGGAATACTGCTCCGATCCCTGGGAGATGCGCGATCGCTACATCGAAATAATAGAAAACAGGGAGGAAGAAAATGTGAAGCGTTTTCTTTCGGAGTTTATTGATGCGAAAAAGGCAGAAAAAGAGCGCACGCGAATCATTCGCCTGCTGGAGATGCAGCGCCATGCCATGCTGATGTTTACCAGTTGTGCCTGGTTTTTTGACGAGATATCGGGAATAGAAACCCTGCAAATCCTGCAATATGCCAACCGGGCCATTCAGCTGGCAGCCAGCATCGGAGGGCCCGACCTGGACGAGGAATTCGGAAAAAGACTGGAAGCCGCCCCTTCCAATTCGGCAGCCTTTGCCAACGGAGGCGAAGTTTACGACCGGCTGGTGCGCCCCAAACGCCTCACCCTTTCCAAAGTGGGCATGCACTATGCCGTGGCTTCCCTCTTCAACTCCGACCCCGAACACCTGCGGGTGTTCAACTACAAATCCGAAAGCCGGGTTTTCGACCGCCTCGAAGCCGGGCGCATGCGCCTTTCGGTCGGGCGTACGGTGGTGCACTCTCTCATCACCTTCTCGCGGAAAGAATACACCTTTGCCGCCCTCTACCTCGGTCAACAACACATCATCGGCTCGGTCAGCAGCCGGATGGACGATGCCCAGTTCAGAAAAATGTTTGACACCCTGCGGCAGACTTTCCTCAACGACAGCCTCGCCTCCCTGCTCACAGAAATGGAAGAATTCTTCGGCAGCCGCAAGTTCTCGCTGCGCAGCCTCTTCAAGGATGAGCAACGCAAGGTGCTCGACCAGATATTGCAGACAGACCTCGAGCTGGCAGAAGACAGCTATCAGAAGATATTCGACCGCAACTACAACCTCCTCACGGTGCTGAAGAATGAAAAAATTCCGCTGCCCGCCCTGATGGAGAAAAACATCGAACTGGTGATCAACACACGTCTGAGAAAATACCTTGAAAACAATGTGCGCTCGCTGGTTCCGCTTCAATCCCTCCTGCGCGAAGTGAGCAAATGGAAGATGCCGCTGCAGGACGAAGAGCTGCGTTTCGATGCTTCGCGCCATCTGCAGTTTTTCATGCAGGTACTCAAGGCTTCTCCCACAGACGAAGAGCTCCTGCGCAACCTTATTGCCAAGCTTGACCACTTTGAGGAGATGGGCCTTACACTGGACCTTTACAAGGTTCAGAATATCTATTTCAAAGCAGCCGGGAAGCTGCTCGATCAGCTGGCACGGCAAGAGGAAAACGAAGAACGAAAAAAGCTGCTTCCCCTCTTCGGAACCCTGGGCGATCGCATAAATATCAACTTCGAAGCCATGTGCTCGCTGCGCCAGATGCAGTCGACCTGAATTCGGACTTTTTTGCTGAAAAAATCTGCAAAAGCGGATGATGCATATCTATGCATGATAGAATTGCCGCAAGGCTGCGTGAAAAAGGGAAAAGCTTCGAACTTCGTGTACGGCAAAGAAGGGCCGGCAATTTAAAGGGACCGCACGGCAGACAAGTGCGACAGACAAATGTCATTTCCGGGGATTGTCAAAGCCCGCACTCTGATTTTCCCGATCTATTTCTTATCTTCCTGATTACGTTATAACCCATTTGCCGTATGGACGTGTTCAAAAGTCGATTTGATGCTCGCAGTTCCCTGCCCGAGGCGGCCTGGGCCCGCAGCCACTACGAGATAGCCACGGGCCTGCCCCTGCGGAGGGTGGAAGAGCAGTGGAGCAGCAATAAGCGGGGGCCGAAGCGGAAGAAAGAAGAGAAGAAATACCGG
>WFPF01000092.1 GCA_015487695.1 Chitinophagales bacterium
AGATATACTATGTGGGCAGCTTCGAGGGAAGCTCCGAATTTGCCGGGCAGCATTTCTACTCGACATCGGGATCGGAATGGGACGATGACATTCTCATCGCAAAATTTGATGCCGAGGGGAATAATTTATGGGTGAGGCAGCTCGGAAGCCCCGGAGACGACATCATCGATGCCGTAACCCTGGACCATGACGGAAACCTCATCATTGCCGGCTCAGTGTACAGCAATGTTTGGGTCGATGATATTATTTTGCTGGGCCACGGGGATGTGGATATGTTCATTGCGAAGTTCGGGCCGAATGGCTATTATCAATGGGTGCATCTTTTTGGCGGGATAAATCCGGACCATATCTACGACCTGGCCGTAGATGAGGCAAACAATGTTTACTTCACGGGTTTTTGCGGAGACGGATGGGTTTATTTTGACAGGGATACTTTGTCTTCCTATTTTTTGGATATGGTAGTGGGCAGGCTGAGCGAAAACGGCAGGGTAGATTGGGTGCATAATTACGGTGGGCCGAAAGCGGATAAAGGCCGCAATATTGCTGTAAACGGTAACGAAATACTGGTGACCGGTGAGTATACGGACCGGGAAATTGTCATCGGTAGCGATACGCTGCGCATGGATCCTGACTTGGGGGGCGTGGAACCGGCTGCCTATCTGGTCATGAAAATGAGTCTTTCGGGAGAAGTGCAATGGGCCGCAAGCACGGGAGATCCTCTCTTGACAAAGAAATTATTGCCACACGGGGACGATTATCTGATGGCAGCCTATTATGGTGATTCCTTTCAATACGGAAATGTTGTTATTGTGGATTCCATTGATAACCATTATTTAAATGTTTTACTGGGTCTTTTGTCACCGGACAACGAGCTCAAATGGACCGCAACGTTCATGTCCCTTGATTCATCTGATATTTCCATTAAGGACATGGAGATGTATAACAATGAAATTTATGTTTCCGCTGTTTTTATCGGGAAATTTATCCTGGATTCGAATGTGATTATTGAAGCCCATCCCTTTACGGGAGTTCCACGCCCCTGGCAGATAAACAAGGATCACATCTGGACCGGTATCCTTCTTCGCTACGATTTGAATGGCCATTTACTCGGCTACCGGATATTTCCACGAGAAGAAGGGTACGGTATCGGTACGATGGCTTTTTATGAGCACAGCTTGTACACGGCATTCAATTTTGGAGATACGGTTAAACTCGGCAACAAGGTGTTCCTCGGCAAGGGATCGAGTGATATTATTCTGGCGCGTTACACGGACAGTACGAAAAACGGCATCTTGGTGCCGGAGGCGGGCAGCGGGATTCTTTTATATCCCAATCCGTTCAGTGGGCACCTGCTTGTCGAAGTGGTGGAAAATTCGGGAGTGGCGGCCCCTTATAGTTTGAGCGTACTGGATGTGAAGGGAAGGGTATGCGCAAGAGCTCTGTTTACGGGTAAAAGTACAAGCATGGATCTTTCCGCTTTGCCCGCGGGTATGTACATGCTGCTTGTCAGCGATCGATTCGGGCAACCGGCCGGAAGCGGGAAAGTAATAAAAGAATAGAACGCTGTTCCGGCTCCCGGCTTCGGAAGCGGCCTTGCCCGGAGGGCTAACCCGGCCTGGCCCTTTTATCTCAACCACCATTTTTTTAGCACCTCTTCACTCGCTTTGCCCTGCGGAGAAAAGCCGGTCTTTCGATTGGCCCAGCGATGATCGAGATCGTGGAGAAACCATTTCCAGGCCAGACCGCCCTTCCACCAGGGCTCGGGATAAAATGTTCGGAACAGCGCTTCGTAGCTCATCGCCTGAATGTGTTCGTCAGGAACATTGCCAAGCTCTTTCCAGTGGCCGTGATGGCTGTTCTTTACCGATTTATAGCCGTATTCCGTAAAGAGCACGGCCTTGCCCGTTTTTGCAGCAAATTTTTTCATTTCCTTTTTCCACGGCAGCCAGGCGTTCATGATCTTCTGAACATCGGGCGGATCGCTGGTTTCCAGAGGGAAATAGGCATCAATACCGATATAGTCGAGCCGCGACCAGATGCTCAGGTTCCGGTAGCTGTCCCAGTTGGCGGCATAGGTGAGGGGTCCTTTGTAGATTACTTTAATGTCATCAATCAGCGCATTCCATAGTTGCGGATAGTTTTCAACCATTTTGCGGAATTCGGTGGAGAAACAAAAGAGCTCCACACCTTCATCGCGGGCCACCCGGGCACATTGTAAAATATAGCGCCCGTAATTTTGCATCCATTCGCGGGCTTCCTGCGGATCATCAATCATAAAGTCTCCGGCCCAGCCCTGATTGCGAATCCAAATCTGAGGTTTGAGCATCACTTTCAGCCCCTTCTCGTGTGCCCAGCGAATGGTTTGGGTGTATCCTTCCACGGTTTCGCCCCACCACTGGCGTTCGCTGTTGAACCACACCTCTGTTTGCCCCGGCACACTGAATGCATAGGGAATGACACTGACCCATTCGGCTCCCAGTTCCCTGATCCGGTCAAATTCCGCAGGATCGAAAGCAGCCGGTGGCGCTTCAAGGTTGAAGCCTTCCACACGATCTTCCGTGAGGCCCGGAGGGGCTGCTGATAAAGCAGAGAAAATCCAGAGCAGGGCCAGGGCAGTCAGGCGTGCAATCATAGTCTCAAATCTAATTCTTTCCCCGGCAATGTGGCAAGAGCGACCCGTTGTAAGAGCCAAGTTATTCATCATCTGTCGGGGCGATGACATTAGCCAAACAACCGTTTGGTAAAATCATTTTTCTTTTCTAACTTTAAGCCATGCCGGTTAAGAAAGTGGACAAAAGAGATATTATCAAAGCCTCGCTCAGGGTTTTCAGGCAAAAAGGCTACCACAGCACGACCATGTCGGACATTGCGGCTGCCTGCGGCTTGCTCAAAGGGAGCATTTACCATCATTTTGAAGGGAAGGAAGATCTGATGCTGCAAACCATAGACTTCCTCCATTCCTATTACAGCCGCGAAGTCTTCAGCATTGCGCATGACGAATCGCTGACGGGGCTGGAACAGCTGGACAAGCTGGCAGCCATCTCGGAAGAAATTTTTATGAAAGAAAAGGGCGGATGCCTGATGGCCAACATCGGTCTGGAGACGGCCAACGACTATCCCCGTTTCAGAGTACGGATCAAAGCCTACTTTGAAGAGTGGATACAAAGTCTGGAACATATCTTCCGCAAGGCCTATGATGCACAGACAGCAAGGGAAATTGCGGAGTTCAGCGTGGCAGAAATCGAAGGTGCGGTGATGCTCATGCAGGTCTATCATGACAAGTGCTACCTGGAACGGGCCCACCAACATATAAAAAAGCAATTTATAGCGGCCCTTCAGCAGCAGGAGCGGCCCGCTGCGAAAAGTGTAAACGGAGAAAAAGTCCAAATAAAAAGATCAATTGAAGAAAACAAAGAGATATGAAAAAACACATCAGGAAAGTAGCTGTTCTGGGATCGGGTGTGATGGGCTCTCAGCTGGCCTGTCATTTTGCCAATGCGGGATTGCAGGTGCTCCTGCTTGATATGGTGCCCCGCGATCTGCCGGAGGATAAAAAAAACGACCCCCGCGAGCGCAATAAACTGGCCGAGTCGCACCTGAAAAATGCCCTCAGGTCCAACCCGTCTCCCATCTTCGATCAGGCACTTGCTTCCCGCATCACGATCGGGAACTTCGAAGATGACATGAAACGCATAGGCGACTACGACTGGATTCTGGAAGTGGTTGTTGAGCGGCTGGATATCAAGAAACTCATTTTTGAGCAGGTAGAAAAATACCGCAAACCGGGTACGTTCATTTCCACGAATACTTCGGGGATTCCGATCAATCTGATGGCGGAAGGCCGGAGCGAGGATTTCAGGAAGTATTTTCTGGGAACCCATTTTTTCAATCCGCCCCGCTATCTCGAGCTTCTCGAGATCATCCCTTCCGCTGCCACCGATCCGGCCGTGACGGAGTTTTTTATGGATTACGGAGACCGTTTTCTCGGGAAAACCACGGTACTCTGCAAAGACACTCCGGCATTTATTGCCAACCGCATCGGGGTGTTCAGCATCATGGCCATTTTCCATCTGATGGAAGAACTGGATCTGACGGTTGAAGAGATTGACTCGCTGACCGGCCCGCTGATCGGCCATCCGAAGTCGGCCACTTTCCGGACCTGCGACCTCGTGGGGCTCGATACGCTTGTGAAAGTAGCCAACGGAGTGCGCGAGAATTGCCCGGATGACGAGTCGGCCGAACTTTTTAAGATTCCGGATTTTCTGAACAAGATGATTGAGAAAGGCTGGCTGGGCGACAAGAGTGGCCAGGGATTTTATAAAAAAGAGAAAGACGAAAACGGAAAGAGCATCATCTATGCCCTTGATCTGAAAACCTTCGAATATCATCCGAAGGCCAAGCCCCGCTTTGCCAGTGTGGGCAGCGCCCGGGCCCTCGACCGCCTCGAAGACCGGCTGCGCATGATGCACAAAGCGAAGGACAAAGCCGGAGAATTTTTACGAAAACTGTCCTATTACCTTTTCCGATACGTATCGCATCGCATCCCCGAGATAGCCGATGAACTCTACAAGATAGATGACGGTGTGAAAGCCGGTTTCGGATGGAAGATGGGTGCCTTTGAGCAGTGGGATGTGCTGGGAGTGGCAGATGTCCTGCAGGAGATGGAGGAAGCCGGTCTGCCGGCAGCTCCATGGGTGGGCCAGATGCTGAAGGCAGAAAAGAAAAGCTTCTACAGGAAGGAAAAAGGCATTCGCTTCTATTACGACATTCCTTCCAAAGATTACAAGGAGATTCCGGGATCACAGGAGGTTATCCGCCTCAGCAATCTCAGAGCCGAAGATGCCGTGTGGAAAAACAAATCCTGTATTCTGCATGATATCGGTGACGGAGTGCTGTGCATGGAGTTTAACACCAAGGGCAACACCATCGGGCAGGAAGTGCTGGAAGGCATCAACAAGTCGATTGATATTGCTTCGGACGGTTACAAAGGCCTTGTCATCGGAAATGACGGTGACAACTTCTCGCTCGGAGCCAATCTGGCACTCATGCTGATGCTGGCCATGGAGCAGGAATTTGAAGAACTGGATATGGCCGTGCGTTATTTCCAGAAGACGGTTATGCGCATTCGTTACAGTCCCATTCCTGTGGTTATTGCAGCCCACGGGATGACCCTGGGCGGTGGCTGTGAGATGACCATGCATGCCGATGCGGCTGTTTGTGCCGCAGAGACCTATATCGGTCTGGTCGAATTTGGCGTAGGCTTGCTGCCGGCAGGCGGAGGCACCAAAGAGATGGTCTTGCGCAGTTCCGACTCCTATTATGACGGAGACCCGCAGATACCGCAACTGCGAAACCGCTTTTTACCCATCGCTACGGCCCGTGTGGCCAAGTCGGCTTATGAGGCCTTTGAGATGGGCATACTCGATCGGAAAAAGGATGTGCTCGTCATGAACAAGCACCGTATCATTACCGAAGCCAAAAGAAAAGTGAAGGAGTTGAGCGAAAGAGGCTATACCCAGCCCATTCCGCGCAATGACATTGAGGTGCTGGGTCGCACCGCCCTTGGAGCCATGTATTCCGGCACCGAAGGATTTTTCCTGGGGCGCTATGCCACTGAGTATGACAAACTGATCGCCAACAAAATCGCCTACGTCATGTGCGGAGGCGATCTGACAGGAACCCAAAAAGTGAGCGAACAGTACCTGCTTGATCTGGAACGGGAAGCTTTTCTCTTCCTGCTGGGACAGCGGAAAACCCTCGAACGCATGCAGCATACGCTGAAAACCGGCAAACCGCTGAGAAACTGATGCGGAGCCGGAGAATAAATTATTTGAAAAAAAACAAGAAGAAATGAGCAGAGCATATATCGTCAAAGGATTCCGGACCGCGGTGGGCAAAGCCAAAAAAGGAGGCTTTCGCTACATGAGTCCGGTGGATTTCGGAGCCAGGGTGATAGATCACCTCCTGGACAGCACACCCGAACTGGATCCGCAGCTGGTGGATGACCTCATCGTGGGCAATGCGGTGCCCGAAGCCGAGCAGGGCCTGCAGATGGCACGCTGGGTAGCCGTAAGAAGCAAATTACCCCTTGATATTCCCGCCTTTACGGTCAATCGTTATTGTGGATCGGGGGTCGAAACCATAGCACTGGCTGTAGGCAAGATTGAAGCGGGCATGGCCGATGTAATCATCGCAGGAGGCACGGAGTCGATGTCGCTGGTGCCCACGGTGGGCTACAAGACCGTACCCAACTATCAGATCGCAAAAGATCATCCCGACTACTACATTGGCATGGGCCTTACTGCCGAAGAGGTGGCCGATAAATACAAGGTCAGCCGCGAGGATATGGACCGCTTTTCTTACGAATCGCATAGGAAGGCCATCAAAGCCATTGACGAAGGCAAATTCAAAGATGAGATAGTGCCTGTCGAAGTCGAGGAAGTGCTGGTGAAAGACGGAAAACGCACCGTCAGGAAGTTTACGGTAGATACGGATGAAGGGCCAAGGCGCGACACCAGCATGGAAGCGCTGGCCAGGCTGCGACCCGTTTTCAGGGCCGGAGGCAGAGTGACGGCAGGAAATTCATCGCAAACCTCTGACGGGGCTTCCTTTGTTCTGGTCATGTCGGAGGAAATGGTGAAAAAACTGAATCTGGAACCTGTAGCCCGTATGATTACGAGCCAGGCAGTCGGAGTGAATCCGCGGTATATGGGCATCGGTCCGGTGGAGGCTATTCCAAAAGCACTCAAACGTGCCGGAATGAAATTGGCCGACATCGACCTCATTGAGCTCAACGAAGCCTTTGCGGCCCAGTCGCTGGCGGTCATCCGGGAAGTGGGCCTTGATCCGGAGAAAGTCAACGTGAACGGAGGGGCCATCGCCCTGGGGCACCCACTCGGATGTACGGGCGCCAAACTGAGTGTACAAATATTTAACGAACTGAGAAGAAGAAAGCAGAAATACGGAATGGTAACCGCGTGTATAGGCGGAGGCCAGGGCATTGCGGCCATCTACGAGCTGCTTTCATAAAAGATAGAAATCTCTTTCATCATTAAAAAATCACACGATCATGGCAAGCGAATCCAATAAAAAACCATTAGCCGGAGGCGAATTTCTGGTTAAAGACAGGGACTTCCGGGATGTTTTCGTACCCGAAGACCTGAGCGAGGATGCCCTCATGATGGCGGAAGCCTCATCCGAATTTATAAAGAATGAAATCTGGCCGAAGGTGGAAGAAATCGATAAAAAAGGCCGGGAACTCGTTCCGCCCCTGCTCGAGCAGGCCGGAGAGCTGGGCCTGCTGGGTACGGCCATCCCCGAACAATACGGTGGATCGGGCCTTGATTTCAATACAAATACGGCCATCACGGTGGCCATGGGTCCGAGCTATTCATTCGGTGTGGCCTGGGCCGCCCATATCGGCATCGGTACGCTGCCCATCCTTTATTACGGAACGGAAGCACAGAAAGAGAAATATCTTCCGGGACTCACATCGGGCAAGCTGAAAGCCGCTTACTGCCTGACCGAACCCGGCTCCGGATCGGATGCCCTGGCAGCCAAAACCCGGGCCGACCTTACGGATGACGGTGAGCACTATCTCATCAACGGACAAAAGATGTGGATCACCAACGGGGGCTTTGCCGATCTCTTTATCGTCTTTGCCAAAGTCGGGGGCGAGAAATTCTCCTGCTTTATTGTGGATGCAAGCAGCGAAGGAGTAAAGCGGGGACGTGACGAACCGAAACTCGGCATCAAAGGCTCGAGTACGACCCAGGTCTTTTTTGAGAATGTAAAAATCCCGAAAGAAAACCTGCTCGGAGAAATCGGAAAAGGGCATAAGATTGCATTTAATATTCTGAATATCGGGCGTTTCAAGCTTTGCGCCATGGTAGTGGGCGGAGCCAAAACGAACAGCAGCCTGGCCGTAAAATATGCCAACGAACGGGTGCAATTCGGCCGTCCGATCTCAGCCTTCGGAGCCATTCAGTTCAAGCTGGCCGAACAGGCCACACGCATTTATGCCGTGGAATCGGCCACCTACCGGGTGAGCGATCTGATTCGCCAGAAAATTGATCAGCTTATTTCCGAAGGGCGGAAATACGAGGAAGCCCTCATGGGTGCAGCCGAGGAATATGCGATCGAATGTGCCGTGCTCAAAGTGTTTGGTTCGGAAGTCCTCGATTATGTGGTGGATGAAACCGTGCAGATATACGGAGGCTACGGATACAGCGAAGAATATCCCGCAGCCCGGGCTTATCGCGATGCCCGCATCAATCGCATATTCGAAGGAACGAACGAAATCAACCGCCTGCTCTCGGTCGATATGCTCATAAAACGAGCCATGAAGGGTATGGTTGACGTGATGGGTCCGGCCATGAAAGTACAGGAAGAGCTGATGGGCATCCCCGACATGGGAGCCGAACAGCCCGGGGGCTTGCTCGAACGGGAACTGAAGCAGGTGCGCACGGCCAAGAAAGCCATTCTCATGATAGCCGGCAAAGCCGTACAGGACCTCATGCAGGACCTCGAAAATGAGCAGGAGATTATCATGAATGTCGCAGACATGATGATCGAACTATTTGCTTCGGAATCGGCCATCCTGAGAGCACAGAAAGTGGCATCCGTCAAAGGTGAAGAAGGAGCGGCTGCACAGATCGAAATGGCGAGGATCTTTGTAAGCGACAGCATGGAACGCATCCACCGGCACGGAAGGCATGCGATCCAAAGCTTCACCGAAGGAGACGAACAACGGATGTTGCTCCTCGGTCTCAAGCGATTTACCAAATATGACCCGGTAAATACGAAAGTCCTGCGCAGATCAATTGCCGCCAGGATGATCGAAGCCAACGACTATTGTTTCTAAGTCTTAATTGTTAGCTATGAAAAGAGCGCTGGCCGTTTGGCCCAGCGCTCTTTTTTTATTGGGCCTGCAAGCTGCTGATGTAGGCTGCCAGCGCTTCTATCTGTTTCTCATCCAGGTATCTTTCATATCCGGGCATGGCGTTTTTCCCTTTGCGGATACGGGCTGTCACTTCCTCTTTTGTCAGTTTGCTTTCGCGCAGATTGGGTGATCCGCTCTTGCCACCGCGGCCGTCATTGCCATGACAGTGGGCACAGTCAAGATGGAAAATAGCCGCTCCGGCTTCAACCAGGTTGTCTCCATCGGCCACAGCCGGAGTATCGCTCGATACGAGGGCCGCTTTTTTATTGAATACCGGACTTTTTGTTTCGGATATGCCGTATGCATAGAGCAATAGAAGGAGGGAAAGGAGGGCCAGCGCTTTTTGCTTTTTCCTGAATGCGATAATGGACATGGGAACAGCCGCAATGAAGGCAGCCAGTTTTATCCAGAACCAGGAGCCATGGGTGGTCCATCCACTGTTGAAAGCAAGGTAAATGCCTGTCAGCAGCATGAGGGAATCAACAACAATTTCCGGAATCTTGAATTTTCGCTTGAATCGTTCAAGCATTTCGTCATTGCCCGAAAAAAGAAAAACGCTTTTTAGCAGCAGGGCAAAGAGAAAAAGTGCCGACATCAGCACATGCGTGTGGGTCAATCCTGTATACATAGTTATTCGATTTGTGCGCAAAGAAAAGCAAAAGCAGCGTGACGAGCGGGTCCTGACAATGGAAAAACGGTGAAAGGCCCGCTTCGTGCGACCGCTTACATATGCAAGGGCCGGTTTTCAGTGGCAGCCAGACAAGCCTCCTTCATCACTTCCGAATAAGTGGGATGCGGATGGCATGAGCGTGCAATATCTTCGGCACTGGCACGGAACTCCATGGCCGTCACGGCTTCCATGATGAGGTCGGCAACCCGCGGCCCGATCATATGTACGCCCAGAATTTCGTCCGTTTTGGCATCGGCAATGACTTTGATAAAACCATCGGTATCCATACTGGCACGGGCCCGCCCGTTGGCCCGGAAAGGGAACTTGCCCACTTTGATATTCCGCCCTTCGGCCTTCAGCTCTTCTTCGCTGGCTCCCACTGCCGCCACTTCGGGCCAGGTGTATGCCACACCCGGTATCAGATTATAATTGATATGGGGTTTTTGTCCGGCCAGGTATTCGGCCACCAGGACACCCTCTTCTTCGGCTTTGTGGGCCAGCATGGCCCCCCGAATCACATCTCCGATGGCATAAATATGAGCGACCTTCGTTTGCAGATGCTCATTCACGTCAATCTGGCCGCGTTTGTTTACTTCCAGTCCTGCATTTTCAAGATGCAGCCCTTCGGTGTAGGGCCTGCGACCCACGGCCACCAGGCAGTAATCCGCCTTCCAGCTGATCTCTTTCCCGTTTTTGTCATCGGCCTTCACCGTTACCTGCCGGCTTGTGGCTTTTACTTCTTTCACTTTGTGCGAGAGATGAATCTTCATTCCTTTCTTGCTCAGTACCTTCTTCAGCTCCCGGCCCAGGTCTTTGTCCATACCCGGAATGAGGCGATCCATGTATTCCACGATGTGTACTTCTGTGCCGAGGCGTGCATAGACGGAGCCGAGCTCTACCCCGATGATGCCTCCTCCGATGATGACCATGGACTTGGGTAGTTCTTCGAGAGAGAGAGCTTCGGTCGAGGTGATGACCCGTTTTTTGTCAATTTTAATAAAAGGCAGAGACGCGGGCTTCGAGCCGGTGGCAATGATGATGTGGGCGGCCTTTAGCTCGCGTGCCTCGTCTCCGGATATGGCAAGCGTATGTGCATCTTTGAAGGAAGCCGTGCCCGTGATTACATCGATCTTATTTTTTTTCATGAGGTACGCCACTCCGTCCACATTCTGCTTTACGACATCGGCTTTGCGGGCCATCATTTGCCCGATGTTGACGGTGACTTCTCCGGTTTCGATGCCGTGGGTGCGGAAGTCCGATTTCAGCTTCTCGACATGCTCCGAAGAATCGAGCAGGGCTTTCGAGGGAATACATCCCACATTGAGGCAGGTGCCGCCAAGGGTGGGATACTTTTCGATGATGGCCGTCTTCATGCCAAGCTGCGCACAGCGAATGGCTGCCACATAGCCTCCGGGGCCCGATCCGATTATTGCAACATCATATGGATAATTTGCCATTTCTTCTTCTTTTTTTAAGTACAGATATGCATTTTACAACTGCAGAAGTTCTTTTACGGGATCTCTTCCACTGAGCATTTTTTCGGGATGCTCCAAGTAGTCTTTGACCGAGACGAGGAAACTGACCGATTCCTTGCCGTCCACTACGCGGTGGTCGTAGCTGAGTGCCACATACATCATCGGCTTGATGACTACCTGACCGTTTTCTGCAATCGGGCGTTGCTCGATTTTGTGCATACCCAGTATAGCCGATTGCGGGATGTTGATGATGGGAGTGGAAAGCAGGGAGCCGAAAACACCTCCGTTGGTTATGGTGAAGGTGCCGCCCTGCATTTCGTCCATGTCGAGTTTGCCATCGCGGCCGCGTGTGGCCAGATCCATGACTCGGGCTTCTATTTCGGCCATGCTCAGCGACTCGGCATTGCGAATGACCGGAACAATGAGGCCCCGGTCGGTGGAAACGGCAATGCCCATGTCCACATAGTTGTGATAGACAAGCTCGTTGCCGTCAATGCGTGCATTGATGGCAGGGAACTTTTGGAGGGAGAGCACACAGGCCCGTGTGAAGAAACTCATGAAGCCCAGCCCTACGCCAAACTGGCTCTTAAAGGCCTCTTTGTATTCTTTGCGGATGGACATGATGGCTTCCATGTTCACCTCATTGAAAGTGGTCAGCATGGCCGTTTCATTCTTGGCCGCTACCAGGCGCTGGGCGATGGTCCTTCGCAGCCGCGACATGGGCTCCCTTTTTTCCTCCCGGCTGAATGATTCTTTGCTGAACTCAAAGCGGGGTGCTGCCGCAGGCGCATTTTTTGGGGCAGCGGGAGCCGAAGTTGTCGGCTTTGCCTCGCTTTGGGCCGGCTTGCTTGCTTCTTTTTCTCCGGCTTCAATGGCTTTCAGCACATCCTCTTTGGTGATGCGCCCATCCTTGCCGCTGCCTTTGATCTCTTCGGCTTTCAGGCCATGTTCTTCCATCAGTTTTTGTGCTGCGGGCGAGGGATGGCCTTCTGCATAGGAGCCTGTCTTTTTTTCTTCGGCCGCGGGTACACGGGCTGTGGCAGCTTCACTGCGCGTTTCTGCCGGGGCTTCCTTTTTCCCTGTTTCGGGTTTGGCTGCGCTTTCGTCAATCTCGGCTATCAATGCTCCGATTTCCAGGTCTTCCCCTTCTTTGGCGATGAGGTGAATGCGTCCGGCTACCTCGGCCGGCAATTCCAGTGTGGCCTTGTCCGACTCCAGTTCGCAGATTTCCTGATCCACTTCCACATAGTCACCCTCGTTGACCAGCCATTTGGAGAGGGTTACTTCTGTGACCGATTCGCCCACATTGGGGACTTTGATTGCTGTTGCCATGATTTGATCTTTTATTCGAATATTTTATCCAGTATCTCCTGCTGTTCTTCTTCGTGTATTTTGTGGTAGCCCGTGGCCGGTGATGCACTCGACTTCCGGCTTGCAAGCTCCCAGTTGACCCTGCGGTAGCAACTGAGCATATATACCCATGCGCCCATGTTGGCAGGTTCTTCCTGGGCCCACATTTTCACTGCTTTCGGATAGCGCTTCATCACTTCGTCCATTTGTTTGTAGGGCAGGGGGTACAATTGCTCCAGCCGTACAATGACAAGGTCTTTCCTTTTTTCTTTTTCCTGGCGGGCCAAAATGTCGTAATAGAGTTTTCCCGAACAATAGACCACTTTCATCACTTTGTCCGCTTTGCCTTCCGACCAGTCGTCCACGATCAATTCGCGAAATTTTCCCTGTGTGAAATCTTCCACCGGAGAAACGCATTTGGGATGGCGCAGCAACGACTTGGGCGACATGATGACAAGAGGCTTGCGGAAAGGCCAGGCAAGCTGCCTGCGCATGACATGAAAAAGGTTGGCGGGGGTGGTCATATTGACCACGCTCATATTAAACTCGGCACACATTTGCAGGAAGCGCTCGAGGCGGGCACTTGAATGTTCGGGACCCTGTCCTTCGTAACCGTGGGGCAGCAGCAGCGTGATGCCGCTCATTCGCTGCCATTTGCTTTCGGCACTTGTAATAAACTGGTCGATGACCACCTGCGCTCCGTTGGCAAAATCTCCAAACTGGGCTTCCCAGATGGTGAGAATGGAGGGCGACCCGAGCGAATAGCCATACTCAAACCCCAGCACTCCGTATTCGCTCAGGGGGCTGTTGTAAATGCGAAAACGGGCTTCCTGATTCTCGAAGAGATTATCGAGCCGGTTGTACGGTTCGTTGCTTTCTTCGTCAAAAAGCACCGCATGCCGGTGCGAAAAGGTGCCACGCAATGAGTCCTGGCCGCTCAGGCGGATATCATGCCCTTCGCGCAGCAGAGTGGCATACGCCAGCAGCTCGGCCGAAGCCCAGTCCATGAGTTTTGTCTGGAAAAACTGCTCCCTGCGCTTCTTTAGCATCTTTTCAATCTTTCGCAGGGGATGAAATCCCTCGGGGATGGAGATGATGCGCTGGATCAAATCCATCATGACTTCTTCATCAATAGAGGTGTCGGGAGATTCTTCAAAATCTTCGGGTCTTGATTTTCGCAGTTTTTTCCAAAGCAATTCGGGTTCCTGATAGTGATAGGGAAGCGGATGTTCTTTGACAAGGGTCAGGGCCTTGTTCATGAGTTTTTTGTATTCCGCATTCATCTGTTCGGCCAGGCTGCGTTCAAACTCGCCTTCGTTGATAAGTTTGTTGAGATAGATCTCACGCGGGCTCGGGTGTTTCCCGATGAGTTCGTAGAGTTTGGGCTGGGTAAATTTAGGGTCATCGCCTTCGTTGTGCCCGTGTTTGCGATAGCATACCATATCTACGAAGAAGTCGCGCATGAATTTCTGCCGGTAGGCCACTGCCAGTTCTACCGCATAGACTACCGCCTCCACATCATCCCCATTCACATGAATTACGGGCACTTCCGTAGTGGCTGCCACACTGGTGCTATAGTGCGATGAGCGGGCATCATCAAAGTCGGTGGTAAACCCGATTTGATTGTTGATGACAAAATGGATGGTGCCGCCCACATAATAGCCTTTCAGCCGGGCCATCTGAATGAGCTCATACACCACACCCTGCCCCGAGAGGGCGGCATCGCCATGGATGGCAATAGGCATCACGCGGTCGCGCCTGCCTTCATAAAGGATATCTCCTTTGGAGCGCACATATCCCACCACGACAGGCGAAACCGCTTCAAGATGCGAAGGATTGGGTGCTACCTTTACATTGACGGTTTTTCCTTTTGTCGTTTCAATTTCTGACGAATATCCCAGATGGTATTTTACATCTCCGTCTCCCATGGTAAGATCGGGGATGGCTTCGCCTTCGAATTCATTGAATACCTGCTCGTAGGTTTTTCCGAGGATGTTGACCAGCACATTGAGCCGGCCGCGGTGGGCCATGCCGATGACAAACTCGTCAATGCCCAGCTCGGCCCCCTTGTTGATGATGGCATCGATGGCCGGAATGGTACTTTCTCCGCCTTCGAGTGAGAACCTTTTCTGTCCTACATATTTGATGCTGAGAAATTCCTCAAAAACCTGGCTGCCATTGAGTTTTTGCAGGATGTGTTCTTTTTTCTCTATCGGAAAACGAATATCGGCAGCGCTGCTTTCTATCTGTTCTTGCAGCCATTCCCTTTCTTCGCTGTTGGTGATGTACATATATTCGAAACCCAGGTGCCGGCAATAAATGGATTGCAGCTTTTTCAGTATTTCACGCAGCGTTGCTTTTTCCAGCCCCAGCTCGCGACCCGAGTAAAAAGCGCGGTCGAGGTCGTCATCGCTCAGTTGATAATGCGAAAGGTCGAGATCGGGGTGCCGGTCTTTGCGCTTGCGAATAGGGTTGGTGTCCGAAAGGAGATGCCCTTTTCTGCGGTATCCGTCAATCAGGCTGAAAACCATTAATTCTTTGAAGAGGTCCTCGTCACTCAGGGCCGGAGCCCCTTCCTCCGAGCTGAGGGCAAAATCAAAGCCTGAAAAAAAACTCCGCCACTCCTTCCCTACCGATTCAGGGTCTTTTTTATACTGATCGTAGAGGGATTCAATATAGCTGGGATGAACGTTGGCCAGGGCTTCAAATGGATCCATATTTTATGGTATCTGATTAAGTGGGCAAAATTAGATAATCGCAATGCAATACAGGGAGCAATAAGCGGACAAAATGAGAGATTTACTTCAAAAATAGGAGAAAGTAGCCCAATTAAAATACCAATAGGTATAAAAAGCTCTTTTTTGGCTATTTTTAAGTACTTCCTTGTGATTTTACAGGAAAGCATTATCTTTGCACATCCAAAAAAAGAGCACATGGCACATCATAAGTCCGCAAAGAAAAGAATCAGGCAATCGCTGAAGAGACGCGAACGCAATCGCTACTACGGAAAAACGACCCGAAACCTCATTCGCAAACTGCGCGCCACAACAGACAAGGCAGAAGCAGAAGAAATGTTGAGTACGGTTATTTCGATGGTCGACAAACTGGCCAAGAGAAATATCATTCATGATAACAAAGCGGCCAATCTCAAATCAAAACTGACCAAACACGTCAACAAGCTGAGCTAAGTCGAAGCAAAAGTTGGAAATTTATTTAAAAGCACATCGGTGAAGGCCTATGTGCTTTTTTATTTTCCCTTAAATTTGGATGTGGCTTCGTATGAAAACAGGTTAAATATCAAGGCATGGGCCGAGGAAGACCGTCCGCGCGAGAAACTTATTGCCAGGGGGCGGCAAGCTTTAAGCAATGCCGAGTTGCTGGCCATACTGATTCGCTCGGGCAGTCATGACGAAACAGCTGTGGCCCTTTGTCAAAGACTCTTGCGGGATTTCGATCAGGATCTGAATGCACTCGGAAAATTGTCGCTGGGCCAGTTGACGCGCTATAAAGGCATTGGTACGGCCAAGGCTCTAAGCATTGTGGCAGCCCTCGAGCTGGGCCGCAGAAGGCAGTCCCATGAGATTCGGAAAAAAAGACAGATCAGCGGGAGCCGCGATGCCTATGAGTTCCTATCGCCCCTGCTGAGCGACCTGCCCTACGAAGCGTTTATTGCACTCTTGCTCAACCGAAGAAACAAGGTTCTTTTCACGGATCAGATCAGTGTGGGAGGAGTAAGCGGCACGGTGGTTGATATGAAAAAACTCTTTCTCAATGCCGTGGAGCAGCAGGCCTCGGCCATGATCATTGCACACAATCATCCTTCCGGAAACCTGCGACCCAGTGAGGCCGACCGGCAGCTGACTCGAAAAGTAAAAAAAGCGTCAGATTTGCTGGATATTTCTCTTCTGGATCATTTAATCATTAGCGAGGAAGGATACTTCAGTTTCGCAGATGAGGGCATGCTATAGCTACTTGCTTCTTCAGGGAATAAAACACCTGTTTATCTGACAGCTTTCATCTTTTTTTATGAGAAAGGGAAATATAATTCTATCATGAAAAGAATCTATATTTTCTTTTTACTTGCAGGGCTCATTGCTGTCATGAATGGAAGTGTCAATGCACAGATCCTGAGTACACGCCAGAATATCCTTTTTGAGCATTTTGCCAATACCAACTGCGGTCCGTGCGCGGCTCAGAATCCCAATTTCAGGCCAATATTCTGGAGAGCAATGACGGCTCTGTACACCATATAGTCTATCATCCCTGGTGGCCGGGCTCCGATGATCCCTTTTACCAGTTTAACATTCCGGAAAATACAAAAGCACACAGTACCAAAGTACTATGTTGTAAATACGGGGTATCCAAAGTATTTATGAGAGGAAATCACTGGAGTGGCTCTCTGGCCAACGCATTCTTCAGGCGGCTTCCGCCAGCCTCAGGTAGCCTTTTTCTTCTCCCGTCCGGCAATGACGATTACAAATTCTCCTTTCACGGGATGGGTCTGAAAGTGTTCCAAAAGGTCTGCGAGGCTGCCCCGCCTTGTTTCCTCAAATTTCTTGGTCAGTTCTCTCGATACCGAAGCACTGCGCCCGGGTCCCAGAAATTCGGCAAGCTGTGTGAGGGTTTTCAGCAGGCGGTGTGGTGATTCGTAGAGTACAATGCTGCGGTCTTCCGTTTGCAGTTTCTCGAGCCGGGTTTTTCGCCCTTTTTTATGCGGCAGGAATCCTTCAAAGACAAAACGCTCGGCCGGCAGCCCTGAGTTGAGCAGGGCCGGAACGAAGGCCGTAGCCCCCGGCAGCGTTTCCACCTCTATTCCTTCGCGTATACACGCACGTATAAGGAGGTAGCCGGGGTCGGAGATCCCGGGTGTGCCTGCATCGCTGATAAGGGCCGTCTTCTGACCCGCGCGAATGGCCTCCACCACTTTGTCAAGGATGCGGTGCTCATTGGCGAGGTGAAATGATTTCATGGCGGTAGGAATGGCATAGTGCGCAAGCAAGACCCGACTTTTGCGGGTATCCTCGGCCAATATCAGATCCACTTCTTTCAGTATGCGGATGGCCCGCAGTGTCATGTCTTCCAGATTGCCGATCGGAGTCGGAATTATGTAAAGCTTGGACATGGTTTAAAGATAGGAATGCTTTAGCTTTGTGTGCATCAATTAAACGATTCTTCCAGGCAAAATAAGAACAAAATGAACGATGCAGTAAGCCACCTCGAACCCAATCAAGTATGGCAAAACTTTAGCAGACTCAATGCCATCCCCCGGTGTTCAAAAAAAGAAGACCGCGTAAGGCAATTTATTAAAGAATTTGGCGAATCACTGGGCCTGCCAACCGTGGTGGATTCTATTGGGAATGTGATCATAAAGAAAGCAGCGACCCCGGGAATGGAAGACCGGAAGACGGTCGTGATGCAGGCACACCTCGACATGGTCTGTCAAAAAAATGCCGATACGGACTTTGACTTTGACAAGGAAGGAATACGGATGAAAGTCAACGGAGACTGGGTAGAAGCGGAAGGAACCACTCTCGGTGCCGACAATGGTATTGGCGTGGCAATGATCATGACCCTGCTGCAATCGCACGATATTCCCCATCCGCCAGTCGAAGCACTGTTTACCATTGATGAAGAAACGGGTATGACTGGAGCACTGGGACTGGAGCCTGGCGAACTGGAAGGAAAAATCCTCCTGAACATCGACACGGAAGATGATGACGAACTGACCATCGGATGTGCCGGAGGCATCGACATCACGGCAAATGCATCATACGATACGGAAGATAGCAATGGCCTCGAGGCATATAAAATTGTTGTTCGCGGATTGACAGGCGGACACTCGGGGATGGACATTCACCTGGGGCGGGCCAATGCCAACAAGGTGATGAATCGCCTGCTCTGGCATGCTGAAAATGAACTGAATATTCGGGTGGGCGAAATTGACGGGGGAGGACTTCGCAATGCCATTCCGAGAGAGTCGTTTGCCGTTGTCATGACGGCTGCAGGGCAGGGTGAAGCATTGAAATCGTTGATTGACCGCCTGGCTGCTGATATTCGTACTGAATTTTCTACCACTGATCCCGATATGTTCATAGGCGTTGAGGCCTGTGAGAAGCCTGCCCGCGTGCTGGCAGGCAATGCCCAGCATCGCCTGCTGAGGGCCATCTACAGTTGCCAGAATGGTATCTATCGCATGAGTCCGGATATTCCGGGTCTGGTGCAGACCTCCAACAATCTGGCGCGGGTAAGTCTTTCTGACGGAAAACTTGAGATTCAATGCCTGACCCGGAGTTCAAGTGACTCGGAGAAGATGGACCTGGCACACAGCATCCAGTCGGCCTTCGAGCTGGCAGGTGCCGAAGTGAGTTTTGGCGGGTCTTACCCCGGCTGGCAGCCGGTTCCCGACAGTAGTATTGTGCATCTGATGGAAGGACTGTATCACGAAATATTTAAATCGGAGCCGAAAGTCAATGCCTGCCATGCCGGCCTGGAATGTGGCATCATCGGCAGCAAGTATCCCGGAATGGAAATGATCAGTTTCGGGCCCAATATCCGGGGAGCACACAGCCCGGACGAAAAAGTACAGATCAGCTCGGTACAGAAAAGCTGGGACTTTCTGTTGAAAACCCTTGAACGCATTCCCAAAGCCTGAGTCAGGGACGGCAGACCGAGTCTGAAAATTCAAGAAGAAGGCGAAAGAGCGCTTCGTAGCGCGTGAGGGGAAGCGTTTCGGCCCGGTCCCATACATTATGGTAAGCGCTGATGACGCCCATGGTATAGATGAAGAATGCCGGCACCCCTTTTTCCGTAAAAAAATAATGATCGCTGTTGGCGGCTTTGCCTCGGGCTTTGATCCTGGGGAAATAATTTCCGCGCTCGTTCAGGGCTTTTAGTTTTTCAAAGGCATCATCGAAAACCTTTGCATTGACTACGGCTATGCCTTCATCGCCCGTTCCCACAATGTCCAGATTGATCATAAAGCAAATGCTGTCAAGCGGCAGCAAGGGGTGTTCCGTGAAGTACCGGGAGCCGATCAGACCCAGCTCTTCGGCAGCGAAGGCCAGGAAGACCACCGAATACTCGGGCGGGTTTTCTTGAAAATATCTTGCGAGGTCCAGCATCATGGCAATGCCGCTGGCATCGTCATTGGCCCCCGGGATATAGGCATCGCTGCCCATCTGCCCCAGATGGTCGTAGTGAGCGCTGAAGACAAGATATCGCCCGGGATATTTGCGTCCTTTCACGAGGGCACAGACATTCCGGGTGCGTATTCCGCTCTTTGCTTCTGATTCGATGCGCATACTGAGCACTTTGACTTTCCCGCGGGGCAGCGAATCCTTTATTATCCGGATGACCGGGCGTTTGCAGGGCCCGGGAGCGATGTGCCAGGTGAGGGTGTTGGGCACGAGTATGACGAGCCCATCGAAGCTTACGCCTTCGCTTTCTCTGAAGGCTGACTCAACAGAAGAGAGCCGGTCCCGGTATTTTTCTTTGCCCGCCCAAGACTTGCTTTCGTCTATTAAAAGAAATCGACCGCTGTTGCGGGGATCGGAGAGGACTTTGGAGAGGGCTCGTTGATTTTTAAGCCATCTCCTTTTCAGGGCAACTATGCGCCCCGTTCCCAAATAGGAGGGCGAGCAGGGGTCGGGCTGAAAATCGTAGGCGGCATCGAGGCTTTTGCCGTTGATGCTTAGCCCAAGGCGGCCCGGGAAGGTGTTGGCACTGACTTCAAAATACTGAAAGTAGTCATTGCCCGAAAGGGGAATGAGTCCGAGCTTCCGAAAAGATTCGGAAATATAGCGTGCAGCCTTAATGTGCCCGTTGGCCGTGTATCCTCTGCCGGCCATTGCGGGCGAGCTGAGGGTATCTATCACTTTGCGTGCAAAGGCGGTATCCTGAGAGAGAAGGAGGCCCTCTGCGCTGATAATGAAGAGGGAGAGTAGCGCAGAGCAAAGAAGGCGTCCTGAAAAAAGCCTGAACTTAATCGGCCGGATGAATCTGGTACTCATAATATTCGATTACCGGATTGGCAAGTAACTTCTTACATGCCAATTCCACGTTTTCCGTAGCACTTTCTATCGAGTCGGCTTCGAGGCTAAGGGTTATGTGCTTGCCAATGCGGGCATCTTTGATCTGCTCGAGATGCAAATTTTTGAATCCATGCAAAACGGCTTTCCCCTGCGGGTCGAGCAGTTCGCGCAGTGGCATCACATCAATTTCAGCGATGAACTTCATTTTTTTCTTTTTTTACGGTGAGGCTGAAAAGTATATAAACAAGTACGATGACGGGTATGCTGAGGAAGAAAACGCCCAGGAAGAGCCAGCCGCCCAGCCAGAGGAGGGCTGCCAGCAGCAGGAGCATCTTGCGGGACCGGTTGTCTTTGCTTCCTTTTGCGAATTTCAGGTTAATGAGGGTGAGCCGGGAAATCATAAGCCACGAAAGGAGCAGTGTAAATGCATAAAGCAACCAGGGATTGAAGAGCCAGCTGTTGATATGCAATTCATCGAAAAAGAGCGCCAGCGGCAGAGCCATCACAGCAAGGGCGGCAGCCGGCACGGGAAGGCCCGAAAAGTGAGTCTCGGGATGCTCCACATTGAAGCGAGCCAGGCGATAGGCCGCGGCCAGTGTGAAAAGAAATCCGGGCATAAAAGCAAAAATGCCAAGCTCGAAAGCAAAAGGGCTGTCGAAGAAAGAAAGCGCAAGCAACTGGAAAAGCACCATACCCGGAAGCACTCCAAAGCTTACCACATCGCTCAGACTGTCGAGTTGCTTGCCCGTTTCGCTCTGGGCATTCAGCAGGCGGGCGGCAAAGCCATCCAGAAAATCAATAAGAACGGCAAAAAAGATCAATATGGCCGCAATATGCATCTTGCCGAGGTAGAGGCTGCTGAGTACGACCCTTCCATCGAAAAAGGCGCGTTCGGTCAGGCCGTTGGAAGTGGAAAGACGCAGCTCTATATGATCGTAAAAGAGAAAGACCAGCGCCATGCAGGCAAGCAGGAGATTGATCAGGGTCAGAAAATTGGGTATTTTTTTATAGTAACTCATCAGCTGACGAAGTTAACCATTGTGCCGCGATTAAGAATCGGGCAGGGACAATAAAATCAGGCTTTGCCCATTCCTTTACACATTGAGGTGTTAGTATCAAATGAAGAGCTTATGACACGAAGCCTGCGATATTCGCCTAAATTTGAGAGAACCGATATTCATCAAACACTGTTATATGCCCACAACGGAAGTCAAGGAAAGGAAAAAAAGACGCGGGGCTTCTTCCAATGTTTTAAAATCCGGAAAACTGAAAAAGATATTTGTACTGGATACTTCGGTCATACTCTATGACCACCGCTCCATCATGGAATTTGATGAGCATGACATTGCCATACCCATTCAGGTGCTGGAAGAACTGGATAACTTTAAAAAGGGCAACGACCACATCAATTTCGAAGCCAGGGAGTTTATCCGTTTCCTGGATCAAAAACTGAAGGGAGACTATTTGAATGACTGGTCTCCGCTGAACGGCCGTTCCAAGGGCAGGCTGAAGGTCATCATGACTCCGGGCCGGATGAGACTCAATGCCGAGGAAATTTTTGACAGCCGCAAATTTGATCACAAGATTCTGAATGCGGCACTGGCCCTTCAGGATGAGATGCCCGACAAGAAAGTGGTGCTGGTAAGCAAAGATGTGGCACTGCGGCTGAAAGCCAAATCACTACACCTCCATGCAGAGGATTTCGAAACCGGCAAAATAAAAGACCTCTCAAAACTGTACAGCGGCAGGCGCGAAGTGCTGAAAGTGCGGAGCACGCTGATTGACAAAATCTTTGAAGACGGAGAGATAGAAGCAGAGAAACTGAAAATTCCCGATCTGATCGACAATGAGTTCCTGATTCTTAAAAATGGCAAGAAATCGGTATTGGCCTGGTATCAGGGCAGCAGCGGGAAAGTGATTCGAATTGAAAGGCAACAGGTCTATGGAGTGAAAGCCCGAAATGCTGAACAGGCCTTTGCCATTCACGCCATTCTGAATCCGGAGGTTAATCTTGTCTCTATTCAGGGTGTGGCGGGTACGGGAAAAACCCTGCTGGCGCTTGCCGCAGCCCTGGAGCAGCGCAGAAACTTCCACCAGATATATGTGACGCGCCCCATCGTGCCACTCAGCAACAAAGACATCGGCTATTTGCCGGGAGATATTAAGAGCAAGATCAATCCCTATATGGAGCCCCTCTGGGACAATCTGAAATACATCAAATCGCAGTTTAAGGAAAGCGAGAAAGCAGCCAAGGCCATTGACCAGATGATCGAGTCGGAGAAAATACAAATCACTCCGCTGACCTATATCCGTGGCCGAAGCATGAGCAATGTTATTTTTATCGTGGACGAGGCGCAGAACCTCACGCCTCATGAGATTAAAACGATTATCACCCGGGCCGGTGAGAATACCAAGATCATATTTACGGGAGATATCAGGCAGATTGATTCGCCTTATCTCGATTCCCATTCAAATGGCCTGACGACCATGATTGAAAAACTGAAAGGCAGCCATCTTTTCGCTCATGTTACCCTCGAAAAGGGCGAGCGCTCCGAGCTGGCCAACCTTGCCAACGACCTGCTCTGATCTCAGGCGTTCATTAAAGCTTCTATTTCATCGGCCTCAAGCGGAATGTCGCCCATCAGGTCGTCAAAGCCGTCTTCACGCACGATAATGTCGTTCTCGAGGCGAATGCCGAGGCCTTCTTCCCGGATGTAAATTCCGGGCTCTACCGTAAAGGCCATTCCGGCTTTGATCGGCTCGGTCCAAAGGCCCACATCGTGGGTATCGAGACCAATATAGTGGCTCGTTCCGTGCATGAAGTACTTTTTGTAAGCCGGCCAGTTGGGGTCCTGATTTTTAATGTCATCTTCGGTGATCAGTCCCAGTCCGAGAAGTTCCTTTTCCATCAGAAGACCGACTTCTTTCTGGTAGTCGTCCAGATAAACGCCCGGGCGAAGCATGGTCTTGGCCTTTTTCATCACCCGCAATACGGCATTGTAAACATCTTTCTGGCGGGGCGTAAAACGTCCGCTGACCGGAATGCAGCGGGTCATGTCAGAAGCATAATTGGCATATTCCGCACCGATGTCGAGCAGGATGACATCTCCGGCTTTGCATTCCTGGTTGTTTTCCACGTAGTGCAGGACACAGGCATTGGCACCAGAGGCAATGATCGGCTGATAGGCCGGGCCACGGCTCCTGCGCTTCATGATTTCAAAATTGAAAAGCGCTTCAATGTCATTCTCATTGACACCGGGCTTAACGAAAGCAAGCAATTCCAGAAATGCGTCACGCGTGATTCCGCAGGCATGGCGCATCGTTTCGATTTCTTCCGCTTCTTTCACCGAGCGGAAGCGATGCATATGCGGGGCGAGTCGCTCATAGCGATGAAGCGGATAGTGCTTCATGCACCATTTCCGGAAACGGTCATCTCGCGTTTCCACCGGATTGTTGCGCCTCAAATGTTCGTTGCTGTTGAGGTAAATAATTTCGGCCTCGGCCGCGATGATTTTAAAAATATTTTCAAATTCATCAAGCCAGTAGACGTTTAGAACACCACTCAGTTCGCGGGCTTCTTCTTTTGTGAGTTTGGCCCCTTCCCAGATGGCAATTTCTTCGCTGGTTTCTTTGAGGAAAAGCATTTCGTGGTGTACTTCCCGAAAGGCATCGGGAAAGACAACAAGAATGCTTTCTTCCTGGTCAATGCCCGACATATAGAGCAGGTCATTGTTTTGCCGGAAGGGCATGGTACCGTCTGCATTGCTGGGCAGGATATCATTGCTGTTGAATACGGCCATCGCTTTGGGCGGTAAGACTTCGCGCAGTTTGGCGCGGTTTTTTACATAAAGTGATTGCGGTAGCGCTTGATATTTCATTATGGATAATTTATGTTTTAGGTTTGCCTAAAATAGAGTATTCTTGCTTGTGAGCGCAATTTCGAATTTTTGCAAATACTTTAATAATTAATTGGGATGTATGCCTGGTTTTTAACATTAAATCCGATTCTTCAGGCATTGCTGGCCACGCTCTTTACATGGGGCGTGACGGCCCTCGGTGCTTCCCTGGTTTTCTTCTTCCGTACCGTCAATCAAAAAGTGCTGGATGCCATGCTGGGCTTTGCAGCGGGCGTGATGCTGGCGGCCAGTTACTGGTCATTGCTGGCCCCGGCCATTGAGATGTCTGAGAAGATGGGAGTTCCCCGATGGATGCCTGCGCTCGTGGGTTTTTTGACGGGAGCCATTTTTATACGTCTCATCGACCTGGTGCTGCCGCACCTACATCCTTTCAAACCTACCAGCGAGGCGGAGGGGATACATACCTCATGGCAGCGGAGTGTTCTGCTCGTATTGGCCATCACCCTGCACAATTTCCCTGAGGGCCTGGCCGTGGGCGTAGCTTTCGGAGCTGCGGCTTTGGGCATGCCAGAGGCGAGCATCGGGGGAGCCATCGCGCTGGCCATTGGTATCGGGATTCAAAATTTTCCTGAGGGCGCGGCAGTATCCGTGCCCCTGCGCAGAGAGGGCGTTTCTACCGGGAAAAGTTTTTGGTATGGACAATTATCGGGTTTTGTAGAGCCCATAGCC
>WFPF01000093.1 GCA_015487695.1 Chitinophagales bacterium
AAAACGAAATAAAAGAGGCCCAGGAGGGCAAAGCCGAGGGCTACGGCTATCAGACACCTGCTGCCGGCAGGGACCTGAAGTTTTAAAAAGCGAAGCACCAGAAGGCCATAGGCCGCTGCCGCAATCAGCAGAAAAAGAAGGGCCGAAAATAGAAGCATTGTGTGTCCGGCAAAATAGAGAATACCCTGCAGGGGATTGCTAAGGTACTCGGCCTGCAGATTGATTGCAGCAAAGAAAATTACCGCGGTCGTTATCCAGAGCGTCAGAACTTTCCATCCTGTGACGCGATGAAGGGTGAGCTTTCCGTTTCGTGTCAGCTTGCCGCTGTAAATGAGGAAAATCGCAAAAAAGAAGGCCAATGCTGCGAGCAGTCCGCTGTGGTGGAAATGCTGCGCTGCCTTTGCAAACCAATCCACACGAACCTGGTAATCCAGAAGGATGAGCCCCATCCAAAGAAGGGCAGGCAGAAGCATGAATATTTTAGATTGTTTTTGGGTTTTCCGCAGCTGATTCATCTTGTAAAATTATCAGCCGAAAATTACGGAAAAAGTGCAAGGTCGTTTTGCTTTATCGGGCGAGATAGAGTTTGCCGATTCCATTTTTGAAGAAGCGGTCGGCATTGGAAGGCAGTTCGAAATTTTTCATGGATTTGCCATCCGCATCTTTGCTGATAATGCGATAAAGGTAGAGCCCGTTGGCCAGCGGATCTCCGTATTTGTCGCTGCCGTCCCATGCAAATTCCGTGATGTTGGTTCCCACATGCAGGGGGCCCAGCTCGTCTTTCGTGATTTCACGAACCACCCGGCCCGTAATGGTCATAATCTGTATGCGCAGTTCACGGGGCACTTCGGCACCCGTAATGGTGAAGACAAAGCGGGTGCTGCTGCTGAATGGATTGGGGTAGTTGAATACATTCGAAATGCTGCTCTCGGTGATGACTCTGAAGCCGATTCGGTAATCGAGGTCTCCGGCCCGGTTGCCGGCTTTGTCGCTGGCACTGACAATCAGCTCGTAGCGCCCGTCTTCTGAGAATTCAGGCATGTAAATGATTTCCGCCTCATTTTTTCCTTCCGGATCCTCTGCTGCCGGAATGAATGTAATATCGGGCTGTGCAAAAGGAAGCCTTTTTCGCGTGCCATCCGGAGCCAGAAGAAAGAGATTGATAAGGGCCGTATCATTCAAAGGCAGAAAACGGTTGTCGTCCATCAGCACTACACGGATCTCGGGTCGGGACGAAACAATGTCGTTGTCCATGATATGAATGCCGTCAAAGGTGACATCAAGCAGGGGATTCCTTTTGTCGCGAATGACGGTGTAAGGTATATTCATCCGGTTGTTGAAGCTGTATTGTTCCGGCTGGTCATTGCCTGGGTTCACCTCCAATAGCAGGGTATTGCGTCCGTCATCGCTGAGTGTGTTGCGGCTGTATTGTATTATCAGGGTATCGCCTGCAGGCAGTGCTCTGAATCGCTTTAACCACACCAGGGATTTCTGGTTCCTCGTGTCTACATGCCAGAGGGCTATCAAAACACTGTCCATGTCAAACTCCGAGATGTTTTCTACCGCCAGGCGCATTTCCAGTTTTTCGCCCTGTTCGATGCTGTCGGCCGAGAGATAAAAAAGACGGTTCGGATTGACGGCCAGGTCACCGACCGGATCATAAAGTATGCGCCACTTGCGCAGGCCGAGGGCTGTGCGGAAGGAATCATCCAGCAAATAATAGCGGAGCCGCGCATAGGGATATACGCTGGCATCTACCATCTGCAGGCTGGTGTCTTTTCTCTCCGTTGTAAAAATTTTCTTTTCCGTGCGGAGGTCAGGATCAACGCCCGTGAAGGTCATCTGCGTTTCATCAATGGCTACCGGATCGTTGTTGATGGCCGTTTCCCAGCTCAGACTTCCGTATCCCGATACCGGTCCGATGTCTTGGCTGCTAATATATCCCTGGTTCCATTTCCCTTTGATGATGAAAGTCGTGTCGAGCAGTTCTCCCTGATTCTTTGTGATCAGGGTAGCGGCATTGCCGGGTGCTCCCTTGCGGGTAAAAAAGATAAAAGCAGGACTGTAGGAGCGATTGTCGAGGTCGAGGAGTTCGGGCGAGGCTCCCTGCTCCAATAATTTGTTGAAAATACTGGTTCCGAGAATTTGTGTATCGGCTTTCCAGAGTTTGAAATCCGGCTTCTGGAAGCTCATGGCAAAGAAATAAAAGCCATCGGGAATGCTGTCAATAAAACGGATAACCCTTTCGCGCTGGGCAATATTGTAGGTAGGGAAGTGGAAGGCTCCGCGCTGCGTAACCCAGTAGCAGCTCTCCTGTCCGAAGGGATGATCGGCCGGTTTCCAGGGAATGCCCGTGGCAGGATCAATCACACCGAAGGAAATGCCGTTGCCGGCACATCCGAAGCGGTTCACCCGGCTGCCATTGATATAATAGGCCGTGACATCTTCCCAGCGTACATTGCTGTAAATGCCGTTTGTGATTCTTAATTCTTTGACATCGTCAATAAAGGAGAGTTTCCTTCCCCGGAATTCGACATTTTCAAACCGGTTGTCAAGAAACTGATAATAATGAGACTGGTTCCAGCCGTGTATGTTCTGATCGGAATAGACAAATGAACTCATCTTCCAGCTCCCGCTGTCGCTGCCGTTGATCACGGGCCTCACTCTCCAGTAGTACACTACCTCATCGCGAAAATCAATAGGCGGATCGCTCCATTCGAAGACACCGCCCGAAGCTTTTACGAGGGTGCTGCTTTTAACCGGACTGTCGAAGAGAGCCGTGGTGTCTATTTCCATCCGGTATTCCCGCTCCTGACTCGAAAAATCAGCCGTGTTGGCTTTCAGGGTAATGCTTCCGTGGGCAATGCTGTATGGGTAAGGTGTAAGCGGAAATGCATCGACCGAATGGATATCGATGGCAACTTCTGTCCTGTTGTTGTCTTCGCGCATCTCATCGATCCGGTTGCCGGCATCCAGGATGACTTCAAAATCATTGCGGTTGATGCCCCGGATCGGGTCGGTATAGAAGAACAAGCGAACGGTATCGTCACTGTAAGCGGCTTTTACCTTTTTGCTCTGAAGATCAAAAGACCCGTCAGAGAAGGTCCGTCTCACCTCCACCACAAAGCTGTCGTTGATGGCGCGGCCCACATTGTGTACGATGACGGCTACCGCAAAGGAATCGAGGTCAACCGAAATGTTTTCCGGTTCAAAATGGACATAGCTGGGCTCGATGGCATAGTCGGGCTTTTCGTGGGTGTTGATGCGCAGGGCCGGATCTCCGTGAAAGGTGTTTTGAAATACGAGATAGTAGCTGAATATGTTGGGATTGGTCGAATCCAGAATATAACGTACCGTGTGCAGGATGGATTTCCCGAAGCCTTCGTTGTAGCGAAATTTGCTCAGGTTCTCGTAGAGCTTGCCGGTGTACTGATTAAGGGAGAACTGCTCACCGTAACTGGTCGAAGCCAGAAAACCGATGGCGCCCCCTCCGGGCTGAAGCACAAACTCTTCGCTCACACCATAGCCGGCCGAGAAAATCTGACCGGAGAAGCAGCCATTGGAAATGATGATCGGGGTCTTTCCGAAATTCTTATAATTTTCAGGCTTATCGAGGTTGATATCAAAAGAATTGGTGGATGAATGGCCAAAGAAGGTGATAAGCGAAACCCCGCTGCTGATGACACTGTCAAGAAACTGCGACTGCACATATTGTATCGGGTCAGAGCTGCTTTTATAGAAGTTGTACACGCGACCCCCGAAGTATGGATTTTCAATTTTCCTTTGATACCCCGCCAGGAAGCTTTTAAACAAATTCTGCTGGGCATTGTCGCTGCCGCCACCGAAGTGCATGACATTTTTGGTCCAGTTTTTTTCTTCCAGTGAATAGTTTGACACCTGGTTCTGATTTTCTTCCAGGGCTTTGAGTTTCTCGAAATAAACGAGCAGGTTGCTCCCGTTGCGAACCGAGAGCCGCCCGATGGCAATCATGGGCTGCTTGTTCTTGTTCACCGTGTAAAGCATGTCGCCACCGGGCGATCCGAAGGGGGGGATGAGGTCCAGCTTTCGATAGTTCTCATTCTTGGCAAAACGGGTGATCGGATATTCCACGCCTTTTCCCGCCAGCAATATGTATTCGGGCAGGACCTTAAACGAGTCGAGCATAAATCGCACAAAATTGCGTATGGCCTGTGGGTGACGGTCAATGCCATAGCCGAATTGATCGTAAATGGTATTGATGTCGAGTGTCACCACCCGGTATCCTCCGCCCTGGGTCGAGCTTCGATACTGGCTGTAAATATCGACCAGGTTATTGCCCGAGCCGTCATCCGTCAGTTTGCGGTGATAAATCAGTATGTAGTTGCCCTGTTCTTCAAGTTTACTCAGTGAATGAAACCGTGCAATGCTGATGCCTGCCGGTGTGAGGATATTTGACTCCGAGGAGAGAACTAAATCAGCCGTATCGGCACTGGGAAATGGCAGGTTGAAGCGAATGATATTTCCGCTGCTTTGCCCGATAAGTCTTTCGGCATTGGCCAGGTCATAAAGGATGGGTTGGCTGCCACCCGCATCAAAATTATTTACTTCAAAATAAACGGTCTTGTTCTTGGGCCCTACCAGATGAAAGCGGTAAAAGTTCTTTTGATTGAAATCAAAATCGCTGGGATAGCTGACCTGAATATAGGCGATGGCATTGCGGTCGCTCGAACCCGTGCCCAGTGCCTGCAATCCCAGGGTATTCGCTGCCCCGGCATTAAGCTTGCCCAGGCTCAGTTCTGCTTCGAGAGGTCTGACACCCTGTCCGAAGTAGCTGGTGTCGAGAAGCACGTTGCCGTTTACATCCATACGAATCCGGTGGGTCTGGTCGTAATAACTTACCAGATTAACCTTGATCCGGGCTTTTTTGACGGGCCCTGTTTTGAATATGCCATCGAGATTCAGCGTCTTGCTGATGCTTGTCTTGTTGAAATTGTTATCGACAAATCCTTCTCCGTTGGTATACTCAGGGCTGTAGAGGAATACGCCTCCCTGGTTGCTTGCATGCCCGCCATTCCATTCGGAGTGATAGCTGAAAATCTGCTCATTGATAAAATACTGCCTTTTCGGGCCCGGGTTGCTTACATTGTTGGCAACGCTTTGCAGCCGCTTCCCGGGAAGGGATGCATTGCTTCGTATGCTGAGAAAATAGATGGCCGTATCGCTGAAGTTGCTGAACCACGGATTGGGGTGATACATGGCCTTTTCATATAAAAATTGATCAAACCAGGCATCATTTTTTTCACCGAAGAATTCGATATAATCTCCCGGATCGAAACTGCCATCGCCTTCTCCTGAAATGTAAACCGGCACTATTTTGCCCTTGTTATAAATTACAATATCACGCGGGTCGAGCTGCGAGACGGGATAGGAGGCTGCCTGGAGAACAGGTTCCAAAGCCGCATAGTCAACCCGGTAAATGCCGGTATTGAGCACTTTGATCTTGAGGGTGGGCGTATTGCTGTTAAATTGAATCCACTCGTGGCCGTAGGGCAATTGCTGGGCCTGAGCAGTAGCTGAAAAGAGGAAGAGCAGGAATGTAAATTTCAATATACGCTGCATCTGAGATCAATTCTTTCTTTTTTCAAAGTTGATTCGCAGCGATACGACATGCGAATAGAGTGCCTGGCTGGGATCTCCGATATTGGTATACGCATAATCTATCCCAAGGTTCTTGATTACGACACCCACACCGAGGTTGGGCTGTGCGGTAAACTGCTCGCGTCCGAGGGCATCGCTGTATTTCTTCTGCAAATAAGCCACTCCGGCCCGCAGAAAGAGGAAATCACTGTAGTGAATTTCAACACCAGCATGCGGGTCGATGCTCAGCGGTTTGGCGCTGATGAGTACATTTCTTTTTCCATCCGTGGTGAGGTCCAGATTGAGCTCTGCGCTCAAACCGATCTTCTCGTTAAAATTGTGGGTATAGGCCGCTCCGAGGATCAGTCGGGGAAGCGTGAGTTCATAGGAATTTTCGGGAATGACATTGTTGGTCTGGGCAAAAACGGTCTTGTCGGCATCGCTGAAGTTGAATGACCAGGCATTGAAGGTGGTTGTAATGTCGCGTGCCATCAGGCCAAAGCGCCAGTTGTCTTTTACGTACTGGGCTCCGAGGTCGAGGCCAAAGCCCCATGCCCGGGCAAAACTGCCGGCCGTGCGGTGAATGATTTTTACATTGACTCCCACGTGGAGGTTCTCGATGGCTACCGGCTGGGCATAGGAGAAAAGAAAAGCATAGTCGGCCACCGAAAAGGAGCTGATATTGCTGTAGTTGACCGAACCGTCCGGTTCGATCAGCTGAAGGGTATTGGGAATGTCGTCCACCCCGAAACGGATGAATGAAAAGGCGAGTGCGCGTTTGCGGTCTTTCATCGGGATGGCAATGGCTCCGTAGTCGAAGTTGGCAATGCCGGCAAAATAGGCCGCATGCATGGCTCCGACCTGGAAGTTGCTCTGTACACCCTTCAGCCCGGCCGGGTTCCAGTATCCAGCTGTTACGTCCGAAACACTGGCCACGGTGGCATTGCCCATCCCCAGAGCACGGGCTCCGACACCTATTGAAAGAAACTCATTGCTGTACTTTCGGGCCTGGGCATGAAGGCCACTGGTATAAAAAAAAGTGAGCAGGAGGGCAAGGAATAAATTTTTCATACAGCGCGATCTTGTTCGGGTGAATTAAAAGTAGACAAATATTGCCGTGCTAACGTTGCGTCCCATCCTTTTATCATGTTGATTCCCGTCCTTTTGTCGCTTATTGTGCACATCTTTCCGCTTTTTTTATGACACGAGCTTCTATTCTTCGAAAGTCCGCTTGCCGGCACGCGAGGAGAATGCCCTTGGAGGTATATCGAATTTGCCGTGGCTTTGTTACCTTTTTTGCCGCTTTTTACCCCCGTATGATAATTCGCGACATACAGGACCCGGAATTTTTCAGTATTCAACGGATGGCGGCTTCAATGCTTTGCAACATGGGGATGAATTCGGGTTCCAGGCCTTCCTCGCTTTTGTGCACCAGCTCTGTAAAGAAACGCTTGTCTCCCCGGGTTAAGAGGGGCATGCCGATTTGCTTGAGGATGCGCGAAAAAGCATAGAGAAATCCGGAATCATGGGCGTATTCAAAGAGGTAGCGGCTTTTGCGGAAGCGTATGAGCACCTGCATGAATGCGTCTGCATCCACGGCAATGGCTTTGAGCTCGAAAAAAGACTTTATATCTTCTTCATCAATCTGCTCCAGATCAGCGTAGAATTGCTGACCCAGTTCCGGATGCTTTTTGACCAGCAGGCGGTCGAGAAGCATTTCGAGGAAAATATGTGCATAGAAATAACTGTATTTGCGGATGCTGCTACCGGCTCTTATTTCTTCTTTTAAACGCTGAGATTCGAGTTCAAAATAGGCCGAATCGTGAAAAAGCCGGTCGCTTTCGAGGTGCACATAGGCCCCCTTTATCATCCATTCGCTTGCGTCCTTCGGAACTTCAATGTTCCGCGCTTTCCTGATTTTGTGGGCCGGGCCGAATGCCCGAAGCAGATCGGGTATGATTTTGCCGAGCGCAAAAGCAGGATCGTCATATTCCCTGAGGATATAATAATGAGAAAGGTAATTCATGATTTTGAAAAAACTAAAAATAATAAGCATTTTGAGGAGTCGACAGGCGGCCTGTATCTTTGTGCGAAATTGAATGGAAAATGAACTTTATTGAAGAGCTGAAATGGCGTGGATTGCTCTATGATATGATTCCGGGCACGGAGCAGTATTTGC
>WFPF01000094.1 GCA_015487695.1 Chitinophagales bacterium
AGATGTGTATAAGAGACAGGCCGTATCGTTTTCGGTTTCCAGCTCGGGCGACTCCAGCGCGCGGAAGAGGTAGCACATCTTCAGCAGCGCCAGTTCGATGCCCAGTCGTTTGTTTTTGCTGTAGCGGTATTCGATGCCGGCTTTGTTGGCCAGGTCGAGGGCCGAGAGCAGGAGGCCCGAGGGGATGTAGGCGGCCTGGTCGGCATAGCGTTCTTTGAGGTTCTCACTCAGCTCAAGCAGCGGCAGGGTTTCTTTTTCTTTGCACATGAGCAGATCGCGGAAGTGCTGGGCCAGGCCGTTGATAAAGGTCTCGCCTTCAAATCCCTTGCGAAGGATTTCATCGAAATATCGCAGCAACAGGGCGTGGTCTTCGCTGACAATGGCTTCGCTGATGCGGAAATAATAGTCGTAATCGAGGATGTTCAGGTTCCGTAGCACCTGCTCGTAGCTGAGCCGGCCTTCCGAGAAACTGACGAGGCGGTCGAAGATGGAAAGGGCATCGCGGAGGGCACCATCGGCCTTCTGGGCGATGATGTGCAGGGCATCTTCTTCATATTCCAGCTCTTCGCGGGCAGCCACGTCTTTGAGATGTGCGACAATGGCGGGCACCTCGATGCGGTTGAAATCAAAAATCTGGCAACGCGAGAGGATGGTCGGCAGAATGCGGTGCTTCTCGGTGGTGGCGAGAATAAAAACCGCATAGGGAGGCGGTTCTTCCAGGGTTTTCAGAAAAGCATTGAAGGCGGCCTGCGAAAGCATGTGCACCTCATCTATAATGTAGATCTTGTATTTACCGCTCTGTGGCGGGTAGCGCACCTGTTCGGTGAGCGCCCGCATGTCGTCCACCGAGTTGTTGGAGGCGGCATCGAGCTCGTGAATGTTAAAAGAGGCTTGCGACTGAAAGGCCCGGCAGGAAGGGCATTCTCCGCAAGCTTCGCTGCCTTCGCCCGGATTTTCGCAGTTGATGCTTTTGGCCAGTATGCGGGCGCAGGTGGTCTTGCCGACACCCCGCGGACCGCAGAAAAGATAGGCCTGGGCAATCTTTCCGCTGGCTACGGCATTCTTTAATGTACGGATAATATGATCCTGACCTACGACCTCGTCAAAGCGGGTGGGGCGGTATTTCCTTGCACTTACAATATATTTGCTCATCAGAATTAAAGTTATGCCATTGCCGAATGGTGGGCAAATTTCCAAAAAAATAAAAGTTTTTATTCCCTATTTATTGATTATTTCTATCTTTGCATTCCGTTTTAAATCAAGGCGTTAAAAATCAAGCGGTAATATGCAGAATCAGTATGAATTAATGGTCATTTTTACTCCCATCCTGAACGAGGACGAATTGAAGCGTCTGGTCGGGGAATATGTAAAATATATTGAAGACAATGGTGGAGAACTGGTGCACCAGGAAGATTGGGGCCTCAGGCAACTGGCCTACGAAATCGACCACAAAACCACGGGAATTTATCATCTCTTTGAATTCAAAGCCCCGGGATCACTGATCTCCGAGCTCGAGCTGCTGCTCAAGCGCGATGATCACGTGATGCGTTTTCTGACGACCCGCCTCGACAAATATGCGGTGGAATGGAACAAAACCCGCAGAGAGCGCAAAGCGGCAAAAGCAAACGAAGTAAAAGAAACACAAACCGAAGAAGCGTAAGAATATGGCCAACAACAAACAGGATATCAAATTTTTGTCTTCTCCCAACATTGGGAAAACAACGAAGAAATACTGCCGATTCAAAAAAGCCGGCATTCGCTACGTGGACTACAAAGACCCCGAATTTTTGAAAAAGTTCGTAAACGAACAGGGCAAACTGCTTCCGCGCAGAATTACGGGCAACTCCCTGAAGTTTCAGAGAAAAGTGTCTGTGGCTGTTAAGAAAGCCCGGATTCTGGCTCTCATGCCTTTTGTAACCGATCAGTACAAATAAATAAAAAAGAAGAAAGCGCAATGGAGATCATCTTGCTTGAAAATATTGATAACCTGGGATACAAGAACGAAATTGTTGACGTGAAGCCGGGTTTTGCACGGAATTATCTGATTCCGAACAAAAAGGCGAAAATCGCGGACAAGACCAATAAAAAGGCCCTGGAAGAGATGCTGCGCCAGCAGAAGCTGAAGCTGGAAAAAGAAATGGCCGGCTACGAAGCCCAGGCCGAGAAAATCCGGAATACGGAAATTACCGTGGGAGCCAAAACAGGTACCAGCGGCAAAATTTTCGGAAGCATTACGAATGTTCAGCTGGCCGAAGCCATCCGCGAGCAAACGGGTGTGCAGGTGGATCGTAAAAAAATCATCATCAAAGAAGAGGTGAAGACCACCGGAAAATTCGAAGCACAGGCCGAATTGCACAAGGATGTGAAAGCCGACTTCGTGTTCAAGGTAGTGGCCGAGTAATACGGAAGAAAAATAACGGAAGCCCTGTGAATATCCTTCACGGGGCTTTTTTTGTTTATTTATCCGCCACGAGGAGCAGGTAGCTGAAAATGGCCTGCCTGCCCAAGGGTTTTGCCTCCCGAATCCGGAACCCGGCAGACAGCAGGGCATTGCGAAAGTCTTTTTCGTCCATTTGATGAGGATGCAAAAGATCGCCCGGAATGAGGCGGAATATTTTCCGGAGGGCCCCGTGCCGGTGCACATCGCTGCTGATCACCAGCTTGCCGCCCGGGCGCAGCGAAGCATGGAGTCCGGCAAGCACCTGCTGCATGTCCTGCACGTGGTTGATGGCATTGATGCAAAAGATCAGATCGAAGGCTTCGGAGGCCCGGTAGTTTTCGAGGCGCTGGCTCTGAAAGGCCACATGGGGATAGGCGGAAGGAGAAAAATGAGGCAGTTTTTCGTAGGCCGCCAGCAGGGGGTCGACAGCCGTCACTCGGGCTTTCCGGTAATAGATGAAGATGCCCGCAGGACCCGATCCAGCGTCCAGAATATCGAGGCCGGGCCGGTCGGCTGCCCATTCGGGAAGGGAACGGACGAGCCGCTCCCAGTAAGCCCTTTTCCAGGCCAGGTAATCATTTGCACTTTTTTTTCGCAGATAGTTTTTCCACCAGAGCCTTTCGGCAAATTGTGCGGCTTTCCATCTTTTATCGCTGACTTGCATCTGCTTTGCCCGTATCTTTGAACCCGAAACTATTTCATTCTCATTGCAATCGGAAAGATGCCGGAAAAAGAATTGGAAAAAGGACTGGTACTGGCGTTTCTGCCCCGGGCAGAGGGCGAGGCAGGCATACGTACTTTCGAACTTTATCTGCACCATGGCCTCGAAAGCGGTCTCACAGTGGAGGTGCAGCTCAGGAGTCCCGGCATACCCGGCATCGAAGCCGTATTTGTCTGCCAGCCGCACGATACGGTGCGCATTGGGGAGTTGCCCTTCGATGCCCTGAATGACGCCCCGTTGATTTCCTTCGGCCTGAAGAGCGCGGACGGCAGGGAAAAACATCAGTTGGAGCAGAAGATCCGCCCCAAGTCCTTCTTCAAAAAACTGGGGCGCTGCTCATGGCTCCATTCCGAAGCCTACCTCTACCTCCTCATGAAGGCTTGGCCTGAAAGCACGCAGATCGGAGGCAGGGAGCTGAAGAAGCTGAGCCGGGGATTTGTAAACAGAAGCTCAAGAGCCCGGCATGAACGCCTGCTCGAAAAGGCCCGGATGGAAGACTTCATCGACCTGCATGCCGAAAAGCTCTTTAAGTCGACCAAAGGAAAAAGCAGCCACGAAATACTGGAAGCGCAGTTGAAAAGCTTTGAAGATTTTCTTGACAAGGCGGTCTATCACGGCCTCGACCGGATATACATCGTACATGGCCACGGCAAAGGGCGTCTGCGCAATGAAATTCACCTCATCCTGGAGGAATATCCGCATGTGCAGGCTTTTCAGGTGAATTATAATCCGCGCTTTGGCATGGGCGCCACGGAAGTGATACTGAAATAGAACCATTATGCGTTAAATTTGATTGCTAAGGAGGGCTGCAAATCGACCTGTCGCCTTTTCATATAGTGAAAGGGAGGAAAGTCCGGGCCACGCAGAGCACCACACCACCTAACGGGTGGCTGTTCCGTTTTTCGGGGCAGAGCAAGTGCCACAGAAAATAACAGCCGGAAGGCAATGGTGAAAATGTGCGGTAAGAGCGCACAGGGCCGGGTGGCAACATCCGGCTCGGGCAAACCTTGTGGGTGGAAAGGCCAAGCAGACCGGCAAATCCGGCAACGGATTTGAACATGGCTCGTGTTTTTCACTTAGTGAAAGCCGGTCGGGTAGGCCGATTGATCCCGGTTGTGAGACCGGGACCAGATAAATGACAGGTGTCGGCTCCGGCCGATACAGAACCCGGCTTACAGATTTGCAGCCCTTTCTTTTTCTTGCCTTATTTTTACAGCAATCAAAGTGAGGAAATGGCTAATATTTTAATAGTAGATGACGAAAGAAGTATCCGCAACACACTGCGTGAGATACTGGAATATGAGAAGTACACGGTAGATGAAGCTCCTGACGGACCGGCCGCACTCAAACTAATCAAAGACAACGACTACGATGTTGTTCTGCTGGATATCAAAATGCCCAGGATGGACGGCATGGAGGTGCTGGAGAAAATTAAAGACATCAATCCCGAGGTACCCGTCATCATGATATCGGGCCACGGGACCATCGAAACGGCTGTGGAAGCCGTCAAAAAAGGGGCCTACGACTTTATCTCGAAGCCACCCGATCTGAACAGGCTGCTCATCACCATACGCAATGCACTGGACAAATCGAACCTGATCACCGAAACGAAGATTTTGAAACGGCAGGTAACGAAAACCCGTGAAATACTCGGGGAGTCACCCGCCATTCAGAAAATAAAGGAAACCATCAAACGCGTGGCCCCCACCGAGGCACGGGTGCTGATCACGGGTGAGAACGGCACGGGCAAGGAACTGGTCGCCCGCTGGATTCATGAACTGAGCAACCGGGCCAAAGGGCCCTTTATTGAGGTCAACTGCGCGGCCATTCCCACGGATTTGATAGAGAGCGAACTCTTCGGCCACGAAAAAGGTGCTTTTACTTCGGCCATCCGGCAGCGCATCGGCAAGTTTGAGCAGGCCAATGGCGGCACCCTTTTTCTGGATGAAATAGGTGATATGAGCCTTGCGGCCCAGGCCAAGGTGCTGCGCGCTCTACAGGAAAACCGCATTACGCGCGTGGGCAGTGAAAAGGATGTGCCCGTAGATGTGCGGGTAGTGGCAGCCACCAACAAGGACCTGATAAAGGAAATCGAAGAAGGGCGCTTCCGCATGGACCTCTACCATCGCCTGAGTGTCATTCTGATTCATGTCCCCTCGCTCAACGAGCGCAAAGACGACATACCGCTCCTGGCCGAGCGTTTTGTAAAAGAGATCTGCGAAGACAATAAAATGCCCTACAAAAAGATCACACCCAAGGCCCTGCAGGCCCTTCGCGAGATCGAATGGAGCGGCAACATCAGGGAGCTGCATAATGTCATTGAGCGCCTCGTGATCCTTTCCGAAGAAAAAATTACGGAAGACGATGTCAACCGCTATGTCTTTTCTACTGCTGCCAAGCAGGACCCCGTGGAGATATTCGAAAGTTTCTCGCGCTTTCAGGAGTACAAGGACTTCATGGAGAAGAAATTCATAGAGTTTAAGCTGAAAGCCAACAACTGGAATGTCTCGAAAACGGCCGAGGAACTGGACATTCAGCGCAGCCACCTCTACAACAAGATTGACAAGTACGACCTGAAGCGCAGCGTTTAGATATCGAAAGTCAGGCCGGGAGCCGAGAGATAAGTTTCGGGGAATATCTTCCGTGCTTCATCGAGCAGGGGCGTCAGATCACGATACTTGGCCGAAAAATGACCCAGCACGAGTTTTTTGACCCCGGCCATAGAGGCGATGCGTGCCGCCTGGGCTGCGGTTGAGTGGCAGGTTTCTTCGGCCCGCTGGGCATCCTTCTCCATAAAAGTGGCTTCGTGATAGAGCAGGTCAACACCCTGAAGTCGCTCTGCAAGGGCTTCGAGGTAAAGAGTGTCGGTCACATAGGCAAAGCTCCGGGGCGGGCGCCCCTCGCGGGTCAGTTCTTCATTCGGAATGAGGCGGCCATCGGCTGTGAGAAAATCACTGCCGGAACGGATTTTCTCGATTTCTTCCACCGGCACGGCATATTCGGCCAGTTTTTCTGCACGAATCTTTCTGGGCGGCATCTTCTCCCGGAAAAGAAAACCCCGGCAGGGAATCCGGTGTACCAGCGGGAAAGAGGAGACTTTATATTCCGCTTCATCAAGAAGGAGAGGAGTTTCTTCATCCTCGAGATCGTGAAAATGCAGCGGAAAGCGAAACTGATGGCCCGAAATACGCATCTCCATGTCGATGAGTTCTTTCAGCCCGGGGAAAGCATAGACATGCATCTCCTTTTGGTGATTCAGCAGATTGAGGGTATTGAGCAGTCCGGGCAGCCCGAGAAAATGATCGCCATGAAGGTGGCTGATGAAAATATGCCGTATGCGGCTGCGCCTGATGCCGAGGCGCATCATCTCCATCTGTGTGCCCTCGGCACAATCGAAGAGAAAGTAGCTTTCTTTGTAGTTCAGAATGTGTGCCGAAGGGATGCGTCCGTAGGCCGGCACAGCCGAGCTGTTTCCAATGCTCGTAAAACGAAAGGTCATTCCTCCCGGTTGAAATCGCGTTCCAGTTCTTCCATCAAAATGTAGTCAATGCTTTCGCTTACGGTGGGGATGATGTTGAGCACCGGCTCCAGCTGGGAGATCTCGATGAGGCGCCTGACCTGGTCGTTGAGTCCGGTCAGAACAAAGCTGCCGCTGGCCTCTTTACAAATGCGGTTTCCGATAAGAATGGCACTCAGACCCGAAGAGTCGATGTGTGCCACATCCGTAAGATCAAGAATGATATTCCTGATACCTTCGGTGTTTAGCATGATCAGTTCCGTCTTTAGCTGAGGGGCATTGGTCGATAGCAGTCTTTCCTCGTCAATCTTGAGGATGCTGTATTTATCGTTTTTGTCGATGGTGAATTTCATGGCTATAATATTTGGCGAAAATTAAGGGTCACATTGTCAGTTATTAAACATATTTGCAATTAGCACCTGACAAAATCGAACTAATTTTGCCCCGTTGCGGGTATAAATTTAAGAAAAGCAAAGAATTTAAAAATTGTCACAATTTTTGCTCATAATACTGAAATGTTTGGAAAACACATACTTTAGAACTACAATTGATCATTACCTTTAAGGAATTACTGAAAGCTTGATGATGTTGTAGGAACAACACCCCTCTGATTAGAGGAATTTAAAAGATAGGAGATTTAGAAAATGGAAGCAAAATTTTCGCCAAAAGTAAAGGAAGTGATATCCTTTAGCCGTGAGGAGGCGCTTCGCCTCGGGCACGACTATATAGGAACCGAGCATCTCTTGCTCGGATTGATTCGGGAAGGCGATAGCATGGCTATAAAAGTGCTGAAATTGCTTGATGTGGACGTGGTACTGCTGCGCAAATCACTCGAGGATGCCATTAAAGACAAGGCCGTGAGGAAATCGTACAATGCCGGCAATCTGCCACTGACAAGGCAAGCCGAAAAAGTGCTGAAAATTACCGTACTGGAAGCCAAGATATTTAAAAGCGATATGATCGGTACCGAGCACCTGCTGCTCTCGATTCTGAAAAATAAAGACAACATCGCCACCCGCATATTGAACCAGTTTGATGTGGATTACGAGATTTTCAAAGCGGAACTCGAATATATGAAGCATGAAATCACCGATGAACTGACCAATGATCCCTCGGAAGAGGAGTCTTTTGAAGAAGAAAAAAGACCTTTTGGTTCAACGAAAAAAGCATCGGCCATGAAATCGAAAACACCGGTACTGGATAATTTCGGTCGCGATATTACCCGGCTGGCGGAGGAGAACGAACTGGATCCGATTGTCGGGCGCGAAACCGAGATCGAGCGGGTATCGCAGATACTGAGTCGAAGGAAAAAGAACAACCCCATTCTCATTGGCGAACCCGGAGTGGGCAAGACCGCCATTGTAGAGGGCCTCGCCCTGCGCATTATCAATCGCCAGGTATCGCGTGTGCTTTTCAACAAGCGCATCGTGATGCTCGACCTGGCCGCCCTGGTGGCCGGCACGAAATACCGTGGCCAGTTTGAAGAGCGCATGAAGGCAATTATGAACGAACTGGAGAAAAACCGGGATGTCATCCTCTTTATCGATGAGATTCATACCATCGTAGGGGCCGGAGGCGCTACCGGCTCGCTCGATGCATCGAATATCTTCAAACCGGCTCTGGCCCGGGGCGAATTGCAATGCATCGGTGCTTCTACGCTTGATGAATACCGGCAGTATATCGAAAAAGACGGAGCACTCGACAGGCGTTTCCAGAAAGTGCTGGTCGATCCGCCTTCACCCGAGGAAACCGTTCTGATTCTGGAAAATATTCAACCTAAATATGAAGAGTATCACAATGTGAGCTATACCGATGAAGCCATTGCCGCATGTGTGAAGATGAGCAATCGCTACATCACCGATCGCTTTCTGCCCGACAAGGCCATTGATGTGCTTGACGAAGTGGGCGCACGGGTACACCTGAAAAATATTCATGTGCCCGAACCCATCCTGATTCTCGAAAAGAAAATCGAAGAAATTAAGGAAGAAAAAACGCAGGTGGTAAAAAGCCAGCGCTATGAAGAAGCCGCAAAGCTTCGCGACAAGGAAAAACGCCTGCTCGAAGAGCTGGACCAGGCACGAAAGGACTGGGAAGAGCAGGTAAAACATGAACGTTATCCGGTGACGGAAGAGGACATCTCGGAAGTGGTTGCCATGATGACGGGCATTCCGGTGAAACGCATTGCCCAGAGCGAAAGCAAGCGCTTGCGCCATATGAAGGAAGACCTGCAAAAGAGCATCATCGGGCAGGATGAGGCCATCGTGAAAATTACGAAAGCCATTCAGCGAAACCGGGTGGGCCTCAAAGACCCCAAGAAACCCATCGGAAGTTTCATCTTTCTGGGACCAACGGGTGTGGGCAAAACGGAACTGGCCCGGGCGCTCTCGCGCTATCTCTTTGATACGGAAGATGCACTGATACGAATAGACATGAGCGAATACATGGAGAAATTCAGTGTTTCGCGACTGATCGGTGCCCCTCCGGGCTATGTGGGATACGAAGAAGGTGGACAGCTGACCGAAAGGGTGAGAAGAAAGCCCTACTCGGTGATCCTCCTGGATGAAATCGAAAAAGCCCACCCCGATGTATACAACATTTTGCTCCAGGTATTGGATGACGGAATGCTCACCGATGGACTGGGAAGGCGTGTGGACTTTAAAAATACGCTGATCATCATGACCTCAAATATCGGGGTGCGACAGTTGAAAGACTTTGGCCAGGGCGTTGGATTTACGACCAAAGCCAAAGCCGATTCGGCCGATGAATACACCCGTGGCGTGATTCAGAATGCGTTGAAACGTACTTTCTCGCCCGAGTTTCTCAACCGGATTGACGATGTGGTCATCTTCAACAGCCTGAACCGCGAGCACATTCATCAGATCATTGATATTGCAATGAAAGATGTGCTCGCACGCCTCGAAAACCTGGGCTATTCGCTGCATCTCGAAGAAAGTGCAAAGGATTTTCTTGCCGAGAAAGGCTATGATCCGCAATTCGGAGCCAGGCCCTTGCACCGGGCCATTCAGAAATATCTTGAAGACCCGCTTGCCGAGGCCATTCTCAACAATGAGTTTGCCGAAGGTGCCGTGATAGAAGTGGAAAAAAGCAAAAATGCCGAAGAGCTGGTGCTCAAGCTGAAAAGCAAAAAGAAGAGCAAGAAGAAAAGTGGTGGCAATGCGGATGAAACCGAAGAAGAGGCCGAAGCCAAAGAAAGCAAGTAGGCTGAAAGTTTAAAGCGATAAAAAACCCCGGACCTGTGTCCGGGGTTTTTTTATTTATAAGAGATTTTGCTTTCAGAGGAGGTCCATGACCTCTTCGCTCACACCCGTAAATGAGAAGCCGCCATCGTGGAAGAGGTTTTGCATCGTCACCATGCGGGTAAGGTCGGAAAACATGACCACGCAATACCGTGCACAATCATCGGCCGAAGCGTTTCCCAAAGGCGACATTTTATCGGCATAGGCAAGGAACTTATCGAATCCCGATACACCGGTTCCTGCCGTGGTCGGGGTAGGCGACTGGCTGATGGTATTTACGCGCACTTTCTTCTGTTTTCCGAAGTGATATCCGAAACTGCGGGCAATGGACTCCAGCAGGGCTTTGGCATCGGCCATGTCGTTGTAGCTCGGGAAACTGCGCTGCGCGGCAATGTAGGAAAGCGCAAGAATGGAGCCCCATTCGTTCATGGCATCCATGCGGAGAGCCGTTTGCATCACCTTGTGGAAGGAAACGGCCGAGACGTCCAGTGTTTTCAGAAAGAAGTCGTAATTCAGATCGGTATAGTGGCGTTTTTTGCGCACATTGGGCGACATGCCGATGGAGTGGAGGACGAAATCGATCTTTCCACCGAGCACTTCCATGCTTTCGGCAAAGAGTTTCTCCAGGTCATCTTCGCTGGTGGCATCGGCCGGAATCACCACGGTCTCACATTTTGCGGCCAGTTCCCGGATGGCGCCCATGCGCAGGGCAACCGGGGCATTGCTAAGGGTAAATGTGGCTCCTTCGGCAAAGCACTGTTCGGCCACTTTCCATGCAATTGAATTTTCATCAAGTGCACCGAATATGATTCCCCTTTTACCTTTTAGTAAGTTATTTGACATAGTTGTTTGGGTTTTGAATCTGCAAAATTATGGTTTAATGGGCTAAGAGTTCACGTGCGTTTTCAAGGGCGGCCTCACTGGGGTCTTCACCGCTCAGCATCTTCGCAATTTCCTGCATTCTTTCTTCTTCCGAGAGGGCCCTGATGCGGGTGAGTGTGCGCTTCCCGGCTGTTTCTTTATATACCAGAAAATGCCTGCTTCCCAACCCGGCAATTTGTGGCAAATGGGTGATGGTCAGCACCTGGTGCTTTTCCGCGAGCTTCTTCATCAGAAGGCCCACTTTGCGGGCCGTCTCGCCCGATATGCCGCTGTCGATTTCGTCAAATATCAGAGTGGGAAGGGCCGTGCTTGCAGCCACCAGCGACTTGATGATAAGCATGACCCGCGACCGCTCACCGCCCGAGGCGATTTTTCCGAGTTCACGCAGTTCGTGACCCTTGTTGGCGCTGAAATAGAAGGTAAAGCGGTCGAAGCCGTTTGGCCCCGCTTCTTTCATTTCCTCCCATTTTACCTCTATCTGTCCGTTGTGCATACCGACTTCCGGCAGGAGTTTCGAGGCTTCTGCCTGGAAAACAGCGGCCGCACGCAGCCGTGCCTTGCTCAGCAAGCGAGCTTTCTCCTGCACCTGCCTGCCCAGTGCTTCGCTTTCCTTTCTGAGGGCGCTCAGGTCAAACTCCGCCTGCCCGATCGCTCTGATCTTATTTTCAAGATCATCCCTGACCTCGAGCAGGGCCCGAAGGTCTCCCGCCTGATGTTTCATTTCGAGGCGGTTGAGCAGGTTCAGCCTTTCTTCAATCTCCCGGATGCGCCTTTCGTCAAATACCACTCCGCTTTCGAGCGTCTCCAGCTCTCTGCTGATGTCGGAAGCTTCGATAGATACGCTTTCGAGCCGTTCGAGAAGCGGCTCAAGCGGAGCATGGTAGCGAGCCGCCTGACGCAGGGCAGCAAGCACTTCTTCCAGAACCCGGTCCACAGAGGTTTCGCTGCCACTCAGGCCCTCTATGGCCCGGCAGAGCTCTGATTTTACACTTTCGGCATGGGTCAGTGATTTTAATTCGCTTTCCAGAGCCTCCTTTTCTTCAGGGTCTTCTATCGCGGCTTCTTCGATCTCCTGAAGCTGAAACTTCAAATAATCGAGATCTCGCCTGGCTTCCGCATCGGCTTTTTCGAGTGCTTCCAGCTTGCGGCAAAGCGATCGGTAGCGCATAAAAAGATTTCGGTATGTATCCAATTCCTCCTCATGGCCCGCAAGACTGTCGATGACAGCCAGTTGAAAGTCGCTGCGCCCGAGTTCGTGTTGTTCCTGCTGCTGATGGAGATCAATCAGCAGAGTTCCCAAGGCTTTTAATGTGCTGAGTTTTACGGGCGTATCGTTTATAAAAGCTCTTGATTTTCCGTTTTTGTTGATTTCCCTGCGCAGGATGCTGAGGTCCTCATAGTCGAGGTCGGCTGCTTCGAAGAAAGACTGAAGACCATGTCTGCGGATATCGAAGCGCCCTTCCACGATGCATTTTTTATCCGGGTCGAACAGAACTTCCCGGTCGCTGCGTTTCCCCAGGATGAGGCCGAGGGCTCCCAGCAGAATGGACTTTCCCGCACCCGTTTCCCCGGTTATGATGGAGAGTTGGTCGGGGAAGTCGATATGCAGCTCACTGATCAGGGCATAATTCCATATGTGCAGACTTCGAAGCATGGGCCGGATTGTTCAGTACGAAAATAGGAAATATGCCGGGAGTAAAAAGGGTGTCACATGCGATCAGCGAAGGAGCTTTTGATATTTGTTGGCGTTGGCAATGTCGATCACCCGCATGTAGTTGTAGGCTTCTTTTTTCCTGTCGGGACGGGCATTGCTGAAAATTTCCAGTATCTCGTCCGATTTGGCCGTACGGAAAAGTTGCAGAATGATGGAGTTGGGGTTCTCGTTTTCAATACGGGCCAGAATTTTAAGGGCTTCCAGCACGGCAGCAGTCGCTTCCTCCTTGTTGTCGTACATCTTGTCGAGCCCTTCAAAGTGATAGAGAAACAATGCCTTGTGATAGCCCGAAAAAGTGGGCGAAAGGAGATTGTCGACCAGCCAGAAGCGATTGCGTGTCCCTTCGAAGCTCTTCCATCCGCTGGCTTCGGAGGTCTGTGCCTGGTTGACGATGGTCTTGGCCTTCTGGAAATACGGCATTCCGCCATTCTCTTCAAAGGTGTCAAAATCGAGTCCGATGATGATATAGGCATAATAAGCCAACAAGGAACTCAGGTTGTTGATGTAGACATTTTCACTGAACTCAATGGGTTGATACTGGGCATAGCGGAAATTGAAGGCCTTGTCGGAATAATTGAAAATGACCGTCTTGTAGTCGCTGTTGTAAACCGGGCGTATGGACTGAATGTTGGCCGTGGCTTTAAACGTGCCCGAACTTCCTTCTTCGGTGATGGTAATGACAATGCGGCATTCGATGCGTTCTTCCGCAGCAAAAGGGACATTGGTCCACTTCTTATTGTTCATGAAGTCGTTCAGCGCATTTTCCAGATTCTGAAACAATGCCGGGTCGGTGGTCTGCAGTTTGGGTGTTTCCACCGTGATCTCGCAATTCAGTTCCTGGGCAGCCAGAAAAAAAGGTGAAGCAGCAAGAAAGAGCAGAATAAAAAGTTTACGCATGGATATACTTTATAAGATATTGCACAATATCGGCAGCGACTTCCCGCTTGGGCTTTAACTCGAATTTCGTCAAATTATTTTCTTTGTCGATGATCGTTATCTTGTTGCTGTCGCTCTGAAAACCCGCTCCCTTGTCTTCGAGTGAATTCAGAACAATAATATCAAGTCCTTTTTTCCGGATTTTCTCCTTTGCATTTTCCGTGCCGTTGTGGCTTTCGAGGGCAAATCCGATTATCCATTGCCCCGCTTTTTTCTGCCGGGCGAGCGATGCGATGATGTCGGGGTTTTCTTCGAGTTCTATAACGGCCGGGCTGCCGTCTTTTTTGATTTTTTTCTTTTCCACTTTTTTGGGTCTGAAGTCGGCAACGGCTGCGGCACCAATAAAAATATCGGCATCGGCAAAGGCTTTCCGGGCAGCCTCATACATTTCGACTGCCGTTCTCACTTCAATTATTTCATCCGGACCTGCCGGTGCTTCGAGGGCCGTGGGACCTTTGATGAGTACGACTTCGGCTCCCTGCTCTTTGAGTGCTTTGGCCAGCTCAAAGCCCATCTTCCCACTGGAGAAATTGGAGATGTAGCGCACCGGGTCGATGGCTTCAATGGTGGGGCCGGCTGTCACAATTGCTTTTTTCCCGCGCAGCGGGAGCTCGGGATTGAAAAAGGTAAGAACGGCTTCGAGCAGGTTCTCCGGTTCGGCCAGGCGCCCCTCTCCGATGAGTCCGCTGGCCAGCTCGCCATGTTCGGCTTCGAGGAGCAGGTGTCCCCGCTTCTTCAATATGCGAAGGTTGCTTTGGGTGGCATCATGCCGGTACATGTCGAGATCCATGGCCGGAGCAATCATGACGGGGCAACGGGCAGAAAGATAGCTGGCCAGGAGCAGATTCCCGGCCCGGCCCGAGGCCATGCCTGAGATCGTATGGGCACTGGCCGGTGCGATGATCATCAGATCGGCCCAGAGCCCAAGCTCCACATGGTTGTTCCATTCGGCTCCGTCTTCGCTTACATATTCGAAGAGGGTTTTTCGCTTGCTCAGCACCGAGAAGGTGAGGGGGCTGACAAACTGCGTGGCTGACGGAGTCATGATAACCTGCACATCCGCTCCTTCTTTGCGGAGCAGACGGACAAAAAAAGCTGCCTTGTAGGCAGCTATGCTTCCGCTCACACCAAGCAATATTTTTCTACCCTCGAGCCGTTTCATCTTATTCGCTGATTAGCTCGTCTCCGTTCTCATCATTGGGATCGCGCCAGTACGTTTCGCCCCGCAGAAATTCTTCTTTTGCGAGGATGGCCGGATTCGGAAGACGCTCATAGAATCGGGAAATTTCAATCTGCTCGCGGTTCTCCGATACCTCTTCGAGCGTGTCGGTACTTGTGGCAAACTCTTCCAGTTTGCCATGCAATTCTTCTTTCAGTGCAGCCGAAATCTGATTGGCCCGCTTGGCTACGATGGCAATGGATTTGTAAAGATTGCCCGTAGGTATCTGAAGCTCAATAAGATTTTGAGGAACCGCTTCCGGGACAATGCCCTGTGCTAATTTCTTGATATCGTTCATTGTTCAATTTTTTTTGCTTTGTTTGATTTGACAGCCGCCTGGGCTTTCACGTAAAGAATTTTTGCGTCATTGATCCATTCGCTTTCAGGATACTTTTGTTTAAAGCGTTTATAGGCCTCAATGGTTTCATTATATCGTTCGGCCTGTTTGCTTTCTATGGAGTTTTTGGCAAAGAGGTACTTGCTTTTGACAATGAGATACTGCACGTATTCCGCTTCGGTAATGTCGGGATATTCAAAAAGAATGTTCTCAAAACTGATGGCAGCGGCCTGGTATTGCCCCATGTCGAAATAGAGCTTGGCCGCGTCAAATGCTTTCCTTTCCAATTTTTTACGAAGCAGACGAATGTATTCATTGGCCTGGGCCACTCTGTCGCTGTTGGGATAAGAGTTGATGAAGAGCTGAAAAGCGTTGATGGCCTGCAAGGTGTATTCCTGATCCAGCTCCGGATCGGGAGAAACCTGATAATAACATTTGCCTACCATAAACATGGCTTCCTCGGCCTTTTCGCTTCCCGGGTAAAAGGTGTAGTAGTTTTTGAAATTGTAGGCAGCCATCAGGTAATTGCCCTGTCCGTAGTGTGCATAGCAATAGATGTAGTAGATATCTTCCAGCTCGGCCTTGCCCCGGTAAATACTGATCAGCTCATCGAGAAGGGGAATGGCCTTGAAATATTTGCCCTGATTATAATACTCTTTGGCCTTCTCATACTTCAGTTCCACATTGTCGCTTTTCAGCACTTTGTTGTAATTGTCACAGGCTGAAGCAAAAAGAACCAGGAAGAGTATGGCGAGAAAAGAGAGCTGCTTGATTTTCATGGGCTGCAAAATTAATGGTTAATACGCAGAATGGCAACGTTGCGTTGTGTACGCTATATACGAGTTTCGTTTTTGGATATTTTGAAGCTAACTTTGCATCTTACAATTAATGTGAGAATTATGGATTTATTTGAAAAACTACTACTCGATCCGGGGCCGTTGGGGCAGTACTCCGACATTGCTCACGGATATTTTGCTTTTCCGAAACTGGAAGGGCAAATCGGCAGTCATATGAAATTCAGGGGAAAGGACATGATCGTTTGGAGTTTGAACAACTACCTCGGTCTGGCCAATGATCCGGAAGTGAGAGAAGCCGACAAACGGGCTGCAGAAGAATGGGGCCTGGCTTATCCGATGGGTGCCCGCATCATGTCGGGCAATACCAAATACCACGAACAACTTGAGCATGATCTGGCGGAATTTGTCGGTAAAGACGATGCCATGCTCCTGAACTTTGGTTATCAGGGGGTGCTCTCCCTCATCGATGCCCTTGTAGATCGCAGAGATGTGATTGTCTATGATGCAGAGTCTCATGCCTGTATTATTGACGGGGTGCGCCTGCATCAGGGCAAGCGATTTGTATTTGCACACAATGATATAGAGAATTTTTCCCGGCAGATGAAACGTGCCAATGAATGGGTAAAAGATACCGGGGGTGCGATCCTGGTTATCACCGAAGGTGTGTTCGGCATGGGCGGTGACATGGGCAAGCTGGAGGAGATCGTTTCTTTCAAGAAACAGTATGATTTCCGGCTTTTTGTGGATGACGCACATGGATTCGGAACCATGGGAGCCACCGGAGCGGGTACGGGAGAAGAACTGGGCGTGCAGAAAGAAATTGACGTGTATTTCTCGACTTTTGCCAAATCCATGGCATCGATAGGTGCTTTTGTGGCAAGCGATAAGCCCATCATTGATTATTTGCGTTACAATACGCGCTCACAGATTTTCGCCAAATCCCTGCCACTGCCGATCACCATTGGCAATATCAAGCGCCTCGAGCTTTTGCGCACAAGGCCGGAACTGAAAGCCAACCTTTGGAGGAATGTACACATGCTGCAGGACGGTCTCCGCTCAAGGGGATTTAACCTCGGCAAAAGCAATACTCCCGTGACTCCGGTCTATCTGAGCGGAAATATCAATGAAGCAGCGAATCTGATTTTTGACCTGCGCGAAAATTATCGCATATTTTGCTCGGCCGTGCTCTATCCCGTGATCCCAAAAGGCGAATTGTTGCTGAGATTAATCCCGACTGCCGTGCATACGGTGGAGGATATTGAGACAACACTCGAAGCTTTTTCGGCTATTAGCGATAAACTCAACTCCGGGGAATACCGGAAAGAGAATGCGGAAGTATTGAAGAAAGTAAGGGAAACAGCTGCCGGTTCACACTGAGAGCCGTAAATGGAAAAAAGAAAAGCGGAGTGCATGCATTCCGCTTTTCTCATTTTAGAGACTTTTTAATACTTCTTCGATCTCTTTCTGCAGTGATTCGCTTACGGGTGCCAGCGGAAGGCGAACTACGTTTTTTATAAGCCCCTTGGCGGCCAGGGCCGCTTTTACTCCGGCCGGATTGCCCTCTTTGAAGAGGAGCGGAATGAGTTTCATCGCCCGGTAATGAAAATCGCGGGCGCTTTCAAACTGTCCTTCCAGAGCAAGCTTGACCATGCTCGAGTAGATCCTCGGCTCGGCATTGGCTATCACGGAAATAACTCCGTCCATGCCCATGGCGATCATGGGAAGCGTCAGGGCATCTTCTCCCGAAATGACCAAGAAGTCATCGGGTTTTCTGCTGACAATCTGCATGCACTGCTCCAGATCGCCCGAAGCTTCTTTGATGGCGATGATGTTTTCAAAATCTCCGGCCAGGCGTAGGGTGGTCTCGGCACTGATATTGGAGGAGGTGCGCCCCGGCACGTTGTAAAGGATGATCGGGAGCTCGCAATTTTCACTGATGGCCTGGTAGTGCCGGTAGATGCCTTCCTGGTTTGGTTTGTTGTAATACGGACTTACCGAGAGGATGGCATCGATGCCTTTGAACGAGTAATTATTGATTGAGCGGATGACGGCCCGGGTGTTGTTGCCTCCGAATCCGGCTACCACAGGCACCCGCCCCTTCACGGAGGAAACCGTAAAGTCCATGACCGCCACTTTCTCGTCCCGGTCAAGGGTGGCCGATTCTCCGGTGGTTCCCATTGTGACCACATAATCCACGCCTCCATCAATGACATGCTCAATGAGGCGGCCCAGCGATTCAAAATCTACACTCTTGTCTTCATAAAAGGGCGTGACCAGTGCAACGCCCGTGCCTCGCAGTTTTTTTCTATCCATTGCCGTCCATCATTTTTAAATATTTCGAATAAGTGTCGAGTAAATTTCTGATATCGGGTTTCTCCTGACCTAAGTTAATCATAAACTCGAAGGCTTCTTTGGCCAGAGGAAATTCGTTGAGCAACGGCCCGACCCGCATGCGGGCTTTTGAGAGCAGGCTAAGGTAAAAAAGGGCAGGATTGAAGCGGGGATGTACATAGAGCAGGATGTCAAATTCTTTTCCCAGAAAATAGTCTACTTCATTTCCATGTGGAAGAAAGAAAAAGCTGAGGCTCTTCCGGTTGAAATGGGGATGGTTGATCAGGTCGATGGTATGCTTGGCATCAATGTAGCCCAGCACGTCCACCCTTTTGCCTTCCTTCTTCAGAGCATCGCTGAAATGCTGAATAGCCACAAAGTTGGAAGAATCACTGGCGTCAAAGAGAATCCCTATATTCTGTGCATTCCGTAGCAGTACGGATTGATGCACGCTCCCGGCTGCGGCCAACTTTCTTTTCAGAAGCCTTTTGTAAACAGCCAGTCGGATGTTATTGAAAGCCATGACTATTTGCTACTGCGAATTTTTTTGCTGCTCTTCTTTTTCAAATAATCGCTCAGTGTTATTTCTTTCTCCGTTTTTTCTTTCACCCGGCCCATGTCGGCATATTTTTTTATGCGTCTGCCTATGCGTTCTTCGGCATCGAGTTCTTTCAGCGCCTTGAGTTCCTGCAGGATGTTCTTCTTCAGTATTTGAGCC
>WFPF01000095.1 GCA_015487695.1 Chitinophagales bacterium
TCGAAAGGATGACATTTCCTGTTTTATGACCCTTGTCTACATAGCTGTGTGCCTTGGCTGCTTGTTCCATTCATCTCATGCTGAAAGAGAAGTGCTGTGGAGGGAATGAGGCAATAAGTAGAAATCTGTCTCTCAAGAACTGGATATCTATTCCAAAGCTTTTCTGCTGACCTTTTTATTCATTATTTGGATCAATTGATCAGGTAAGAGCAGTCTGCAGGGAAATCACTCTTTAACAAACTTCCTGATGGCCTTTTCACCATTCCGGAGTTCTATCTCTAAAAGATAGATGCCGGATTTGAGCCTTGCCAGTGGTACTTCCACTGAGGATTGCTCGATCAGGGCAACGTTTCTGGCTGTTATATCAAATATGCGAATCCGTTCGACTGCTTCATTGCTCCTGATATAGAGAAAATTATGAGCAGGATTAGGAAGTATCTGGATATCAAGGCCGGAATTTACTTCTTCAATACCTGTTATCGTTTTGTTCTCAAAGTATCTGAGACGACCATAATACTCTCCTGCCAATAGATCCGGATCACCGTCATCATCCAGGTCGGCAAAAACGGGAAGGGCAAAATAGATACAGGAATCAAGGCCAAATGGGTTGCTTACCGAAGTTCCAAAAGCCGGACTGCTTTCGCTTCCAGTATTTTCGAAATAATTAAAAACCCCATTATAACCTCCTGCCATGAGGTCCAAATCTCCGTCATCATCCAGATCGACAAATGCTGGAAGAGCCAGGCCATAAGGAGCTACAATACCAAATGGATTCATGACCGGAGATGCAAAGGAGGGCGCCTGTTTCGTCCCGATGTTTTCACAGTATCGAAGGTTCCCGTAATACTCCCCGACCATTACGTCCAGATCCCCGTCATTGTCCAGATCGGCCAGGGCGGGAAAAGCAAAACCATAAAAAACAGTATCCAACCCGAACGGGTGTATAACGGGTCTTGCAAAAGCAGGATTTGAAGCGTTACCCGTGTTTTCGATAAAGAATAAATTTCCATAATCATTGCCCAATAAGATATCAAAATCTCCGTCATCATCCAGATCGGCAAATACCGGAAAGACAATATCGGAGATGGAATCAAGGCCAAACGGGAAGCTAACAGGCAGTTTAAACTGAGGGTATTCGTTGTTGCCTTCATTTTCGAAATAGTTGAGTTGACCATAGTAGCCGCCAATCAGGAGATCAATGTCTCCATCATCGTCCAGATCAGCCATGGCCGGGGACGAAAATTCGGTCTGTGGATTTATGTTGAAAGGATTGACGATGGGCGCAGCAAATGACTGGGCCGTTATCGAGTTGCTGAAAGTCAGTCCGAATAATACCGCTGTTGCCCCAAGGATCTTTTTTAAATCCCTCAAGGGGAGGACGGAAGCCAGTTCGCGGATAAGACGTTTGATCTTAAGCACCAAGTGCTGAATAAACACTCTGTTGCTTTCCTGTTTATCTGTAATTAAACGATGCAGGGATCGGGCTGCATGGCGTAACTGTCTTCTTTTTTGTGCAAAGTGCTTCTGTTTCATGGTATATTGGTTTCGTGCGTAGTAAGATAACTAGTTATTGTCAATATTGGGTACTTTTGCCCAGAAACTGGTATCCGGTGTGCTGATTCCGGCCTGGTGGTCGGGTGTTCGTGTATTCAGGATATTAGGTCGCAGAATTCCGGGAAGTATCTGTATGTCATAAATCTCATCAAGTGAATTGTGGTAACTTATCTTGCCTGCAATACTGGCGGTGGGCAGATGTACGACTACAATACCGGCTTCACCGGCATTTACGGCAAAGGGAAGCTTGGCAAAAGTGGATGAATTTTTGCGCAATTTGGATAAACCGATAAACAGATAGTCTTTATAAAGCGACATGCCCCGTACAAAACCTTGCAATTTTAGAACGACATCATATTTCCCGCTGACCGTATCTACTTTTATTAGTTCACCGGTAGCTGATAAGAGCAGATACAGCTCACCATCAAAGATTCGCGGAGAATGTGGCATGGCCAGTCCGCTGACAAGCACTTCGTTGTTTTCGATATCCATAAGCACACCACTCTCCAATAGGTCTTCCCGCCAACTTTGAGCACTGTCACCCATGTTAAAAGCACTGGCATATTTGGGTTTTCCATTGAGCAGGGTCATACCATTCAGGTGACAGCGGTCTTCCGATGAAAGCCGGCTTATAAAAGGTGGCATCCAAAAAGGAAGAAAATTGTATTCATCACTAAGTCTGACGATACAGGAGAATAAGGTATTTACAGCGTAAAGCTCTCCATCTGCTCCGTAGCTCAGGTCATGTATGTCAAGCGGACCCGTGTGGTAGCTCAGACGTGGCATAAAGAGAGCATCATATTTTCCCGGTGACTTGGGGTAATGGTATGCTAATTTGGCAGAATTGGCAAAAACCGTTATTTCATACTTTGTAGCCAGTGCCATTTTCTTATTGTCCTTTCCCAGAGCTATACCCATAAGCTGTTCAAATGTTCGGGGTAGTTGCACCAAGGTGTTTTCATCTTTCGGGGAAAGGAAGATCAACTTCCCTGCCTGATAGGTGGACAGAGCGATACTGCAACCCAAGTGCAAAAGCAATTCAGGAATCTGTGGCGAATAACTGCATGCAAAAGGAGCCAGGCCGATATTGTCAATTTCCTTTTTATTCATTTTATGAAGTTCTTAGGATCTAATCAAGCTATTATCTCAATAAAAAATTAACACCATAGGAGAAAGGGCAACCTCTCTATGCTGTTAATATACGAATAATGTAAAAGAAAGGGTTGCTTCCTGTAATTGGTCTGCTATCTTATTTTTATCGCTCTCTCCAGGATGATCTGCCCATCAGCTATTTCTAAGAATATCAAATAGAGGCCATCCGGCCAGGAGTTGCCATCGATGCGCAGTATTCCGCTTTCTTTCTCTTCGTGATAAATCATAGATCCGTCAATGCTGTAAACGAATATTTCGTAGCGCAGCGACTCTTCCGGCAATGCCATATAAAGCGCGTCACGGAAGGGGAGCGGGTAAAGCCGGAGAGCCGGAGACGCGGTGGAAGAAGAAGCGAGACCCGTGCTTTCGCAGGGATTGGCCCTTAGAATCTCCCGGACCGTTTGGCAACCTTTGCCCGAGATAAAACGAATCCATCGCATCACATAGTTGTTGCTGCCCTTGCTGCGCGCCTCTTTATAGTTGAACACATGGGTCACCACACCGACCGTACTATAGGCCGATGAGAAGGCACTGTTTTCATACAGTTGAATAATCTGCTCTACTGTATCCATGGTGCCCAGGAAGCAATAGTCTATCTGGCAGGTGTTGTAGGGGCCGTATTGCCTGTTCCCGATCCAGGTTTCATGTATCTGTTCATAGGGGTTCGAGAATGCCTGGTAGCTTCTTCGTCCTCCATCCGTCCGGTAGTGCGGATCCGGGTAAAGGTCAACGGCAGGATGTTCGTCACTGGCACCCCAGGTGAGGAGCAGTGAATCACCGGCCAGGGTATCCAGTTGATTCCAGAAAATAGTCATATCCGATATGTGTATCCCGCTGTCACATCGTCCCGATTGGGGCTGGTGAAGGGCAATGGAATCGTCCGGATAGTTCGTGAGGCTGTCCCAGGTGCAATGATAAATACCATGATGATGAGCTCCAATTTCATGTCCTTCTTCCTGCCATCTGCGCACCTGTCTGATCTTATTGCTGTCGGCAAGAATCATTCTTACCCATTGGGGCGAAAACTCCATCGTCAGCGGAACATCATAGTGAATGGCTGAGTCGGCCAGTTCGCGAAGGAGGCGGAAGTGGAGATTGTCGGCATAGCCCGGGTCGCAATGAATCACAAAGAATGAATTCTGAGGCTGTGCCGCGAGCAGGCTGAAAAAATGCATAAGGAAAATCAGGCTGAGTGTTCTCATAGTTTTATTATTTTTTGGGTGCTGGTCTTTCGGGTACTTCGTATTTCAAGCAGGTAGATACCAGGCGGAAAAGATGCGCCTTCAATTTCGACCGGGCCTTTTACGTCATGCAGCGTTTTTGAAAAGAGCAGCCGGCCGTTCAGGTCAAAAAGAAGAATCTCATTTGTCTCGGGCAGGGTATTTTCGATAATTATCTTTTCATGGAACGGATTGGGATAAATCCGGAGAGGATCTTCCTGATTTTCCGCCAGTCCCGTGAACGATACGGGGGCTCTTTCTCGATAGAAGACCCATAGTTTGTCTTCCTCGGGGTAGTTGGGCAGCTCATAGTTTACGGCTACTCCGCCATCAGGCAGCAGATCCACCGATTTATATCCGATACTCGTATCTCCATGGTCGCTGACATATTCCGGCTCCGACCACGATTGACCGCGGTCGAGGGAGTATGATGCCAGCATATCGCCTCCCTGTTTACCGGGCAGGTCTTCTTCTTTCCAGAAAGTCCAAAGCACATCATGGCGGTAGTCATATCGGCTGCCTTCCACGAGGTGGCTCCTTTGCTCTCTCGAGAGGGTCAGAAAATTGCTTTCGGGATACCAGTTCTGTCCCAGGTCATCAGACCATGCATATTTTATCCGGACATCCCAGTACTGGTTTGTCGTGGGCACTTCATGATAAAAAAGATGGAAACGCCCCCAAGGGTCAATGACCAGGTCGGGGTCCATTTGTTTGCTTGCCGAAGGCCGGATGAAAACGGGGGAAGTCCAGCTGTCGCCTGCGTCAAAACTCAAAACCATCTGCAGGTTCCAGTGATCCATCGGGGGGGCAGTGGTAGAGTCGCGCCACACAATGGCAATGGTGTCCCCGTTGCATGCGCTGAACTGCCCGCGCGGAAAGGAGGAGGGCATTCCGTCATCGTTGCTCAGTCGTTGCTTCTCTTTCCAGCTTTTTCCTCCGTCTTCCGATTTTGAATAATATATTTCGGGGAGGTCTTCGCCCGTCCTTCCCTCGTCCCACATGATGTGCAGGCGGCCTCTGCGATCGGTCGAGATATACATATCGTCAAAGGAGTGGAAATCCGGGTTGTCGGCTATCCGAACGCTGTCGAGAAGGAGCTGAAGGTCAGCGTTCATCTGAGAGTAATACAGTGCCTCGGGCCGGTGGCTGGCCCACACGAAATGCAGCCTGTCATCCGGCCCGGCAATCATTTTAAGATTGTATAATCCAATCACAAGCGTATCGGGTGCAAAGAGAACCGGGGTGCTCCAGACGATACCGTCATCGCTGTATGTGACATAGGGGCCCTGCTTACCATCCTGACGGTTCAAAACAATCACACGCCTTCCGTTTGACAAGACGCCCATATTGCTGTAGAGAAAACCCCTTATGCTGCCTGATCCCGGGGGTGCCGGCAGTTTTATCTCCGGTCCCCAGTCGGGACTGACACCGTGCTGTGCCTGGACAGGATCCGGGAAGGATAAAAGAAGGACGGAAAAAATAAGAATGAAATAATAGTTCTTCATGATAGCGTGGCTTTTGGATTTTATTTAGACGCTCGCAGCACCCGGAGGTTTATTTTAATCCGTCACAAGATTGTAATGTGCTAATTTCAAATGAAATACAAATCAAAATTAGCTTATTATAACAGGGCGTGTCAATATCAGAAATCTACAGCTGTTCTCTTTTATGGCTTAATTTCTATACATGCCGGAGTATTTGTCTTTCTCCTGCGAATCCGTGAGGTGACCGGACTATACCTTTCAAACTCAGGACTGTCTTTCACCTTGTCCATCGCTGCCATCTTTCTTATTAGCATGTTAATGACTGGGACACTTGGAGAGGGGCCGGGCGAGCAAAGGCTGAAGGCCAAAGAGAAAAAGCATGAGAAAAAACGGCTTTCAGAAAGATGGGAGTACCCCTGATCTTATGTATACCTACAGAAACAAAAAAAGGACCTCCGTCAGAGAGGCCCTTTTTCTACATATTTAAAGCGGACTAGTGCGAGTGGCTTGTCTGGCTTTTTTTCATTTCTGAAATCAGGTAATAAGCATTTTCCCATACGACCTTTGTTCCTTCAGGCAGTTTTTCGAAGAGGTGAAGCTCCACCCAGTCGCCATCCTGAACGCCCGTCCACACTTCAATCATCCGGAATTCCCATTCCTTCTCTCCGTCTTCCATGTGCTGGCTTGCGGCAAAAATGTATTTCTTTTCACCTTCGGCTACAATGGCACTCTCGGGCAGGGCATGGACCTTGCGTTCGCCCGTGTTGATACGGGCACTGATGTACATGCCGGGGATGAGGAATTCGTTTTTCCTGTCGATGCGGGCGTGAATGTGCACTGCTTTCGGATTCTGCTCAAA
>WFPF01000096.1 GCA_015487695.1 Chitinophagales bacterium
ATCGGATGCTGACTTTCAGTGGATCACGGTGGAGGGTGGAAAGATAGCGCTCATCGAGTTTTTTGGCTCTCCCGATGCGGTGGCACCGGCCCATCACTACATGGATGAATTTATGGCCCGGAACAATCTTAAACTGAGAGGCCCGGTGATTGAAGAATACCTGACGGATCCGGCAGTGGAAACGGACACCAGCCGCTGGCAGACCAATATTATTTATCCGGTGGAATAATCCGCTGGCCCTGCTGCCGGAGTGATATTTTATGAGTCAACCGGCAGATAATCCATGCTGCGTTCAGATCCCCAGCCCGGGCGGAATCAGACCGCCTGCAGCTTTTTTGAGCTCTACTTCCTCTTTTTCACGTGCCCGGTCTAGCATTTCGTTGACGGCATCAAGGAGGAGTGCTTCCAGCTCTTCTTTTTTCTCGCTGCGGAGCAAAGTCTCATCAATCGTAATTTTTTCCAGCTTGCGCAAGGCATTGCCCTGCACGCTTACAAGGCCCCGGCCGCTTTCTGCCTCTATCCGCATATCTGCCAGCCGCGACTTTGTTTCTTCCACATTTTTTCTGAGCTCGTTGAGCTTGCCCATCATGTCAAACATTCCCATATCCCCGATATTTTTTTATTGATGAATGACGATCAGTTTATTGACGAAGCTATCCTCTCCCGAGCTGAGTTTTACCAGATAGATTCCGGCAGGGAGCTTCGAAGTATCAATTTCATACTGATTTTCGCTGATGGCTTCTATGGGAGCATCCCAGAGTTTACGTCCATCGCTGCTTACAAGCTCAATACGCAGGTCTGAGAGCTTCGGATTGACCAGCAGGAGCCGGGAATTCTTATCAGCGGGGTTTGGATAAAGAATCATCTGTGAATCTTCAAAGTACCATTCGAGGGGCGTAAGGTTCAGACTCGTGTAGGAGACGCAGGCACTGTTGCCTGCAAAGAGCCATACACTCACCGGATCAGGGCCCGAAAGGGTGAAAACGGGCTCTTTCAGCCGACTGCTGTCCAAGATTCCCAGCTTCCACTCATATGTCGTGGCATGCACGCTATGGTTTAGCAATTGGATGGCACCTTTCCCGATGGGCAGAATCTCAAACAGGGCAACGGGTGTGTCAATGACGTTAATGTTTTTCGTTACGGTCAGCGAATCTTCTATGCGAACCACCTTGACCGTCACCTTTTTCTTTCCTTTGCTCATATAGCGGACATTGGCAATGTAGGTGCCGGATACGGTCTGAGGTATGGCATCGGGCCCGAAATTCCATTCAATTCTTTTTACCCGGGTATTGATATCCACTCTGAATTCATGCTCCCTGGACAGGCAGACGGAATCGTTGCTTACGATTTCAGCTTCAAGAGCCACATCGTCATATAACTTGAAATCATCTAGGGCAATATCACTGGCAAAGCCGCCACCTGTAATCCCGATGATTTTGACAACCACGTTTTTTCCTTTCCATGGCGAGAGGTCCAGCACATGCTCATGCCAGAAATTGCCCTGATTGCCATAATACTTCTTCAGGCTTAGCCAGCCGCTTCCGTCATTTATCAATATTTCCAGGGTTCCGATATCCGCACCAAACATGTGATACCAGAAACTCAGTTTTGGATTTTGCAGGCCGTTGAGATCGAAGCAGGGGAGGTAGAGGCTGGCCTGCTGGTAGGAGCACTCTCCGCTGGCTTCGAGGTAGAGGTAGCGGCCGATCCCGGTGCCGGGGTTGTGATCCATCGAAGGGCCCGTGCCCACGGTGCTCGTACCGGAAATGTCAATCCTCCAGTCGATATCATCTATCACTCCGTTGGGGGCATTTACAAGGCCTTTGTTCAGGTCACAGACCGTAAATCCGCAATTCGGTGCAATTCCACACGGAAAGTTACTCTCCAGATCGTCACGATAGGGTGCTGTAACGAGGGTGCTTCCCTGGCTTTGATACTGCACCTCAAGGGTGTCATCGCAGTTGTTCCTATCGGCAGGAAAAGAAATCCAGGCCTTCAGGGTATTGACTCCCGGAAGCGGCAGTGCTATTCTGCCCGGAAAAGTTATTGTCTTCGAACTGCCCGCGGGGATGATGACATTGCTCTTATACTCTACAATGCGCCCGTTGTATTCGTAGTAGAGCAGGGGGGACGACAAATCGCTGTTGCTGTAATTGTTCAGCTCCAGGATGACCGGCAGGCTGTCACCGTAAAGGCAGGAAGAAATCAATTCCCTGCCCGGAGAAAGTATTTGTCCGAGGGTCAGGTTGCTGTCAATATCACAAAGAAAAGTACCTTCTTCCTTCTTCACGGCAACGGCCCGGGGTCCTTCCATGCCATCTTTCATTGCTGAGACAGATACCCAGTTTTCCTTATAGGCACCCGGCCTTTCAATCAGAAATTGGTTGGAAGTGGAATTTCCCGCAACACTCATATAGAGTGAATCGAGGATGTACACGCGATATGAATCGACTCCGGCAATGGCATCCCATCGTAAAAAAAGATTCTCGCAGCAGGCCTTCTCGATCCGGATATTTGAAGGCGTGGGCAGGACAGCGAAGAACTCCGGGCTTTCATCCATATACGGGCCCGACTCCACTCTGACCTTAACCGGCCCGCTGATTCCGGCCGGCAAAACCCAGTAATAGGCAAATGCAGTAGGGCTCGCGGCTGCTGAGATCAGATTCCAGTTTTGACCCGAGTCGGCCGAATAATAAAGTTTTACCGGGTCGTTGCTTTTGCTGAAATTTTCCCAGCTGATATAGGAAGCAAAGCTTTCCTCATCCACCGATTCGCCTCCGCGGGGATATATCAGTGTAATGCCCCGATCGGGAAGGTAATAGCTGATATAAAACTCTTGCCGGTTCAGCGGAACCTCAAAACCTTTGACAATGAGCCGGTAATTGCCGGGTTGCGGCAGATCAATGAATACCTGCTCCATATTGTTCAGATGGTCGATGCCATGCCGGGCTGCTTTGTTTAAACTGTCGCTGTTGGCTGCTGTGCTTAGCACATAGGGCAGAACGGTATCGCCTGCCGGTGTGATCACTATGAGATCAAGATCATTGATGAGGGCTTTGCTCACACCGGCATTGGCAGCAAGGTCGTGCCAATAGAGCATAAAACGCGCTTCGGCTTTTCCTGCAGCTACATTGATCTGGAATTCCCGGCTTTCGCCTTGCCCGACTGAATCGCTGAAATAAGCATCATCCAGTATAAGGCGGGCAGCCGCATAGTTGTTGATCAGGCCCCATCCGTAAATGAAATCGGGGCCCTTTTTACCGAGGTCCCGGGCACTGTTTAATACGTGGCATTTGATCAGTGCCGATGGCGGGTTGGCCCCGTTGTGGCTGCTTTTATACGCTTCATAAAGCAGGGCCAGTGATCCCGAAACGGCAGGGCATGACATGGAAGTACCGGTCTTTAATTCATATGAATCCGGATTAACGGTGGAATAGACATTGGTTCCTTTGGCCGAGATATCGGGCTTGATGCGTCCATCGCTGGAAGGCCCCCGGCTGCTGCTGTTGTTGATGAATCCCAGGTCATTGACATTGGCTACCGTAATAACATTCTTTGCCACCTTGTGCCCACCGGTGATATTTCCCCACTGAGTACCGGCTCCATAGCCGCAGTTTGAGTTGTTGCTGTTGCCGGCCGAGAAGACATGCATAAGGTCGGGAAACAAATTGATCGAGCGGTCCTGGGCCTTGGCGGTGGCCGTGTAGCCGTCATTGCAGCCATTGCTGTAGGAAGTCGAGCTGATCACAATTCCGTAGCGATCATGGTGTTTCAGAATGCTGTCGTTCATCGGCTCGTAATTGTATACAACCAGCTCCACACCCGGAGCCATTCCGCGCCCTTTGGGATCTATATTTCCCGCACCCATGATGGTTCCGCCTGTATGATCCCCGTGGTTTCCGAAATTATTATTTGGGAATTGCTTTACGATCCGGTTCTTGTAATCGGCATGAGGGCCGATTATTCCATCATCCTGCAACTGTACCCGAATGCCTTTTCCGGTAAAGGAAAGACCGGAATGGCTGAGCCCGTTCAACAGCGAGGCTTGTCCGGATATGGCAGCCGTATAGTTTTCCGGTGTGCCGGGTTCCCCGATGCCTTCTATGTACTGCACCCATGGGAGGGCTGCCAGCTCTTCCAGTTCTTCCGGGGGTACTTGTATTTCAAACAATTGCCCGAGCTCCGAATGGCGGATGATTTCCCAGCCCTTTCTTTCCAGCTCCCTTTGGGCTTCCTCTATTCTGCAGTCTTTAAAATACGAAGCATAGACGGATATTCTCTTGCCGGATATCATGTAATCGGGAAGAGGACGCGCCATGAGACGGGGTTCGATTTTCAGCCCGGCCGACAAGGGAATGAGTGCCCGGATCTGCCCCGTGAGCATTTCTTCCCGGGCTGTGCCGGCATTTTTGCGGTAGCGAACATAATAGGCATGCCCTCCGATATATCCGAGTATTTCGAAACCCGACTCCTTCAGTGCCTTGCGTTCCTGCGGGCCGGGTATCTTATAAAATTGCATAATGAATACGCTATTCTCGCTTTTTGAAGCATTTTCGCGGAGCTGCTTTGCAATGCTTTCTTCCTCCCCGGCTTCGGGTGTTGTCTGAAGAGTTTTCAGCGGAATAAGGTAGTTGCTTTCCTGTGCAAAAAGGCTGAGTGTCAGGAAAAGGATGGGGATGAGTAGCGTTTTCTTCATTTGGGTGTTTATTGGCCGGGCTTTTTGATGATTTGATCCAACCACGGATCGGGTGAAGCAAATGTAAATCGAAGTCTGGCCAGGCAGGTAGATTCATATCGGACTCCCGGATAAGTCTCTTTGATCGTCATTCGATATTTCCCTGCCGGCATCATCACTTCGTACGAACTGGTCACCAGATCGGAGAGCACAATTAACTTGCGATAGGGACCGTCTGTTTGTTCGATTTGTAGCATTTTCACGCGGCCGAATTTCCGATAAATATCATTGTTGCTTCTAATCCCAGTGTAAAATTTTATCTCTTTGACACTTTGCCGGGTTTCAAATTCAAGGTATTCGCCCACACCTCCGGCAGCGCACCAGGCGGTCGTTGTGCTAAAGGTATTTGCCCTGGCTTGCCCGTCTGTCTCAATGCTGTCGCTCGATTCATCAAAGGCCCAAACGGGATGATAGCCCTGGTCCAGCCTTAGGTAAGGCTCTCCCGAATCATCGCAGTCGGCCGTGTACTTGCCGTCAAGCAATACCCGGGTATGATGCACTTTCTTCAGTGCCCGGCCCGTGAATCCGAGGGTGCCGTCCAGCCCGTTGAGATAAGGTGGGACGTTGGTATAAATACTCACTTCTTCCTCCGATTGCAGGCAGTCTCCGTTGAGTCGTATCTCGTTTTGATACCATGAGGAAGCGGAGATTTTGTCGATGGCTTGCGGGATATACACCGGAACGGCCCTTGCATCGCCCTCGTAGCAGGCACATCCGATATCTTTGACATCGTAAAAAGCAATTCGTTCGTTGCGTTGGGGTTTGTGATTTTCGATAATCACCAGATTGATGTCATGATCCATCATAGCCTGTTTGTAATCCATATAATAGGGCAGAGCCACGCTGCCATCATTGGCCGAGGAGGCCAGATAAAGACGCTTGACTTTGTCGCCCCAGCCCGCGATGCCGGTGGTGGAAACGGGTACATACAGCTTCGTGCTCTCTTTGCCGGTGAGAAATGCCGGGCTCAGAAATTCCCATTCCAGTTCGCTGCGCGAGTCGGCAGGAAAGACAAGCTGCAATTTCTGCTTCACTTCCATCTGAAGAACTCCCGGGTCTTCGGGACGGTCTTTGTTCCACCTGAACTCCAGTTCGCAGCGCTCGTAATGCAGTGCCCGGCCGTCCTGCACAATGGCATAGGCCATGTCGAGTTTGGGCAGGTCGCGCACGTTCATAAAGCGCCTGATAAAGACTTTTTTGGAAAAGAGAGCTTCCATTTCTTCCCTGATTTGCTGCTCATTGCCCTGCAAGCGGAAAAGACCGGGTACGGCCGCAGCCACATTGTCAAGGATCAGGGAGCGCTGCCTGCGGTCAAATTCATTAAAGTAAACGCGGTTTGGCACAGTAGCCTCTGCAAACACCTTTTTCTTGCTTTTATTTACAAATGAATAATGCACCGAAAAGCGGGCAAAAGCATCGTAGCGCCCATGATCGTTTTTGATATAGCGAAAGCCTTTAAAATGAATAAGAATCCGCTCCAGCACAATATCGTTTTGGGCTTCTGCCGGGGCAAGCAATCCCGGAACGGCCGTTGCACCGATACGAAAGTCGCTCTGGGCATGGACTTGGGCTGAAAAGAAAAAGGCTATGGCAAGGAGGAAGCTTCGGATCATGGTTTGGTGTTTGTGCATAATTCGTTATAGGTTTCCCGGAATTTCCAGTTGGGAAAATCCTCAAAATTCAGCCCGAGTGCACGGGCATTGCTCAGGTCGCTACATGCGCTGTCTGGTTTTCCTTCGGATTTGAATATCAACGCGCGAAAGGCATAGGCAAGTGCATTGTCCGGGTTGAGTTTAATGCTTTCTTCAATGAGCTTCCTTCCTTCTCTGCTGTCACCACTCAGAAAACGAAGAAATCCGAGGTTGTTGCGTGCTTCTGCCAGCTCAGGATTCAGCTGCAGTGCTTTCTCAAGGTCTCCGGCTGCCAGGTCGTATTTCCCCAGGTTCATGGCAGCATAGCCGCGGTTGAGGAGGAGCACGGGATCGATGATACCTTGGTCGAGCATCTTGGTGGCTTCATAGACCGCTTTTTCGTATTGACCGGCATTGGCATATACTGCGATCAGCTGAATGCGTGATTCAAGCTGTGACGGGTCCAGTTCGATCGATTTTTTCAGCGCCCTGATCGACTTGCTGTAATCCTTTTGGTGGAAATAGAGCGTGCCACGCAGAAAGTATGCCTGTGCACTGCGTGGGGCCAGCCGGAGGGCTTTGCCAATGTCTTTTTCGGCTTCATCGAAGCAGTCTCTGTCCAGATAAATGCCTGCACGAACTTCATAATAAACGTGCTCGCTGCTGTCAAGCCCTATGGCTTTGGTGGCATCCTGCAGCGCGAGACTGTCATGCCCCGATCGCAGTCTTACAAATGCGCGGTTGTTCCAGGCCGCATGGTTCTCCGGATCATCCTTCAAAACAGCTGTAAAAAACGAATCGGCCGTCTCAAACCGCCCTGCCTGTGCCGCCTCGAGGCCTTGCGAAAAACGAGGGTCGTTTTTTGTGCAGGCAATGAAGAAGAGGGTGAGGGAGGCCAGGAAAAAAATCTTTTTCATTGTAATTTTTCAAAACATTGAATAAAACGGGCAAGAACGGCAATGTTGCTTACTTTGATTTTCCCCGTCATGACAGCCATGGTGGGGTTGTTTTTGCCGCTTTCCGTATCGACATAGGTTTTTGCCGAGGTTCTTACCTTGCAATCGGCCTCTCCGTGAAGGCCTTCCTCCACATGGATTTCACCGTCCTCGATTTCCACGGTAAATTCCCCACCGCCTGTACCGCTCAGAAGCAGGTGCACCCGGGCAGCAAAGTCTTCCGCCTTCTCGGGGTTAAAGCGTTGGGGCAAACTCAATACAATATCTCTTGCTTCCATATTTTTCATCAAAAATAAGCCACAGGCAACAAGCCTGCGAATTATCAAAATAATTATCTGACGCATTCCCGGCAAGAAATATTGTCTCCCGTGCCCGCCATTCGGGTGGGAACGATAAATTTGTGCTCCTGTTTTAAGAAAATATAAACGAAGAATCCGATGTCAGAAAGGGATAAAATCAGGCTGGACAGCATTGAGTCGGCCATTGCCGATATCAAGGCAGGGAAGCTCGTCATTGTGGTAGATGATGAGGATCGTGAGAATGAAGGGGATTTTATCACCGCAGCTCGCAATGTGACTCCCGAAATAATCAACTTTATGGCCACGCATGGCCGGGGCCTGATTTGCGCTCCGCTGGTCGAAGAGCGCTGCGAAGAGCTGAACCTCGACCTTATGGTAAGCGACAACACGGCTCTTCATGAAACGCCCTTTACCGTATCGGTTGACCTCATCGGTCATGGTTGCACCACGGGAATATCGGCCCACGACCGGGCCAAGACCGTCCTGGCTCTGATTGACAAGAACACCAAAGGAAGCGATCTGGGCCGGCCCGGACATATTTTCCCGCTGAAAGCCCGCTCGGGAGGTGTACTGCGCAGAACAGGGCATACCGAGGCAGCCATAGACCTCGCACGCATGGCCGGATTCGAAGCAGCCGGAGTACTGGTTGAAATAATGAACGAAGACGGCAGCATGGCCAAGGTGCCCGAGCTGCGAAAGATTGCCGACAAATTTGACCTGAAGCTTATCAGTATCAAAGATCTGGTGGCCTACCGGCTGCAGCACGAAACGCTCATCCGCAAAGAAGTGGAAGTGCGCATGCCGACCAAATACGGAGATTTTCAATTGATGGCCTATACCCAGTTGACCAACGGGCAAATGCACCTGGCGCTGGTAAAAGGAAAATGGGAAAAGGACGAACCCGTGATGGTGCGGGTGCATTCCAGTTGCCTTACGGGTGATGTGATGGGATCGATGCGCTGCGACTGCGGGGATCAGCTGCATGCAGCCATGCAGCAAATTGAAGAAGCCGGGAAAGGCGTGCTTCTCTATATGAACCAGGAAGGTCGGGGAATCGGCCTCTTAAACAAGCTGAAAGCCTATAAATTGCAGGAGGAAGGCCTCGATACGGTAGAAGCCAATCTGCATCTTGGTTTTAAGATGGATCAGCGCGACTACGGCATCGGTGCACAGATATTGCGCGATCTCGGTGCCTGCAAGATTAGATTATTAACTAACAACCCAAAGAAAAGAGTCGGCCTGAAAGGATACGGATTAGAAATAGTGGAAAATGTGCCCATTGAGATAAAACCTAATAAGCACAACGAAAAATATCTGAAAACAAAAAGGGATAAAATGGGACATGATATTCTGAAGGATTTAAAGGATATCAGTATTCGATAGAGTATTATCTTATTTCTTTCCTTCTATTCCTTCTAATGCAGCCTTATCGGTGTCTTTGTCAGGATTTCCCTGGAAGAGCTCTTTGAAGGAGTTAAACTCCTTTTTAAAATAAAGACCCACACCGCCTTTATTGCGGTAGGCATCGCTGAAGAGATCATATTCGCTGTCTCTGAATGCTCTGACGCGTATCCGGCCGTCTTCGGTAAGGCTGTACTCCACAGAGAAGTCGCCTGCGAGGTTATTGGCACTGGCAATTGAGGTGCTCGTATTGCCGAAATCGAAATTGCCTCCGACATTGATGGACAGGCGCCCTATTCTTTTGCTTAATTCGAGCTCAAGTGCATTTCTGACAATGCCCGGCACTTCGCCATTGCTTCCAATCTCGTAATTGCGGTACTGGAAGTCCACTTCGAAGTCGTATTTGGAGAGCCAGTCGTTGAAATAGAGGGACAACTGATTGCTAAGAAACTCGGTAACGGTTCCGACTCCGGAGCTTACAAGGCTGCTGCTGCCCGAGCTGGCACTGAACTCGCTGGGCAGAAAACTGTTGAAGACAATCAAGCCGAAAACCTGCTTGTTCAGTTCATTCTCATCATTTCTAATTTCCTGGAGACGGCTGCTTATAATATTTCCAAGTTCATTTTTTCTTTCCGCTTCAATGTCAAAAGATATCTCAGGCGCGTCAAGGGGCCCCTGCATGTGCAGCAATACGGTATAAATGCCGGGTTTCTTTACGGCCTGAAGTTCCGTAGAGCTCAGTTGGTCAAGCAGATCGCTCACCAGGTTGTAGGCAGATACTTTGCGCGAATATTTTGCGATCAGATTGAGATTGGCCCCGTACGGATCTCCGCTCCATGTGATGGTGCCGCCCGGTTCGAGTTCAAATTTCTTGTTGATGATATCCTGAAGAGTGAACAGGTATTCTCCTTCCTCGATGCTTATGCCGCCATACATCTCAAAGTCAAACTCACTGTTAAACTTCAGTTTCAGGCTTCCTTCGCCTCTTCCTTTGATGATGTCTCCGGCCTTTTCATCGAAGATCAGCTGAATCTCGGCAGCAGGCGTGATATCCAGGTCCATCGTAAAATTGACAAGCCAGATGGGGATCGACTCGTCTGCTTTCTTTTCTTTGCTCTCTATTTCCCGGTGATTAACAAAACGAACAAACTGATATTGTGAGACTCCGGATTCGTATTGGATCGGGATTGATACCTGCGTTCCGGGATCGGATACGGCATTAATGTATATGTCAAGGAAATTGATGGGGCCGTTGATGAGTACAATGCCTTTCCCATAAGCCGTTCCGTAGAAATATTCATTATCGCTTTCCGTGGTTTCCATAAACTTGAAGTCGTGGTCGGTGTATACATAGAAATCACGGAATTCCAGCTCATTGAAATTCTTCATAAATATTTCGCCTCCGATCAGGGCACGGGAAGCCTCGCTGCCCGGAGCATCGCGAAATTGTGATTCCTTGAGATAAATGGATTGATTGGTAAACTCAATCGGCAGGGGGTCAAAATAATATCGCGACTTCAGATAGTCCAGTGTGGCTTCGGCATTGCTTACCAGCATGTTTCCCTGCATATCGGGTTTCAGAGCCGTACCACCGAGGTGAGCCCGCCCGTTGACCACGCCCTGCATTTCGGTCAGGATGCCGGTGAGGAAAGGTTCGAGAATACGGAAAGGCGCATTGTTTGCCGTCACATCGAGATCAAGCGCCTGCGATGAAACATTAATGCTGCCCGATGCGGAAGCGGTCCCTTCCTGAGCTGCCAGCTGCGCATCAAGGTGAAGAAGCATGTCGCCTGTGTTAAGCGTGGTTTTGAGCGAGAGTTCTCCCAGGTCTTCCGATTCAATCTGAAATGCATCAATCTTCAAATTGCTTTGCATGTGGGGCGCTGGCTCGAAGAGGTCGAAAACATTGATTTCTCCACGGATATTTCCGTCCAGGTGGTAGGGGAGTACATTGGCAATATCCATCCAGTAACCCAGTTCTACATTTTCCATGCGGGCGGTCAATCCCGAGACACTCTGCTCGCCATTGCTTTCGATGTTTCTGATCTCAATCTTTTCGTCCCCGCTTTTAAACTCCAGTTTTCGGGCATAGAGATTCCGGTCGTAATAAAAGAGGGAGTTTTCACTGTTTATTTCCCATTCTTTTCCTGCCATTTTCAGCGTAGAACTGACGATTTTCAGTTCCAGCGAGTCTCCCGAATTGCTTAATACGAGATTGGCAAGCAATTGATTGGCCAGCTCGTTTTCAAAGGCCTTCAGGTTTAGAAATGCCTTATCGCTGTTGACGTATCCGTGAATGACCTGGGCGGCACGTAGTTGTTTGTTGAATGCCAGTTCATCTGTTTGAGTATCGAAATAAAGCGTGTCGTCCGTGGAATGTGCATAGAGGTCAAAATTCTTCAGCTGCAGATTTCGATATCGCAGCCGGGGGACATTGGCCGTGAGAATCAAACGCTTGTACAACGAGTTGAAGTTGCCTGAGATGTGTATCCCTTCGAGGCCTTTCACATCGGGGAGAAGCAGGTCGGTGAAGTTGTTGGTCTTCTTGACCAGGAGTTCAAACATGAAATCCTGTCCTTCCGCAGGCTGCTCTTCTATATCCAGCAGCGATGGATAGTAGTTGGAAAGGTAGGAGAGGAATGCAGGAGCAAGGGTGGAGATTTTAAAGTTTCCGTCTATCCGGGCATCGGCAATCTTCGATTCGAGGATCATCCGTTTTCCAAGGCTGTAATTCTCAGAACGCAGCGAAATGGTACCGAGATTGAAAAAACTATTATGGGCATAAGCCTCGGTATTGCGCATCACAATTTCACCTACCAAATCATCAATGTCGATTCCCCGGATATCGGCCGTCACCCGGCTCCTGATCTTCCATTTCTCCGTACTGAGACCCAGTGGCTTCGTATTCAGGTTGCGGATATCGGCCGTAGCCGAAAAGCGGGGCGTTTCCGTTTTGAAATCCACGGTTCCGTTAAAGTCGAGGTCGGCATTCGGGTCTTTGATGGTGAGCTGCCCCGAAAGAAATCGTTTTTCCACTTCTCCCGCAAATATGATATCCCGATAGGCATATCCGAGGTATTCAATGAGCTGTACTTTTCCGTCAATGTGTGCTTTCAGCTTGTCACGGTCAAAACTTTCTCCACTGACATGTCCGTTGAATGAAAGGCGTCCCATATTCGGATCATCCAGATAGTAGCCTGCGTCAAAGTCTTTGACAAGGAGGGTCCCGCTGTAACTTGGCTCACCCTGAGCGGGTATTTTCATGTTGATATCGCTCTCGAGGCGGCCAATGGCTGTGTTGAGTGTGCCGTAAGCTACAAAATCCGTGAGAAAGCCGGTGAAATTGCCCTTAAATGTGCTGACTCCGAGTTTTTTCGTGTTGGGCGGGAGCTCCGCAAAGCGAAGCAGTTGATTCAGCTCGTAATAATCAGACTGAAAATGGTGAATGCTCATATCCAGGAAGGTCTCCTCCGGATTGGGAAGCCCCATGATGGTGAAATCACCCTGAAAACGTGTGACCTTTCCGTAGCTCAAATCCAGATCGCGGCCGTGCAGATTGCTCAGTTGCCCGTAAATCCGTCCGTCAAGCTGAATGTCTTTTTTCGGGGCATTAACCGGGGCTGTAAAGTAGAGGATATCTTCCTGTGCGAGTTTCGATTCATGAAATTCCACATCAAATGCGAGTTCCTGAAAGAAATCTTCCGTACTCGTCTGCCCGGGCAGACCGATTGAGATGTCTTCTTTCAACAGGGAATTAGGAGTCTGAATCCACGCATCCCTGAACACGATTTTCTTTTTTCCGGCTTCGATCATCCCCGAAAGGCTGTCAATTCTGAATCCCGACTGCTCCTGAAGGGCAATGTTTTCAATTTCACAGGAAAGTGAATCGTTGAGAAATTCAATGTCGTTGATGCGGATGTCAATACCCGATATATTCAGGTCGGCCGGATTGATTCCGGAAGGCATAGCCGGAGCACCGGGGGTTTTGGAAAGCAGCTGCCCGTCATGTACCGAAAAGGAATTGAGTTTAATATCCCAGGGAATCTCGATGGGCCAGGTACTTGTCATGCTGTCATTGACGGAGTTTTTCGCTATGTATTTCCGCTCAATACGGGGCCTCTCCACGTCCAGCGACTGTATTTCCAGTGATTTACTTTCTAAATCAATGCGACTCAGTTCAAGATGCAGGAAATCATCACGGTAGGCGAGCGATGCTCCCGTGACCTGATCATTCATGCGAAAGGAGGCATGCCGTATGCCGATGCTTTTTATTTTAAGCTTCGCCTTTGATTTATTATTTTTTTCTGCAAGCGACCCTTCCTTTTCGCTTCCACCGAAGTATTTTAAAAGAAAAGCATAGTTCTCAAGTGAATCGCTGTTTCTTTTAAGGCGGACGGATGGCCGGTCAATAATAATTTCACCGAAATGAAAATTGTTAGATAAAATGGGGAGCAATTCGTAATCGACAAGGAGTTGATCCGAAGAAAGGAGAGTGTCATTTTCCTGGTCGTAGAGTGTCAGTTCACTCAGGCGGGCCGAATGGAAATTGAAAGCTACTTCCGAAACCGTAATCCGTGTATTTAAGTCTTTTGAAACAGATGCAATTATTTTCTGTCCGATGTAGTTTTGTATCGAAGGTATTTGCAAAAGCAGAAAGGCTATGACAAAGAGGCCGGCTACGGACGCAGTCATCCATTTGACCGTTCGGGCAAAAGCCCTGTAAACCCTATTTGCCTGAAACAGTATTTTCATATTAAATCAGCCCTGCCTAAAGGGTGTTAAAGATACGTCATTGAAACGATTAAGTAAATGAAAACTTGCATATTAGCTATCGAATCGTCCTGCGATGATACCTCGGCTGCCGTAATTGCAGACGGGGTCTTGCGTTCCAATGTGACGGCAAGACAGAAAATTCATGAGAAATACGGGGGAGTGATCCCCGAAGCAGCTTCCCGGAAACATCAGCTGAATATCGTACCGGTCGTCTCCGAAGCCTTGGAATCAGCGGGTTTGACAATGAATGAGCTCCATGCCGTAGCCGTCACCATCGGTCCCGGGCTGATCGGTTCGTTGATGGTGGGGGTGAGTTATGCCAAGGGCCTGTCTCTGGCATTGGACATTCCACTCATAGCTGTGCATCATATGCAGGCACACGTTTTGGCACATTTTATCGAAGAACCACGCCCCCGCTTCCCGTTTCTCTGTCTGACGGTTTCAGGCGGGCACACACAAATCGTGCTTGTGAGAGAAGATTTGTCAATGGAAGTATTGGGGCAAACCCTCGATGATGCAGCCGGTGAGGCATACGACAAAACCGCCAAACTGCTGGGCCTGCCCTATCCCGGAGGGCCGCTTATTGATGAATTGGCGGCAAAAGGCGATGGCAGCCGCTTTCAGTTTCCGCGGGCTTCGGTTCCCGGGCTTAACTACAGCTTTAGCGGTGTCAAAACCGCTGTAATGTATTTTTTGCGTGAACGGCTCAAAGACGATCCGGATTTTATTGAGAAAAACATTCACGACCTGGCGGCTTCGATTCAGGAGGCGATCAACGATGCCCTGCTGCAAAAACTGAAACGGGCCGTAAAAGAGAGTGGCATACGGGAGGTGGCCCTGGCAGGGGGTGTCTCGGCCAACAGCGGATTGCGAAGCAAAGCCGCTCGCTGGGCAGAAAAGGAAGGCCTGAATCTCTACATCCCCAAAATTGAGTACAGCACGGACAATGGCGCCATGATAGCCATGGCAGCCCATTTCAAGTACCAGAAAGGTGATTTTGCCCCGCTCGACATTACGCCAGAGGCCCGCCTATCGATCTGAGGATAATTCTGCTCTTTCTGCAATCGGACCGTCAGACTTAATAAGAGATCGGAAAGAAGAGGATTAGAAGAAGTGAAATAATGAATACTTACTGAGTACCTCCCGGAGTACTCCTTTTGCTTCCCCATGGGGATCTCTGAATCGCTTCATTTCTGAATGTGGCAATATCCTTTAAATTCTTTCGTAATAACTTGTGCTTGAATTAATTTACATTGCATCTGTAAGAGAATACGGTCATGAAAAATAATATAATAATTCCGGCATGTATCCTTTTCATTTTCCTGGCTGTGGCCTGCCAAAAAAGAGATCTGAGCAACAAGCCGGAAACTCTTCGCTATTACAGGCTTTTTGAAGGAGAATCCCCTTTTTATAATAAAATACCTGCACAGGCCGATGTAGATCCTGCCTCGGACCAAATGGTCAGAAGTCTGGTGGACCAGGCCAATGAAGCCTTTGTCGTGGCCGTGAAAAAATGGACGGTTCCGGTGTATTATGCCGATGCTTCCACACCCCGGAGAGAAGTGAAATTGACCGCTTCGTGGGCCCCGAAGAAAGCGATGCTTGATGTGCCTGTCCCTGATTATGCCGAGGCCGACCCGTCAGATGACGGAAGCATGGTTGTGATCGATCAGGCAGGTGGCTGTATTTATGATTTTTGGCGAATGCGCTACCGAAATGGCCGCTGGAAAGCCGCCTGGGGCAATGCCTTACCGCTGGACAGCGATGGCATATTTCCGCAGGGTTTCTCTGCACGGGGATCGGGTTTTGAACTGCTGCAGGGACTCATATGGCCCCATGAACTGAAGCAGGGACATATTGACCATGCCCTGATTTTTAGCTATGATCATACGCGTGCCGGTGGCCCAGTAGCTCCGGCAACGGAGAGTGACGGCACTTCAAATGAAGACTGGGCCATTCCGGAAGGGGCGCTTGTGCAATTGGACCCGGAGCTCAACCTTGACTCCCTGGGCCTCAGCGGCTATGAACGCATCATCGCCAAAGCACTGCAGGAATACGGAATGTATTGTGCGGATGACGGGGGTGGATTGCAGTTGTATGCCGTTAATCCCATTTGTGTAAAAAACAATCCTTATGAAAGCATCTGGGGCGATCAGACTTTGGTTTTTTTAGATAAAATACCGGCAGATCGGTTCAGAATACTAAAGCTGGGAAAGCAGAGTGAGAAAGCACTTGAACTTGTTTCAAATGCGTGTAATGAATTTCGTTGATCTGATATATTTAAGGTCTGTGCCACCGCTTTGTGAAAAGTGTATTATCACAATATGAAGTTTCTACTTCTTAAGTATTACTAAGTTTACAGACGTATGACACTGCTTGCAGAATATTTGGCAGGTACATAAAAAATAGCTGTAAAAAGTTGAAAAGTAATATGATATCATCGGAAGAAGCGATCGGAAGACATTGCCTTCCGGCAAACATATATGTTTTATGTTACTCTTATTGAATAAAAAGATTCAAGCATTAAGTAATAGTAAAGAAATATTTGTATCTTTCTATCCCAAAATGTAAATTCTTATGAAATTAAAGCTATTCACCCTTGTGGCAGGGGTTTCTCTTGCCATAAGCGTCCTCGGATTTAGTTATTCAAAGCAAAACAATGAGTGGGTGGCTCCACCTTCAGCTGATGAGTTGAAGAATCCTTTCAAAGGAGACGAGGAAGCCACTGCTAAAGGAAAGAAACTCTACCTTAAACTTTGTGCCGTTTGTCATGGTAATAAGGGCAAAGGTGACGGAGTTGCAGGAGCTGCATTGAATCCGCAACCGGCCAATTTTACAAAAGAGAAAGTAAAGTCGCAGTCTGATGGAGCACTATACTGGAAAATTACGGAGGGTCGTCCGCCAATGGCCTCATATAAAGAGACCCTAACGGATGAACAGCGTTGGCAGCTTGTCAACTATATACGTGAGCTGGAGAAAAAATAAACATTCACCAATTAACTTTTAAATCATGAAGATAATTACAACTGGAGGGCTCTTGCTTGCATTGTTTTTAGGGCAGGAGCTTTTTGGCCAGGCCTTTAAACCCAGCAAAACACAGTTTATGATTCGTGGCTACGGGCACTCGGGGCTCAATTATGAACAGATTGATGATAACGATGCCGACTTATCATTTGTTGGGGCCACCTTCGCACCCATATTTCTTTTCAAGCATTCGGATCGCTTATTGTTTGAGGCAGAGCTTGAATTTGAATTGGAGGATGGGGAAGTCAAAGTTGGGTTTGAATATGCCGACTTCAATTATGTCCTAAATAAATACATTACGGTAAGGGCCGGTAAATTTTTGCTTCCGTTTGGCACTTTTGTTGAGCGTCTTCACCCGGCCTGGATCAACCGTCTTTCTACCTTGCCTCTGGGATTTGGTCATGACGGGATTGCTCCCGGATCAGGAATCGGGGTTGAACTGCGCGGGGCTGCACCGGTCGGGAGTGGGAAAATCAATTACTCCTTATATATGGTAAATGGACCGGTATTGGTGACTTCTGCCATGGACCCGGAAGAAGCCGGAATGCTTCGCTTTGAAAACTTTGAAGATAACAATGGCAATAAGGCAGTAGGGGGTCGTCTGGGAATCTTACCCTTATCAAACTCATCGGTTGAGCTTGGGGTTTCATTTTACAACGGAATTGCAGGAGATGCCGGAGGGGAATATGAAAATGTGGCTGCCAGGCTCTACGCTTTTGACTTTTCTTATGTAAAGCAAATCAGTGCTATAAAAGGAATTTTGGATATAAAGGCCCAATACACGAAGTCCAATGTGGCCAATGCAAACTATTATGAACTGAGCCCCGGAGATACAATTCCTACATCATATACATTTACAAATAGCAGCAATGCCTATTTTGGGCAGCTAAGCTATCGTCCGTCCATGGCAAGCGGGTTTATTAAAAACATTGAGGTGGTTGGCCGATACTCTTCCCTCTCAACTCCTGAGGGGGCTGAATGGGAGCAAGAAGCCAGCCAGGTTGCATTCGGAGTGAATTACTGGCTGAGCTGGCGTTCCGTATTGAAGTTTAGCTATCAGGTAACGGAAAGTGTAGGAGGCCATGGTAATGCAGGCTCCAGTAGAAGAACGGGAATGTATGCCCATTGGGCATTGGGATTTTAAAAAAAAATACTATTATGAGTAAAGTAAGAATAATAAGCACCTTAACAGCCGTATTCCTATTTCTTGTTACATTGTACAGTTGTGAAGCTCAAAAAGCTGCAGCATCGCAAAAGACCGGAGCTCAACTCTGGGGTGAAAATTGCATCAGGTGTCACAATATCCCTTCCCCGGGAGATTATAATGATGTAGACTGGGAAACTATCGGGCTCCACATGAGAATTAGAGCAAATCTTACGGAAGATGAAATTGATAAGATTGTAGAGTTTATGAAAACTGTCAATTAGCTTTCTCGGGTAAGCTGGTTTCTTTGTCATCTCAGGGGGGATTTGGATTAGGGACTGATTGCAAGGTCGCGGAAAAAGTTTAACGAATAAAACAACCAGGATGGAAAGAAAGGAATTTTTGAGATACAGTGCAATGGGAATAGCCGGATTGACCATGTTCCCGGCCAATCTCTTTTCAAAAGAAAGCATTCAGAGCAACGGGAGACTTTTCCCGGAAAGCTTAGCATATACAATAGCCGGGGAATGGAAAGAATTTGAGATTAGTGTGGGTATTGCAATTCAGGAACTGGCTCCTGCAATGGAGATTCACACGCTTGCCTTTAACGGAAAGGTCCCCGGGCCGGAGATTAGAGTGAAGTCAGGTGATAAGGTGAGGGTCATCTTTAAGAATGAGACTGAGTTGAACCATACCATACACTGGCATGGCATATACGTGCCCTGGCGCATGGATGGTGTCCCTTATGTTACGCAGATGCCGGTTATGCCCGGAAAAGAATTCATATATGAATTTATTGCCGAGCCGTATGGAACGCACTTCTACCATTGTCACTGGGGTACTTTGTTACACATGCAATCCGGAATGTTTGGCAGTGTAGTAATAGAGGATGACGATGATCCGATAAAGAAACAGTTTCCTTATGACAGGGAGTATACCCTGATATACTCGGCCCATGATGTAAACTTCATACGTGAAGAACTTAACGGAATGATTGAGCGTATGAAAGAGCGCTCGTATCTGATGAAGAAGGGAAGGTTTGATCCCGAACGCTTCAATCTTTTTAATACGAAAGAAGAATTGCTGGCAGCCATCGAAAAGGGTTATCAGCCACCTTACCTTGTCAATCGCAGATCCAGTGCAGAACTGCCTGTGCCCAACTGGTTTACGGTCAATGGAAAGTCATACCCCTCAACACCAAATCTCTACATCAAAAGTGGTGAGAATATACGGGTTCGTCTGATCAATGCCGGAACAGAAAATCATCACCTTCATCTTCATGGTCATGACTTCTGGATGGTTTGTGATGATGGTGTGCCATTGCCTCAACCCTGGAAAAGAAATACCGTCTCTCTGAGCCCGGGAAAAACATATGACATTATTATTGAAGGCAATAATCGAGGTATTTGGACCTTCCATGATCATGATACGAGGCGAGTCACAAATAACGGACTTTACCCTGGCGGAAATTTACTTGCTCTGATCTACGAAGACTTGCCCGTGGAAGAGAGAATGGTATCGTCAACGGGTAGAATGAAAATGGGTAATGGGCAGTCCATGAATCTTCTGCCAAAAGTTGCTCTTGATGAATAAATAAGTTAAATTATGAAAAGATATTTAACGCTATTGGTAGCGGTATTTTCGACTATTCTTTCTGTATCGCAGGTACTTCCGGAGATTGAACTGGGGGTAAAAGGAGTAGTTTCGGCTAACATTGGGGTCAACAATAACGGGGTGAGTTCGGCTGTGAGTGATTTCTCGGATAGTCAGATTCTTTTAGGATTCCGTCAGAAGCTATATAATAAGTGGCGAGGACAAATGGTCTTTGGAATGCAGTTCCCGGATGCCGACTCTGACTTGGGGCAGGTTTTCTATAATCACGTATTTATACAGGTGGAAGATCAAAAGAATATTATAAAGATTGGTAGGTCAACGACCCGAACTATTCTGAATGAATTTCCTACATTGCGGGATGATGATGCAATGAACTTTAACTATTCGCTGAATCCCTTTTCCAAGGGAAGCAATACACAGGATAATCAATATGGCAATGTCATTGAATATACGCACATATTTGCCCAACGCTACTGGCTTTCTTTTCATGGCGAAAACTTTAGCGACCTGTCAAAACCGGAGAATTTTGAGCTAAACTCTTTTGGTTTTTCGCTTTTATATGTTGTACCGGAAAGTCAGCTATGGAACCGGGAAATATTGCAGCGACTCGGTTTTAGTTATAATAGTTATGCAACGAATGAAGCCGGCTACGAGGGCTTTGACCGCTACCTGAAGAATATACTTGGAACAATTACTCTTAACGTGTTGCCGGACCCTGTACACCTCATAGATTTTAAGGTGCAGGGGGTCTATAACATCGGATTTGCCCGGCTTGACAGTATCAAAAGCTATTCGGACTATGTTCGAACTCCCTCAATGGCAACTTTTGCAACTCTGCGCTACTTGTATCGAAAACTCGAAAGACCTTTGCTCCAGGTTTCGGTCGGGTTTGGTTTGAAGAGTTTTGAACTGCTGCCAAAAAGTAAACAGGGAATTTTTATATCCAATGTCTTTTACCGTGTAGGTGAAAACTTTGATATTGGATTTCAGTACCGCTATTTACAGAATAACGGTGAGGTAGCTGATCTGTTTAGCAGTTCTGCTCACCGCTTCCAATTCGCTTTTGTTTACTCCATTAATCAGATATTCAATAAACACTTTGATGACAGAAACTCCATCCTTAATCTGGAACATAACTATATAAATTAGCCGGTATTGATTGTTTGAAATTTATTGGATATGAACGACTTGTATTTATTCAATTCTTATTCTTAAAATAGTCGATGAAACAATTGCGAAACATTAATTATTGCGATGATGCTAGTTGTGGTATCGGTGGTTCTGTCTGTCTGCCGAATAGTGATTATCCCAGAGTTCTCGTAATTGGTGGTGGCTTTGCCGGGTTGGCACTGATAAAGGGCCTCAGAAAGCATAAGGTGCAGGTTGTACTTGTGGATCGCAATAACTTTCACCAGTTTCAGCCTTTACTCTATCAGGTGGCAACCAGTGGGCTGGAGCCTGACAGTATTGTGTTTCCATTCAGAAAACAGATTGCCGAATATGGCAATGTGGTTTATAGAATGGGTAGCGTCCTAAGTATAGTGCCGGAAGAGAACAAGGTGATTCTTGATAAGGGTGAGATTCATTATGATTACCTCGTTCTGGCTACGGGTACCTCTACCAACTTCTTCGGTCTGGAAAATATTGAAAAAAGAAGTCTGGGATTAAAGGATATTCGTGATGCCCTGAACATACGCCATAAGATGCTCCAGAATCTTGAGAAAGCGGCCATTACCTGTAACATGGAGGAAAAGGATGCCCTCACGAACTTCGTTATTGTAGGAGGTGGTCCGGCAGGTGTGGAGATGGCCGGTGCCCTCGCTGAATTTTGTCACTACATCCTGCCGAAGGATTACCCGGAGTATCCCACTGAGATAATGAAGATTTACCTGATTGAAGCCTCCGGCAGACTTCTTTCGGCCATGTCCGAGAAGGCATCGGCCAAAACACTTCGTTATCTCCGGGGACTGAATGTTTCGGTTCTTCTGAATGAAGTTGTGGTAGACTATAACGGGGAAGTGGTAAAGACAAAGAGTGGCAAAGTTATTAATGCCCGAAATCTGATCTGGACAGCCGGGGTGAAAGGACAGTTGCCAGAAGGTATTGGCAGCGAGTTTCTCGTCAGAGGAAACAGGATACGGGTAGATGAAAACCTGAAGGTTGTTGGGCTGGATAATGTCTTTGCTTTGGGCGATATTGCTGCCATGATTACAGAAAGGACACCGGGCGGGCACCCCCAGGTCGCTCAACCCGCTATTCAGCAGGGGAAATATCTGGCAAGGGCTATCCCGAGTATTATAAATAACCGCCCCAATAAACCTTTTGTTTATAAAGACAAGGGCTCTCTTGCCACTGTTGGGAAAAGAAAAGCTGTAGCCGATCTTGGTAAACTGAAGTTTGCCGGTTTTGGCGCTTGGTTGCTTTGGTCTTTGGTACACATTATGTCTATCAGCGGATTTCGAAATAAATTGCTTGTTGGTATCAATTGGGCACTAAGTTATTTTAGCTATGAAAAAAGCAACCGGATTATCATACGTAGTTATAAAGATGAGAAGTAGATATTACCGGCACTTAATTTTAGGTTTGAAGGACGGCTTTCCGGTCTTTATCTAATTTCTTTATGAATTGCTTGATTGAAAAGAATGTACGTCCCTTTAAACGATAAGAGCATTCGCTGATCTGAATAAGAAATGATTGTGAAGAATTTATTGCTTTTTTTATGTGTCTTTGGCCTTATCACTGTTTGTGCCCAATCTCCCGATTATATTTTTCGCTCCGGATTTGAAGGCGGCAGCATGCTCTATCAATATCAGCTAAACGGGCAGCCCAATCCCGATTATGCCGATATCGAAGGGGAAGACAATGGCTATGACTGGGTGCGTGATCTGGACGAATACCCGGGGCTGGGAACTTTCCGCATTTTTTACGAACATGGCGATACATCAAGGAGCAAAGCCGAAATTGTAGCCGGCCCTGTCGATCCCTCCAATCATGTACTGAGCTTTGACCTGAAAGCGCCCCACATTGCTTACACGAAAAATAACGGGGACACCCTTTACAAGGGACGAATTCAGGCAGCCATTAACGGCAGTCCCGACTTAAAGGCTTTCTATTTCCGTGTTCGGCTTTACATTCATCCCGATATAGGAATGCTGCGGCAGAGTAATAAAAAGATTACCTGGTTTACCATACAGGAGTACTGGAACAATGAATCGAACAAAGATTTCCCCTTTCGTGTGACTTTGAATATTCGCAAAGACAGCGGGGTGGGCTCCCGGCTCTTCTTCGGGGCCCATGGTCAGATAAAAAACGCCAATAAAGAATGGGAATCGGTCTGGGAACTGCTTGACCGTTCGATGGAAGTGCCTCTGGGCGAGTGGTTCACGCTTGAAACGCATTTTCTCGAAGGCGATGCGGACCAAGGGCGTTTCAAGGTTATTCTCATAGATGAGGACTTGAATGAGCACATCATTGCAGATGTGCATGACTATACGCGTCATCCGGATGACAGCCTGCCTGATGGTGTGACAAGTTTCAATCCGATGAAACTTTATACTTCGGGCGAGCTGATCAACGGACTGCGACAGGCCGGAGGAAAATTGATCCTTTACTGGGATGACTTTGAAATATGGACAGACTCCTTGCAAATCAACGGCTTGAGAAGTGAAACCGGTAATAATGGACTTTTCGATTTTTATCCCAATCCTGCCCATAGTGAAATTCAGGTCTTGACCGGAGAAAAGGAGTATCGTGTCGAAGTCGTTGATGCACGCGGCATTCCGCTTCGTTCCCTGGCAGCTCCTTCAAGCGTGCTTGACATCCGCGGCCTTCCGCCAGCTTGGTATTTGATTCGTTTCAGATCGGGTCAACGGGAATTTTCGAGGCCGGTGATCATAAACTGACGGAGAAAAAGCTTTTCAGCACTTGAGATTTGCACACTATTTCTTAATATAAAAGGGACATACCCATTTGTTTAAGAAGTAAAAAGTTTTTTTTCAATGAAAGAGGAGTATCTCAAAAGTGTGATTAAAAGATTTGATTATTATCGAAGCGCAGGCCTTCGGAGTATGGAGCAATTGAGGGATGAAGATTTATTCTGGCAATTTAATGATGACAGCAACAGCATTGCCGTGATGGTCAATCATCTGCACGGAAATATGCTTTCGCGTTGGACCGGTTTTCTGGAGGAAGACGGGGAGAAGGAATGGCGTGACCGTGATGCGGAATTTGAAAGCCGGATAAAAACCCGCGAAGAACTGATGGAAAAATGGAATGAAGGATGGGACCTGGTGATCGATACCCTGAAAGCGTTGTCACCGGATGACCTGGCCCGAAAAGTCCGCATCCGGAATGAGCCTCATTCCGTCATTGATGCGATCAACCGGCAGTTGGCACACTATGCCTATCATATCGGACAGATCGTGTATGTGGCCAAGATGCGCAAAGGAAAGGAATGGAAAACACTTACGATTGCCAAAGGAAAATCGAAAGAGTTTAACCGATCTATGATGAAATAGATAACTCCGTTTCAAAGTGATCAGGCAGCCATTTCCCTGAGTTTCTCAAAGAGAATATTGTTTTCAAGGTGGATGTGCTGAAAGAGGTCATCCTCAAACTCTTCCAGTTTAAAATAGAGCGCCTTATAGGTATTGCAGGCATGGCCGGGCGGGGTAAACTGGTGAGAGAGATCGCGAATCTCTTTGATAATGTCTCCTACACGTTCATGCTCTGCCTCCATCACCGGTACGGGCCCGTGAAGAATCAAATGCAGCGTTTCGGCATCTACTTCGCGCTGCTCGCTGAGTTTCTTGATCATCGGAAAAAGAATCTCCTCTTCCTTGCGCATATGCATTTCGAGGTCGGTTGCCATTTCTTCTACCCGTTGCTGTATTTGGATGAGTTCCGGATCGGCATGGCCGTGTACTTTGGCCACTTTGGCCGAAAATTGCTTCAGTATGGGCAGGTTCTCGCGCACATAGTTATGATGTACTTCCAGAATGTAATCTACCAGAAGGTGCACGGGCCAGGACTTAAACCGGACGGGCCGGCCACCTGATCGGGATTTTTCCGACTCCAGGTCGCGAATCAGAGCCTCCATGTCTATCCCTTTTTTCATGCAGGCCTCTTCGATGCTGCGGCCGCCACCACAACAAAAGTCCAGTCCGTACTTCTTAAAGATGCCGGCTTTTGAAATATCTTCCGTTACAATTTCGGCTATCGTACGATGCGCGTAGAGTTCTTTCTTGTCCATGTTGCAAAAATAAGGCGGCAATGAGGCCAATGTCCATGACTTTCCTCATCGTTATGAAGAAAAATGCGTTTCAGCGATTGAAGCAATTTTATGTCAGGCCCGGAAATTCTAAACGATTCCGGGAAAGAGAATTCCCTCACGGATGAAGAGCCAGATCATATACAGGAAAAAGAGAATCAACAGGAAAAGGGATTCTTTCTTTTTGAGTTCTTTGTTTTTCCCAATGAGCAACATGGCAAAAAGCAGTGCCAGAATGCCAATAAAATAGAGAATATCGAGATTGAAGCTGCTGCTATAGACAATGGGACGGATAGCGGCACTGCTTCCAAGGACGAGGAGGATATTGAAAATATTGCTTCCCACGATATTGCCTATGGCAAGGTCGGCTTTGCGCTTCAGGGCGGCCACTACCGATGTGGCCAGCTCGGGCAGCGAAGTGCCGGCTGATATGATGGTTATGCTGATCAGCTTGCGGCTTACTCCCCAGCTTTCGGCCAGAACCACGGCATTGTCAACCACCAGCTTACCTCCCCAAACAACCGCGACCATGCCTCCAAGAATATAAAGTAAGGTCTTCAGCCCTGAAAAAGGCGGCACCTCTACCGTTTCGGCCAGTTTGATCAGGATTTGCCGGTCCTTTTTCATAAAATAAAAAATGTAATAGAGGTAGGCTGCAAAGAGCAGCAGCAGAATGATGGCATCGAGCGTGCCCAGCGTGCCGCTGCCTGTTCCGAGCCAGCCCATGCCCATAGCGAGCAGCAAAACGGTAATGAAGACGGAGAAAGGGATCTCGTAACGGAAAGTGCGCAGGTGAACAGTCATCGGGGCAAAGAGACCTGCCACCCCCAGGATGGCAGCCGTATTGAAAATATTGCTCCCGATCACATTGCCCAAAACGAGATCGTTCTCATGTTTTACGGCTGCAATGATATTGACAATGAGCTCCGGAAAAGAGGTTCCGAAGGAAACCAGGGTGAGTCCGATAACAATTTCGCTGATATGATATTTGCGTGCGGTGGCGGCCGCTCCTTCTACAAGGTAATCGGCTCCTTTGACAAGAAGAATAAAACCCAGAATGAGAAGAAGAATATGAATGATCAGCATAATGGTGGGCCAAAATTAGCAATAGCTGTACAAAGGGGCTTCAAGAAATGAAGGGCGGTCATACAAACATGGGCCTTCGCGGGCCGATAAGCTCTTCGATGCCCGGAGGGCCTGAAAAATGTTCCTGGGTAAAGCCATCGAGAAAATCGCGGGTTTTTTGGGAAAGCAGTTCATTAAGGCCTTCCTGTGCTTCGAAGGAAACCGTCAGGGGCAAGAGACCCAGAACGAGCTTGGGCCCTTTGCCCTGGGCAATGATCGTGTATTCATCCAGTTCATCGAGGTTTTTTCCTGTGACTGCACAGCGCCCCGTCAAGTCCCGGAAGTCGGGTTCTTTCTCATGTGAAAGCATGACCATGCGCGTGATTTGATCCGAAGCATGAATTTCTTCTTCCATGTATTTTTCCATCATCTTTTTCGACTCCTCGGAAAGCTCGTTGTGCATGCGCCTGTTGCAGTCGCTGCAGATTGCAAATTCAAAGACGACCTCGTCCAAGCGGTGTTCGGGGAATCTTCTGAAAGACTTTTGAATGAGATAATCGCTGTCGCTTTCGATCAGATCCTTTCCGCAAATCTTGCAGAAACTTATGGGTTCGTTCGTTTCGCTGTCGAAAAGCAAAGGCGGTATATCCATAAATCCCGGTGGCAGGTAAAATTCATCTTCCATTGTTCAAAAGTCTATGCGATAATAAAATATAGGCAGGAAGCCCAGTTGATATTCTTCCCTTATCGGCTCGGACCCGCCTACGTATCTAAGTTTGAAAATATTTTTTGTGTTAAAAACATTCACTAAATCAAGACCGAATTCGTGTGTGACAGATTTGGCATTCAGTTTATAATTGATCTTCAGGTCAGCACGAAAATAGGGTTTAGTTTGCAGCGTATTGCGAAGGGTGTCGATAAATACGGCTTCGCCTGCCTTTTCCGATGCCAGGGTATCGATCGGGGTGTAGCGTTTGCCCCCGGCAAAGGTGATTTTGCCACCGATCCCGAAGGTGGAGTTGGTCTTGCTGCCCCATGTAAATTCCCGCGTGCCGAGGAGATTGAGCACATAGTTGCTGTTAAAGACGGTATTGTACCAGTTGCCGTCACTGCCCCGGTATTTTGAGTCGAAGAGGGAAGAAGTGAATAGGAAGAAATAGTGATTGCCAAAGAATTTCTCAAGAGTGAATTCAACTCCGTAATTCCTTCCGATGCCTGCATTCAAGAGGCTGTCAGGAAAAAAACGATTCAGGTCATCACCTTCATTCAGAACACTGTATGACGAAGGCCGGACGCTCACCGGCACATTGTAGAGGCGCTGATAATAGCTTTCCACTTTCATTCTGAGTTTCCGCGTGAGGTAATTGTTGTATCCAATCACCAGGTGATTGCTCCGAATAAAGTCGAGGTTTTTGTTGTAGAGGGCAATTTCCCCGTTCACTTCTTTTCCGTTGAAGTAGACATAGGTCGGGATCATCTGGCTGTGTTGCCCGAACCCAAATGAAAGCGACTGCTTCTTGTCGAGGGTCCAATTGAGCCCGAGGCGCGGTTCCAGCGATTTGCTCCGGCTGACGTTAAAGTATTGTCCGTGCAATCCGGCATAAAACTTCAGATTCTCATAGATACGGTATTGCCATTCGATATAGGGTTGCACGAGAAGCCCGGTGCCCCGGTAGTTGATACGGGTTTCGAAGCGGGCCTGCTCGGGACGGTAAATGCTGTCGACAAAGTCGAAATGATAGACATCGCTGAAAACACCGTAGCGCAGCGTATGCCGAACATTGACTTTTCGGTTGAGCACCAGCGAAAGCCCTTCCTTGCGTTCGTTGAGATGATATCCCTGCGAGAGCCGCAGGCTGTCGAGCACATAGACCTGGTCAACGACATGCCGGAAAATGTTGAATATTTTATTGCGCGAATACTGGATGGTAGTGCTTAGCGTGGCCTTCAGGTATGTGTTCTCGTTGAGGGTATGCGTAAACTTCACCCCGGCCACTCCGGTGCTGCTGTAAAAATGTTCATCGGCATCTTCGTTGCCATACACTTCGCTCTTTGAAGGGTCGGTATCATCGCTTTTGATGATATCGATGCCTGAGATTCCTCCGATGCCAAAGACGGCCAGGTTGCTTTTCTTGCCGAGTGAAAAATTCAGCTTCATACTGAGGTCCTGATAGCGTGGCACGGCATCGGTGCCGATATTGACTCCGAAATTGTTGAAAAGGGCAAGGGTGGAATAGCGGTAAGATATGAGATAGGAGTGAGGAGCCTTCCGCGAGAAGGGTCCCTCGCTTTGAAATTCCATGCCCAGAAATCCGACCTGGGTCTGAAACTCGCGTTTCTCGTTGTTCCCGTTTCGCAGGCGTAGGTCGAAGACCCCTGCCACGGCATTTCCATATTCGGCCGGCCAGGCCCCGGTGTAGAAGTCGGAATTGGAAAGCACCTGATTGTTGAGCAGTGTGACGGGTCCTCCGGTATTACCCGCCACCGAGAAGTGATTGGGGTTGGGAATATTCACACCTTCCATCCGCCAGAGCAGTCCGATGGGCGAATTGCCCCGCACGATGATATCGTTGGAATTGTCGTTGTTGCCCACGACTCCTGCAAAATTGGAAGCCATACGGGCCGGATCGCCCCGGCTGCCCGCATATCGTTCCGACTCGTCTACCGAAAAAGCCCTGGCACTGACCGAGGCCATCTCATTCAGGGTTTCACCTTTTCGCCTGCCGGCTGTGATGACCACTTCCTCCATGCGGGTGATGCTTTCTTCCAAAAGAATATCCACAACGCTTTGTTTGCCCGTGTTCACTATTATGTCGGGAATCACTACGGGGTTGTATCCGATGTAGGAGGCTACAATGAAATAGCGCCCGACCGGCACCTCCTCAATACGGTAAAGGCCGTTGGCATCGGTTGTGGTGCCGGCAATCAGTTGTGAATCGCGGTAGACCGCCACACTGGCTCCGGGCAGGGGTGTGCGCGAATCAGATTCCAGCACAACGCCACGGATCGTCTGACTCAATTCCTGTGCGTATGAGGTGCCGGCAAGTATCAGGCAGAGATAAAGAAAAAAGATTCTCATGCTGTTTTTTTTACTGCTAAAATCCGGTGCAGGATAGGGAAGAAAGATGCAAAATTGCAAATTATAGCAGATTCCTTCTGTGTATAATCAAATTTATTTGTGAATTGTTAATTGCTGTTAAAATCACTATTTTTAAAGTGACTTAAGTCATTGATAAGAATGTGATATCGTCTTCTTTTTATGGCTTTATAAAAAAATACTATATGGACGCACAAGAAAATCGCAAGCCCGAAGAGTCTTTTTTTCCCAAAGGAGCCATCTTCTTTTTTATGATGCTCATTGGATTTATATCCTTCCTTTGGTTTCTTTTTTACATGATCCTCATGTATCGCAACTAATACACAAATTCTAAACTCAAAAAAATCTGTAATCATGGATAGAGCTGAAAAATTTATCATCTCTTTTTCGATTGTTGTGCTGGTGCTTTTTGTAACAGGCATCATTATCGTAGCCAAAGGTGCGGGCATAGATATTGCCGAATGTGTACCCTCGGATAAAACCTTTACCGAAGGAAGGCTCGGACAGCTTGATGAGCACACCTATCAGGCCTATTATGTGGCAAAAATGTGGGCCTTCGAACCCCGTGAGATTGAAATACCGCTGGAAAGCGAGCTGGATATTTTCCTCACATCAAAGGATGTCGTTCACGGTTTTCATATCAACGAAAAGGCGGTCAATCTGATGGCCGTACCGGGAACGATCAATAAGTACCGTGTGAAGTTTTCGAAAAAAGGCACTTACGAAATCGTCTGCCACGAGTTTTGCGGCACGGGACATCAAAATATGGTAGGAAAAATCATTGTCAAATAATTTAATTCTCGATAACTATGGAGTTTTCTAAAAGTTTAAAAAGAGTATTGTTACTGGAGTTGCTCATTCCCATGCTGCTTTTGGTGCTGGGCGTTTATTTAGGGCTGATACAGGTTTTGTCACGGGCCGGTGTCATTCGTGGCGATTCCATCTGGTCATTGAAATATTTTGAAGGACTGACCCTGCACGGAGTGGTCAATGCCATAGTCGTAACGACCTTCTTTGCCGTAGCCTTTGGCAATGCCGTGATGGTCTATTATCTGAAGAACAAAATCAACATGACCTGGGTATGGGTTTCCTTTTGGGTGATGATGATCGGCACATTGCTGGCTGCCTGGGCCATCATGTCGGGAAATGCGACTGTCTTGTATACATTCTATGCTCCGCTGAAGGCACATCCGCTCTTTTACATCGGTGTGGCGCTGTTGGTCGTGGGCAGCTGGATTGCTTTTTTCAATTGGATACCCATGTATCTGCGATTTCGCAAAGAGCATCCCGAGAAGAAAACTCCGATTGCCGTAGTCGGAACCCTTGCCAACTTTGTCATCTGGTTCATTGCCACGGTTCCGGTAGCTTATGAGGTTTTGGTCATTCTTCTGCCATGGTCGCTGGGCTATGTGAGCGAGATCAATGTCATGCTCACCAGGGTTCTCTTCTGGTTTTTTGGCCATCCGCTGGTCTATTTCTGGCTCTTGCCGGCCTACATCATGTATTATGCATTCCTTCCCAAACTGGTAGGCTCGAAGATCTATTCCGACTTTGCCGCCCGTCTGGTTTTCTTCCTCTTTCTCATCTTTTCCATTCCGGTAGGGCTGCATCACCAATTTGCCGAACCATCCATCAATCCGAACCTGAAGCTGCTGCATGCCGTATTTACCTTTGGTGTGGCACTGCCCAGTTTGATTACCGCCTTTTCCATTGCGGCCAGCCTCGAAATGGGTGCGCATCTGCGTGGCCACAAGGGCCTCATGTCCTGGGTTTATCGCCAGCCTTTCTTTGACAAGAACAATTACCTCTTTGCTTATCTCATTGTAGGGCTTCTGATCTTTATCGTTGGGGGAGCGACAGGGATACTCAATGCCTCGTACAGCATGAACAACCTCGTTCATAATACCGGCTTCCTTCCGGGCCACTTCCACCTGACGGTGGCCGGGCCTGTGATACTTGCCATTTTCGGAATGACCGTCTATATGTACAGCAATCTCACCGGCAAAGAGGTGAAGCTGAAATCACTCAACGTGGCAGTACCCTATATCTGGGCACTCGGGCTTACTTTCTTTTCGAGCGGGCTCATGGTAGGCGGACTGCTGGGTGAGCCGCGAAGAACGAATCTGGGCATTTCCTACACCAACCCCGATTCGCCTCTCTTTCACAGCGACTGGCAGATCACAACGGCCATCACGGCCATAGGTGGTACGATCATGTTTATCGCAGCTCTCAGTTATTTTACGGTGCTGATTGCTACCATGGCTTCCAAATCCAAAGGCTCGGTGGCATTTAGCTTCCCGACATCCGAAGCTTATCATGACGAGAAAAATATCAGCCTTGTGAAAAACTTTGCACCATGGATTCTGGTAGCGGTGGTGATCATTCTGATCGCTTATGTACCTACCATCAAGGAAGCATTGGAAAATACGGCCGGTGGCGCACTGCCTTACCTGCCCACAAATCCGGTACCTATAACACCTTAAAATGATGAACAAAGAGCAACGGAATCAGCTTCTTTTTGTGCTTATCATAATTGCGGTTCCTTTTGCGATCTATTACATGCTGGCTCAATCCAATTTCGGAACCCGGCTTAAAGTTTTTGGACCGGATACGGTAAATGAAAAAGGGGAAACGGTGGCTCATACCGTAGCCCCTTTCTCATTTGTTAATCAGCTGGGCGATACGATCACCCAGGAAGACGTAAAGGACAAAATATACATTGCCAATTTTTTCTTTGCATCCTGTCCTACCGTATGTCCTAAAATGCTGACCCAGGTGATGCGTGTGCAGGAGGAGTTTAAAGACAACGATCATTTCCTCATTTTGTCGCATACGGTGGATCCCCGGCATGACTCCGTGTCTGTGTTAAGGCGTTACAGCCATATCTACAATGCAGATTCGAGCAAGTGGTATTTTCTCACCGGGGAGAGGAAGAAACTCTATCTGGCGGCCCGCAACAGCTATCTCACCGACAACTTGGAAGGTGATGGCGGACCCACGGATTTCATTCACAGCCAGTATATTCTTCTGGTTGACCCCGAGCGGCATATCCGGGGTTTTTATGAGGGTACCGATCCGGACGATATCGACCGCCTCATAGAGGAGACCCATGAGCTGATGAAAGAGTTTGGCTACGAGGAATAGCCGGGTTTTCTGTTCTGCCGGGAAGCTATAACTTCGCCTCTTCAGCATTCAAAAGCAATATACATGATGGAATACAGAAGAATGGGAAAATCAGGTCTGAAACTGAGCGCACTTTCGCTCGGTTCATGGCTCACATTTGGAAAGCAGATCAGCGACAATACCGCAAAAGAACTGATGGCTATCGCCTATGATCATGGTGTCAATTTCTTCGACAATGCAGAGATATATGCCAAAGGTGAGTCGGAGCGGGTGATGGGAAGGATTCTCAAAGAGCTCTCATGGCCGCGCGATTCTTATTGTGTTTCGAGCAAGGCCTTCTTTGGAAAGGGGGGAGAGCTGCCGACCCAGAAAGGATTGCACAGAAAGCATCTGAGGGAGGCTTGTGACGAAGCCCTGCAGCGCTTGCAGGCAGACTATCTTGACCTCTACTTCTGCCATCGACCCGACAAAGAAACGCCCGTGGAGGAAACCGTCTGGACCATGAACCAGCTCATACAGTCAGGCAAGGTGCTTTACTGGGGCACCAGTCAGTGGAGCGCTCAGGAAATCATGGAAGCGCACCTGGTCGCCCGACAGCATCACCTGATCGGGCCTGTGGTCGAGCAGCCACAGTATAATATGTTTTACCGCGATCGAATGGAGAAAGAATACCTGCGGCTTTTTGAAACGGTCGGACTGGGTACGACCATATGGTCACCGCTGGCCAGTGGTGTATTAAGCGGAAAATACAACGAAGGAATGCCAGCGGGAACGCGCCTTGGTATGGAAGGGCTTGACTGGCTGAAGGAAGCCGCTTTGACCGAAGAGCGGATAGAAAAAACCCGGAAACTCTCATCCATTGCCTCCCGGCTCGAGATCAGCATGTCCCGCCTGGCGATTGCCTGGTGTCTGAAAAATCCAAATGTAAGCACGGTTATTCTGGGGGCATCAAAGACAGCGCATCTTCTTGAAAACCTGAAAGCCCTGAATGATCAGGAAAAGTTGAACGGAGATGTGATGGCAGAGATTGATTCCATCCTGGACAACCGGCCCGTGCTTCCCAACTTCTGATTGCCGCTGTTTCAGACAATTGACTATTCATCTTCTTTAATGGCGCGCAGCATCTCTCTTTTTCCCGGAGGGCCCGGAATTTTTTCGACCCGGAGGCCGGCCGCTTCCATATTCCTTCGGACCTCTCCCTTCGATGTATAAGTGACCAGAATGGCTCCCGGCATCATGTGCGCGGCTACTTTTTCAAAGAGTTCTTTGCTCCACATCTCAGGCTGCGTCTTAGGTGAAAAGGCATCATAATAGACCAGATTAAATTGCCGGTCAAGAGGATGGCTCGTCCAATCGGCACTTACCTTCTCAAGGTAAAAGTCGGAGGCAATGCGAACTTCGCGGTTCCACTCGGCCCGCATGATGGTATCGTAAAAAGCTCGTTCCACCTCGGAATTGCCAAATTCAGGGTAATTTAACTGATAGAATATATCTTTCTTAATCGGGTGAATATCAATAGCGTATGCGTGGAACTTAAAGTTCTTTGGTATGAGCTCATTGCCCGAAAGCCAGATGTTCAATCCGGTGCCGAAACCTACTTCCAGGAGCCGGATGTGATCAAATTTTTCCATGGCTGCATGCAATCCTTTCTCAATAAAAACATGCATGCTCTCGGTATAGGCTCCGTGTATTGAGTGGTAATGCTCATCTATATCGGGCACATAAAGGGTTTCGCTCCCATCCCGGGTTTCTACAATTTTCATGTTCTCAAATGTCTTAGAGGATGTCATTTCTCTTGTAAACGATAATTATATGGTAAAGTTATTGGATGCAAGGCATTTTAAAGTAAACGGCTCCGATAATTTTGATCCATTGGCAGCAGGTCTGCTTGCAACAGAGAGGGAGAAGAGATAAAGAAAAACGGAATGGATCATCAGGAAGCAATGGCCTGACGGAGATAAAGTCTGGGGAAACACAGAGCGGATATACCGGCTTCCCCGGTGTGCATAAAATGAATTGGATCAACTGTAAAGCCGGGAGCGGATAATTTTCCATTTGTGCAATCGGTGCACAAGGGAAGTGCGGAGAACACCCAGTCCGTATTTGACCGAACGGCTGAAATTGATAGAAGAAGCTTCTTCAAAATATTTGGTCGGGCAGGTGATTTCGGCAATGGGGAAATCGGCCATAATGATTTGCGAAAGCATCTGATTATCGAAGACGAAGTCATCGGAATTGTCCTGATAACGAATGCTCTCGAGCACCTCTTTGCTAAATGCACGGTATCCGGTATGATATTCGGACAGTTTTTGCCCGGTCATCAGGTTTTCGAAAAAAGTAAGGAGGCGGTTGGCGATGTATTTATAGAGCGGCATTCCTCCTTTGAGCGCTCCGTTTCCGAGAATTCGTGAAGCCAGGACCACGGGATAGAGATTGCCGGCTATGAGGTCTGACATGGCAGGGATCAACCGGGGGGTGTACTGATAGTCAGGGTGCAACATAATCACAATATCGGCTCCCAGTTCCAGCGCTTTGTTGTAGCAACTCTTTTGGTTGCCGCCATATCCGGTGTTCTTTTCATGGCGGATAATATGTTTGATTCCCAATTGGCCCGCCAGTTCCGTGGTGTTGTCGCTGCTGGCATCATCAACCAATACCACATCGTCCACAATGTCGAAGGGGATTTCCCGATAGGTCTTCTCAAGGGTTTTGGCTGCGTTGTAGGCAGGCAGTACCACCACTATTTTTTTATTCTTTACCATAGTTAATCGCTGGGCAAAAATAACTATTCCACGCAATAGCCCAAGCCTCTTTTCCTTGCTTAAATCTCTTAGATTTGCCTCTTTGACAAATGACACAGCTTGAGATGAAAGAACTGGTATTGGGTATCGACATTGGAGGAACAAATACGGATTTCGGACTGGTGGATTCGGATGGAAAAATAATGGCACGCGGCCACCTCGATACGAGACAATACCCGGCAGCCGGGAGCTTTGTGGCGGCACTGACTGAAGCTGTGGCAAAGCTGCTGCAGAAAGACAAATCCTTTCAACTGCGCGGAGTAGGGGCCGGTGTTCCGAACGCCAATCCTTTCACAGGCATTGTGGAAGATCCTCCCAACCTGCCATGGGAGGGGAGGGTAGCCCTCAGGGAAATGTTGGCCGAGCAGTTGAAAGTACCTGCAGAAATCAGCAATGATGCGAATGCGGCAGCCATGGGCGAATTGCTTTATGGAGCCGGAGGAAGCCAAAACTTTGTGGTCATTACGCTGGGTACCGGCATCGGGGCAGGCATTGTGGCCGATGGCGTGCTTTTGCAGGGCCGTGACGGGCTGGCCGGAGAAATAGGGCACATGATCGCCATTCCCGATGGCCGCCTCTGCAATTGCGGAAGAAAGGGATGCTTTGAACGATATGCCTCGGCTACGGGACTCAAGGAAACCATGCACGAGCTGCTCTCACGACCCGGAGCCCGGTCCCTGCTTTCGGGAAGCGATCCGCGAAACCTCTCATCAAAGCGCATCTTCGAGGCAGCCGAATCAGGCGATCCCCTGGCCAACGAGGCCTTTGACTACACCGCCCGCATCATTGGCAAAGTTCTGGCCGATGTCGCAGCCATTCTCAGTCCCGAGAAGTTTTTTTTTCTGGGCGGACTGGCCAATGCCGGTGAGCGCTTGCTGAAGCCTGCCAAAAGCTACTTTGAGAACGCCCTGCTCTTCATCCACCAGAATAAGATTGCTTTTGAAATTTCCTCTCTCAAAGACCGTGAGGCAGCCATCCTTGGCTCGGCCGCACTCCTCTGGCACAAGCTAAGGAATTAGTAAAAGCAAGGATTGCAAACAATTGCCCGTAATAAAAATCAGAGTGCTTTCAGTTCTTCGATCAATTTCTGAATGCTGTCGCGCGCATCTCCGAAAAGCATGCTGGTTTTCGGCATGAAGAAAAGAGGATTTTCGATGCCCGCATATCCCGGCCGCATAGACCTTTTCAGGATAATACAATTTTTGGCTTTATATGCCTGAATGATTGGCATACCGTAGATCGGAGAGGCCGGATCATTCTCCGCTGCCGGGTTGACCACATCGTTGGCCCCGATGACCAGCACGACATCCGTGTTGGGCATCTGCGGATTGATGTCATCCATCTCCACCAGCTTGTCGTAAGGCACATCGGCTTCGGCCAGAAGCACGTTCATGTGTCCCGGCATGCGTCCGGCCACCGGGTGAATGGCATACTTCACATCCACGCCTTTGCCTTCCAGAATCTTTTCAAATTCGTGTACGGCATGCTGTGCCTGTGCCACGGCAAGTCCATAACCCGGTACAATGACTACTTTGTTGGCATACGCGCAAAGAATGGCCACATCGGTGGGAGTAACCTCACGCACGCTAAGATCGCCCTGGCCCGCAGCTGCCGGCCCGCCTTTGGAGCTGAATGCTCCGATCAGCACATTGGTGAGCGAACGGTTCATGGCTTTGCACATAAGCACCGTCAGGATGGTACCGGCAGAACCTACCAGAATACCGCCTGTGAGCATGACATAGTTTCCGTAGAGAAAGCCCCCAAATGCGGCTGCCATACCCGTGAAAGAGTTGAGCAGTGAGATTACCACCGGCATATCGGCCCCTCCGATGGGAAGCACAAACAATATTCCGTAAATAAGAGCAAGGCCGAAGATGAGGTAAATCCAGACAGGATCTGCCAGATTGTTGATCATCATATAAGCTCCGATGGCAATGATGATGGCCAGAATGCTGAGGTTAACAATGTGCTGCATGGGAAAAACAAAATCCTTGATCTTACCCTCCAGCTTGCCGTAGGCGATGATGGAGCCGGCAAAAGAAACCGATCCGATCAGCAAGCCGAGCAGCATCACCAGCACCTCACCGTTCATCATGGTTACTTCTCCTCCGGAGGTATAGTGGGCAAATTCATTCAGGGAAATCAGTGCCGCACAGGCACCACCCATTCCGTTGAAAAAGGAAACCATCTGTGGCATGGCCGTCATTTTCACCTTCCTGGCCATCACATAGCCGATGATCGAGCCGACTACGATCCCTCCGCCTATCCAGCCGAGATTGGATATTCCTTCTCCGTTTTGCTTGTGAAAGAGAATGGTGGTCAATATGGCCAGGGTCATACCTATGGCGGCTATAAAATTTCCTTTTCGGGCCGTCTTTGGCTGGCTGAGCATTTTCAGTCCCAGGATAAAAGTGACCGCAGCAATCAGATAGCTGATCTCCAGAATATTACTTTGTATCATTTCACTCATGATCTGTTCTTCATTCTCGGTTAAAGATTATTTATTGTCTTTCTTCTTGCGAAACATGCCAAGCATGCGATCCGTCACTACAAAACCACCCACCACATTGAGCGTGCCCAGAATGACGGCAATGAAGCCAATACCGAGGGCAAGGTAATTGCCCGGATCGGCATGGCCCATTACGATGATGGCTCCGATGACCACCACTCCGTGGATGGCATTGGCTCCCGACATGAGCGGGGTGTGGAGGACAGCCGGCACATGGCTGATTACTTCTATTCCGAGAAAGATGGACAGGATCAGGAAATAGAGCATGTCCATATTCTCACCTAAAAAACTCAGTATTGCTTCCATTTGCTCTTGTTTGTACTTTTTTGCGGAGGATTATTTTTCTGTTGCGCTTGCAAAGAGGGCGTTGACCCGTTCATTGACGATCTGTCCATCGCGGGTGAGGCAGGTACCTGCCACGATGTCGTCATCAAAATTCAGATTGAGTTCCCCGTCTTTATTGATGAGTTTAAAGAAATTGATAAGATTTTTGCCGTACATGCTGCTGGCGTCCCGTGGCATTTCCGAGGGCAGATTGGTGGGCCCCAGAATGGTGACTCCGTTATGTACGACCGTCTGGTCGGGTTTCGAGAATTCGCAGTTTCCTCCCGAGGCTGCCGCAAGGTCGATGATTACCGATCCCTTTCGCATGCCTTCCACCGTGGCAGCAGGTACCAGCATCGGGGCTTTCTTGCCCGGAATCTGGGCCGTAGTGATTATGACATCGCTTCGGACGGCATGGTCATGCACCATCTGGCGCTGCTTTTTGATGAATTCTTCGCTTTGTTCTACGGCATATCCTCCGGCAGAGTCATCTTCGCGCGCACCTTCCACCTCAATAAATTTGGCTCCCAGGCTCTCTACTTCTTCTTTCACGGCCGATCGCACGTCAAAGGCTTCGACCACCGCACCCAGTCTGCGTGCCGTGGCAATGGCCTGCAATCCGGCCACACCTGCTCCCAGTATGAGCACTTTGGCCGGTTTGACGCTGCCAGCCGCTGTCATGAACATGGGGAAAAAGCTCGGCAGGCTGTCGGCCGCACGCAGCGAAGCTTTATAGCCCGCAATGGTAGCCATACTCGAGAGCACGTCCATGGCCTGTGCACGTGTAGTGCGCGGCACCAGTTCCATGCTGAAAGTTATCACTCCCTGTTCGGCCAGCTTTTGTGCCTTGCCGGGCTCAAGAAGCGGATTGTACATGCCGATGAGCACCTGTCCGGCACGAAGGCCGGCAATCTCTTCATCCGGCAATCCGTTTACCGAAAAAATGACATCGGCCGTCTTCAGGATTTCCTCGCGGTCAACAATCCGGGCACCGGCTGCCTCATATTCGCTATCCGCTGCATAGGACCTGTCTCCGGCCCCCTTTTCCACCAGGCAGCTTCCCGCTTTCAGTTTGGCAATATCCGCTGGCACGATGGCCACGCGGTTTTCTTTTTCCTGCTCTTTAATTATTCCTGCTATCATAATGCATTCGTATCAATGGACCCGCAAGTTTATCGAAAATAGCGGCTTTCTACAAATGACTTATCTCATACTTTCGTTAATACTTTCCGGAATGAGCGAGGCGCTGACGCCCGGCTCCCAATATGGCCGGGGAAGCTTCGCTTTCCCTCCGATTTTGATGTATTTTTACAGCCTAAAATTTTAAGCGGATGAAGCAATTCATATTCTTTCTTTTTTTAGCCTTCGGCATGCTGGCTCAGGCACAGGATGACTGCCAGTTTGATGTCAACAAAAAGGATGATTTCACGGGTGAACGCAGCAGCATCACCCGGGCCTCACGTTTGGCGGTGCAGGTAGATGGCAATGCCTATTTTCAGGCTGTTTACGAAGAGGGCGATTATTTTCTGAGGGTAAAACTCTCGCTTAATAAGCCATTTGTCATGCCGAAAGGAAATCAGGTGTGGATCATGCTCAATGATGATAATGTGTTGAAAATAAATGCCATGACCGAGGGGGACGGAAGCCGGGCTGTGGGCAAGACCAACTCATATGAGGCCACATTTGACCTCGACCTCAGTGACGATCAGTGGCAGATCCTAAAATCGAATTCCGTCAAGAGGATGCGTTTTATCTTCACGGAGGGCTTTTATGACCTGAAAGTGAAGCCCGAAAAGGCCGGCTTGCTGCAACATTTGATGACTTGTGTAGAAAACGCCTGATATGATTCACAGTGTATTGAGCGAGTATGAAGTGCCCTTTTACGGGGCCCTCGGTGACGAGGGAAAAGAGCGTTTTCAGTACCGCGTAAGAGACTATCTGAAGGGCCGCCAGATCAAAGGACCAAAAGCACAGGAAGTGGAAGACGAAGTGAAAATCCTGATCGCTGCGGCAGCCGTCACGCTCACATTCGCTGTGCATAAGTTTTGGTATCCCTATTTTAACCTCATCCTGCTGCGTGAAGGCGATTACGGGGAGCTGATCCGCAAGCGCTATCAGAGAAATCAAGTCAGAATGCAGGGCGCCATTGTGATAGCCAAAGAACTGCTCACGGAGGCTTCGCGCCATCCGGAGAAAGTGCTCCATCCCGGCTTTCACGAATTTGCCCATGCCATATATCACGAGAATGCCATCGAAGGAGAAGGGTATATGGAGATCACAGAGGAAGCGTGCCGTGAAAAAATGAATGCCCATGCCGGGGAATTGAAAGGCTTTGATCTTCTGCCTGCAGAACTCCTTGAAAAGAGTGGCATTTACCCCCAGCAGTTCTTTGCCTCTGCCATGCTGTGGCATTTTTCGCGCCCCGATGAATTTAAAAGCGCTGCACCGGAACTTTCAGCCTGGTTAAACGGTGTTATAACTATACAAAAACAATCCAACCATGAAAAGGCTACTGGTCCCCACTGATTTCTCTTCAGCTTCTGACCGCGCGGTTGATTTCGCCATCATGCTTGCCGATAAACTGAATACTGAAATTCTCTTTCTGCATGCCTACGATTTCCCCAATGCCGACCCCTTCGATCCGGCCTATCTTTATGGCGGCAGTGTGGCCGGACCTGTTGATCTTGACGCAGATCAGCGAAAATTGATAGAGGCTCAGCTTAAGAAATATTGTGATTATGTAGCCCGCAAAAGCGAGAATCGTGTTTTCTGTGATTATCTCTCGGCTGCCGGAGTACATATCGATGAACTCATTGCCACCCTCGAAAGTCTGGACGACTCGATGGTGATCATGGGTACCCGCGGTCACAATCCCGGGGATGATATATTGATCGGCAGCAATGCAGCCCGCATGGTCGAAAAGTCACCGGTTCCCGTCATTGTCGTTCCACGCGGAGCCGGGGTCTCCCCGTTAAAGGAAGTCGTCTATGCCTCCTCATTGATGGAAGGCGACATCAGGCCATTGACGATTCTGACGGAAATTCTGAAAGCTTTTGACTCGAATCTGCATATCATTCATATCGAAAAGGTAATAGACCGCGAAGATGTGGATGTCCTTGAGGCCTATCAGGAAATTATTCAGGATCATATCCATTTTCCGAAGATCACCTTTGCGCTGGTAAGTGGCGATGATGTGATCGACCGGATCAACGAATATGCCCGCGAAGTGGACGCAAGCATGGTGGCCATGCTCAGCGAACGAAGGGGAGGATTATTTCACAAGAGCCTGAGCAAGGAGATGGTTTTTCATACCCGGGTGCCGCTGATGGTCTTTCATCACGGATGATCGCCCGCTTCCCATTCCCGGTAAAAACGTTCCAGAAAAAGCTCCATGAAGCGGTGTCTTTCTTCGGCTATGCGTTGTGCGCTGCGCGTATGCATGCGCTCTTTTAGCAGAAGCAACTTTTCGTAGAAATGATTGATCGTGGGATTTTCCGACTTCCTGTAGCTTTCAAAATCGTGGTGCAGGACAGGCGGAATATCAGGATCGTAGAGGGCTCGATTTCGCGAGCCTCCATAGGCAAATGTGCGGGCAATACCGATGGCTCCGATGGCATCAAGGCGGTCGGCATCCTGAACGATCTGTGCCTCCAGACTGCTCGCGGCATCAGGGACACGGGCCCCTTTGTATGACACCTCTCCGATAATGCCGGCTACCCGTTCGATCAATTCTTCTTCTGCGCCCTGTTCCCTGAGAAATGCGGCAGCCACGGCCGGGCCCTTCTTCAGGTCGCCATCGTGAAACTTGTGATCGGCAATGTCATGCAGCAGAGCCGCCAACTCGATGCAAAACAGGTCTCCGCCTTCCGTTTCCGATAAATGTACGGCCATCTTCCAAACCCTGTAGATGTGCCACCAGTCGTGCCCGCTGCCATCTCCTGCGAGTGTGTCTTTTACAAATTCGATGGTCCGGGCTTTGAGTTCTTCTCTTTTCATGCACGCAACTCCGTTTTGTCGGGCTTCGCACTGATGAGAAAGGCAAGATGGAATATCGCAAAAATCAAATAGACGGCATTGTTAAGTATCATGCTTGTTACAATCCCCAGCAATGCGGGGCCTTCGCTGAGCGACCACTGAATAATCTTATAACTTCGATAGGCATAGAAGCGCTGGCGATTGTCCGTTTCGGCCTTGCGTTTCTCCGGGCCGTATAGCTTCTTTTTGACCATGGGTACTACAATAAGCGGAATGAGTGCGACACAAAGATTCATGATCAAAAAGGGAACACTGTCCACCGGATAGGCAAAGAAAAGACCTTCCGGATACATAAGCAAAACACTAACCATAAAGATGAGAATACCTGCAATCAATGAGTAATGAATGATCTGCAGGGGCAGCCACTCTTCCTTTATTCCTTCCAGGGGATCTTTCGCCATAGTGTTTCTTTTTCTTAAGGTGTAAAATGCCGGTCAAGGCGATCGAAGACCATGGCCGGTGGCAGGGAGCCGAATCCGAGCAGAACCGAATAAAATTCGGGGGCTTTGATCTTCCGGTCCCAGTAAATTTTTGATGCCATCAGTTTGGAATCTATCTCGAAACCGGTCCATGCCGGAACGCTGTAATAGCCCGGTTTTTTTCTGATTTTCCGGATGATCTCTTCCCCGTTCCTGTTCCAGGGAATGGCATCCTGCCAGTATTTCAGACCCTCTTCGGGCGACCAGGCCTCGAGATACATTCCGTAGTCGATGCGGGTGATCACGGCTATTTCTTTTTGAAACATCAGGGCCTCGGCCTTCGAGTAGGGATCATTGTAAAGCTGCAGCCGCGACCCCAGCCGTGTGGCATAAATTGACCAGCCCTCTCTGAATGCGTGATCGCTGCAGAGGTCTTTCCACTCTGACGGCATGGCTTCTATATGGTTGATAACATGCTGTCCGGCAAGCTGATAAACCAAAATATAGTCGAGTGCCGAGCGCGGAAATCCCCGGGCCGGCATCGGCAGGTGCAGCACATTGCCCACGAGGCGGCCCATCTTTCCGTCTCCGTCTGTCTCAATGCGAACATCGGGCAGGTCGAGGCCCAGCAGGGAGCGGAGATTTTGCAATATCAACCCGCTGCGCTCGCTCGCTTCTCTCAGCAGTTCTTCCCGGCTCCGGATCAGGTTGCGTCCGTCATCGCCCCGGAGGTAGGCATAGAAGCCGGCTGCATCTCCTTTGTAGCCCGTTTCTTCAATGATTTGATTAAGCCGCTGATCGCGCATGGCAGCAATGCTTTCTCCGTAAACTTTCAGCTTTTGCGGGTTCATGCTGCCGTCACCGTAGTAATATTTCATGTAGAGGGCATACCATTCCTCGCTGACTGGCGGCTCAGCTGCAGGCTCTTCACTCCCGTTTTCTGCATCGTAGCTGCCGTTCTCGTTGACATCCGCCTCATCGAGTTGCAGGTTGATGAATCCGAGGGCCAGCTCCGAACTCAGCTTCATAAGGTCGTAATGCACCTTTTGTTTTTCGTCCAACCGGTATCTTTTTATGGCATCCAGCCGTTCGGCAAAATCATTGAATGCTTTGCTGATGGCAAGCATTTGCTCTTTGCTGAGCATTTGCGCCTGTGTAGCTTCAAAGTCGGGCAGGATGCGCGGTGCATGCATCTCTTTGTAGCTATTGAGGTATTCCGGCAACAACTGTTCAAAGGCCAGGGAGTCGCTGTTTTTTTGCGCGAAAAGCAGCGTGGGAAAAAGAAGAAGGAAGATTAGGCTTCGCATCGCTTAAAATTTTGCGTAAAGTTAGGGTTTCGTGCTTCAAATTTTAACGAATTTAAACGAGGCTTTCCTGAAGGAAATTGCCGTTGCCCGCCTCGTGGCTTTCCAGTATTCTGAGCAACTCCTCCGGCTCTGTGGCCACCTTTATTTCATCGCGCATAAAGGATTTGAGCAGGCCCTGCGAGACCATGTGGTCGAGCTGCCTGAAGAGGTAGTCGTAATAGGAGTCGGTATTCAGCACGGCAATGGGCTTTTTATGAAGATTCAGCTGCGCCCAGGTGGCTATTTCGAATAATTCTTCGAGCGTGCCGACTCCACCGGGAAGGGCGGCAAAAGCATCGCTAAGTTCAAACATCTTCAGTTTTCTCTCGTGCATCGATTCGGTGATAATCAGCTCGCTGAGGCCGTGATGCGCGATCTCCACATCGACCAGAAAACGGGGTATCACCCCGATGACCCGGCCTCCGTTTTTCAATACCTCATCGGCAATGATTTGCATGATTCCCCGGCTGGCACCCCCGTAGACAAGGGTGATATCTTTGGAAATAAGCAGGCGCCCCAGTTGCTGGGCAGCCTCCCTGATGCGGGGGTTGTTTCCTTCGGAGCTGGCACAAAATACGGCTAATCGCTTCATTGTTTTTCTGATTTATCAAATCAAGAGAAATACAAAAATCGCCTGCACCGGGAAAATAACGATGGCCTGCCCTGTGGATAGATCCCCTCCAAATGCGTAGTCAGATATTTATCTTTGCCCTTCTTTCGTCTGATATCATGAGGAAATCACCGCTTTTTGTCCTTTTTATTACGATTTTCATCGACCTGGTCGGTTTTGGACTCGTCATACCCATTCTGCCCCTCTTTGCGCAGGATTTGGGTGCCAGCGAGGCATTGATTGGTCTGATAGCGGGCAGTTTTTCCCTTATGCAATTCTTTTTTGCTCCGGTGTGGGGCGGCCTCAGCGATCGTTTCGGCCGGAAACCGATTATCATAAGCAGTGTCTTTATCAATGCTTTTGCCTACCTGCTTTTCTCACACAGCACGAGCATCCTCCTGCTCTTCGCATCGCGGGTGCTCTCGGGCATCGGATCTGCCAATATTTCGGCAGCGCAGGCCTATATCTCGGATGTGACGCCCCCTGAAAAACGGGCCAAATCCTTCGGCATCATCGGGGCAGCCTTTGGTCTGGGATTCATCTTCGGCCCACCGATAGGCGGATTTCTGAAAATGCAATATGGCGTGGGAATGGTAGGATATGTGGCAGCCGGACTTTGCGCGTTCAATATTCTGGTGGCCACCTTCCTGCTCCCCGAATCGCTGAAAGTGAAAAACAGAAAGGCAAAAATCTTTCTTTCGCCTTTCGGAAACTTCAAACGCATACAGGGCATGCCGGAAGTGCGCAAACTCATCTTTATCAACCTCGTGTTCATTGCGGCTTTCAGCATGATGCACGTGACCTCTACTTTGCTGTGGGAATCGAAATATCACCGGACCGCTGCAGAGATCGGATACCTTTTTATGTATATCGGTGTGCTTTCGGCCGTCTTCCAGGGAACCCTCATCGGCTTTTTCCAGCGCAGGCTCGGTGAGCAGAAGATGCTGGTGCTCGGCTGCCTTTCGATGGCCATTGGCCTGGCGTCCCTTCCCTTTGTGCCGCCCGCGTATTTTATGCCGCTCGAATACCTCTCCCTGCTGATGATGGTGATGGGCAATTCTCTGCTCATGCCGACAACTACGTCTCTTATTTCAAAGATGGTCTCACCCGGAGAACAGGGTAAAATATTGGGCATCAATCAGTCTTTCGCTTCCCTGGGGCGCTTCATCGGACCGATGGTCGGTGGAGCCCTTTATGGAATCGTCTATCACATGCCTTTCTGGGTCGGTGGATTGCTGATGCTTCTGGTCATGTCGCTGGCCGTTCGTTTTGTCCGCGCTCATGTCCGCACCTGATTTTTATCAACCTGCCCGGCATCAGCGGTCATAGCGACCATCCCTTCTTATTCGACTGAGCGGGAGTCTCCGGCCTGTCTGGTCAGCGGGAATTTCATTTTCTTTGTCACATGATGCAGAAGGTAGACAAGAAGGTGATCAATGGCTGGGCGATGTACGATTGGGCCAACTCGGTCTACTCCCTCGTCATCACATCGGCCATTTTTCCGGTCTATTATCAGAAAATCACTTCGGCCCCCGATGGCAGTCAGCAGGTCATTTCCTTTTTTGGCTGGCATGTGGATAACGTATCGCTGCAGTCCTATGCGCTTTCCGTGGCCTTTCTCATTGCGGCACTGATCTCTCCCTTGCTTTCGGGCATTGCCGACTATAGCGGCAAGAAGAAGCTCTTTATGAAGATCTTCAGCTATCTCGGGGCTTTCTCCTGCATTGCCCTGGGCTTTTTTTATGACATGGATACGCTCGAAACCGGGGTGATTGCTTTTATTCTGGCCGGAGTCGGATACACCGGCAGCATTGTGTTTTACAATGCCTATCTGCCCGAGATCGCGCCCCCCGAGATGCAGGACAAGGTCAGTGCCAAGGGCTTTGCCTATGGATATGTGGGCAGTGTCATTCTCCTGCTCATCAATTTGCTGATGGTGATGTTTCCCGAGAAGTTTTTTTTGAAAGATTCCGGAGAAGCCGCCCGTGCTTCTTTCGTGATGACCGGCCTCTGGTGGATGGGATTTGCCCGCATCACATTTGCCCGCCTGCCCGATAATGTCTACAAAAAGAAAGCCCGCGGAAATTATTTGATGAACGGCTACCGCGAGGTGGCCAAGGTCTTTAAGCAACTGCTCACCCTGCGCTCGCTGGCCCTCTTTCTTTTGGCTTTTTTTACATTGAGCATGGGCCTGCAGACGGTCATGTACATGGCCCCGACCTTTGCCGAAAAAGAGGTGGACATGCCCACCGACATGTTGATTCTCCTCGTTCTTATCCTTCAGTTGCTGGCCATTGGCGGGGCCTATTTCTTCTCCTGGCTTTCTTCAAAAATCGGCAATCTCAGGGCACTGATGACGGCTGTGTTTATCTGGTCGATGGTCGTGCTGGCCGTATATTTTACGGTACAAATCACTACGTTTCTTATCGTGGCGAGTGTGGTGGGTTTTATAATGGGCGGCAGCCAGTCGCTGGCACGCTCCACTTATTCGAAGATGCTCCCCGTCACCACCGACCACGCTTCTTTTTTCAGCTTTTATGACATCACCGAGAAAGTGGCCATTGTGCTCGGAACCTTCGCTTTTGGATATATCAACGAGGTGATGGGCGGCATGAGAAGTTCGATTCTCTTTCTCCTGACCTTCTTTGTGCTGTCCCTCTTCATTTTTTATCTGCTCTATCGCTATCGCAAAAGAATAAACACATAGGGGGCGCTATGCTTCCTCGGAGGGGGTTGTCTCCAGTGAATCGAGCGGCTCGTACCAGTGGTCCATGAATTTGAAGTATCCCTTTTGGCGCAGGAGATATTCTTCATAGCGAATCTCCCGGTCGAGCTGGTTGAGACCCTTGAATTTTTTCCCTTCGAAAAGAAAAGAACCGTCAAGCGCGTCCACTTTCTTCATACCGATCATGTCGGCATGGCAACCGGGGCGGTCCATCGGATTTTCGGCTTCCACGGCTATTCGAATGCGGTTCGGACCGGCAGAAACGATGATCACAGCGCTTTTTGACGGAGTGTCTCCTTTCTGAAAGCTTAAATAATGTTTATTGACGGCCTTCCACTGATTGTTTGGCCCTGCCGATTGGGTTTGTGCATGTAAGCTGAAGCTGAGTGTAAGGCTTGCAAACAGGACGATAAGGGTGTTTTTCATGGCTTTGGTCTTTGAATTTAAAACTATCGCTAAGGCGCGTTTGAAGAATGTATTTTTTGTTATATATCCGAAACATATGTTAACTCATTTCGGAAACTTCAACGCTAAGACGATGGGCACTCAGGGAAGTTACAGTTCGCTCTGATATTAATATTTCTTCACATTTCAGGCCGGAAGGAAAGGGCCTTGGATGGCATGCAATCACCGGGGCGGACCCGCAAAACGAATCTCGAGGCCAAAGCTCCATCCCGAGAAATCGGCATTGCTCAGATTCTGCAACTCTGTACCGAAAGCCAGGCTGTAGCCCATCCTGAAAACGGGAATCAGCGTAGGTGTGGCATGAAATTCCAGCTCGATGGCGGGTTGAAGCAATACCTGCCCCGACTGCTCAATCGTTCTTTCCTGCTCATCCCTTATGCTCACATTGCCCCAAAGGACTTGCAAAGGGACATTCAGGCGGAAAGACTTGTATAATGGCAGCGCATAGGCGATAAAGGCACCTCCGTAGCCCGCATCTGTTTTCAGGAGGGCCTGCTCGTTTCCCGCCAGGTCATTGCCGCGGAAACTTTCGAGACGGAAAGAGCCCAGGCCGGTTCCGCCCATGCTAAGGTGTTCGTTGAGAATTGCGGCTCCTTTTCCCCCAAAGTAGAGTCCGTATCCACCGTGAAAGGGCTGCAGATAGATGACCGGAGCTCCATAACCGCGCAGGCCGTCCCGGCCCTTGTCATTGCTTTGTGCGCTGGCTGCGAAAGGCAGGAAGAGCGAAAAAAGCAAGAGGGTAATTGTTTTCATGGTTGCAAGCTTTTTATAAGCAATTGGCAAATACGCCATTTTTTAAGTGTTGAGATATTCATTATCAACCGGATGATTAACAAATAACCGGAATCTATTGTTCGTTTTGCAGACAGGATTTCAGGCCTCATTTTTACGGCCTGAGAACTCGGTGTGTGGAAGACGGTCCGGATGCAAATACTCTTTTTTTTATCTTCGACTGGCCCGCCAGCTCATTGGCGGGGTGAAAAACGGAAAAGACAATGAGTTGGTTTTGGATGATCTTAATAGGTGCACTGGCCGGCTGGCTGGCCGGAGTGCTGACCCGCGGACACGGTTTCGGCTTCCTCGTAAATGCCCTCATCGGAGTGATCGGCAGTGTGCTCGGCCGCTGGACTTTCGACAAGCTGGATATTCATATCTCCGGTTCCCTGGGTGCTCTGGCTGCCGCCACCGTGGGGGCCATCCTCCTGATCGGGATTGCCAATCTCTTTACACGAAGGGATTAGCCGGGGTGATTGGTGATTTGTCATCCTGAGTAATGCAATCCCTCGGGGATTGCATGTATCGAAGCATTAGACAAATCATAAGAAGCGTAGAAGTTCAAGCACCCTTTCGAAGATCCCGATCGAGTGGAATGAGTATCGGGACGACAAGCTCGGAGTGACAGCACCGGTTCGGCTGTTTAAAAAGGCCTTAAATGCATTTCGGCTCATGCTTCTTTTGATTTCAGCAGGAGTTGCCCGGCTGTTTAAAAACGGCCTAGCGTTTCGTAAGCGGGCACCTGCCGGATGAGTGCTGCGTTAAAAT
>WFPF01000097.1 GCA_015487695.1 Chitinophagales bacterium
TGCTCTTGCTCCGCGCTTTAGCGCGGTGGCAAGAGATACACTAAACTGTTCCGGCTTTAGCCATTAAGCATTTTCAATCATTTCAATTTCTTCCTCCGCCAGCCCGGCCGCCCCTCCGGGGCCCGGGGAACTGGAGGGCACTTCCGGGTTACAGAGCTTTCGTCCCTCCGGGACTCCATGACAATGTCCTCTTCAACACTCAAACAATCTAAAAGCAGTCGGCATTATTCAGGCATGGACAATGGACCAAGCACCAAACACGAATCACAAGCGCTGACCCTCCGCTCACCTTAATGGATTGATCCGCCTCGCACTTTCTTCAAAGCGCTCTTTACGCTATCTCACCACGTTCATTCTCTTGCTTGCCACTACGGCTCCGTTGAGCAAGGACTACAGAGATTTCATCCCTCCGGAACTCTCCTTGTTAATATTCTTAGCAACACTCAAAGAATCCAAAAGTAGTCCGTACTATTCAGGCATGGTCAACGGACAAATCACTATCCACCAAACACCCTCCACTAATTTCCTATCACGGTCAGCACGAGTTTCCTTCTGCCACCGTGGTTTCTGAATTCGCAGAGATAGATGCCCTGCCAGGTGCCCAGATTGAGGCGGCCCCGGCTGATTGGAATGCTCAGCGAGAAGCCCGTAATGCCCGCCTTCACATGGCTCGGCATATCATCGGGGCCCTCAAGCACATGCGTATAGAATGGCTGATTCTCCGGTACCAGACGATTGTATATCTCCTCCATATCGATGCGCACGGAAGGATCTGCATTCTCGTTGATGCTGATGGCTGCCGAGGTATGTTTGATAAAAAGATGGAGCAATCCCTCTTGCGGCCACTCCTCCCATGCCGCTTCCACATGCGAAGTGATCAGGTGAAATCCTCGCGGAAATGCCGGTAATACGATTTCTTTCTGTCGAATCATATTCGTTTTTTGTGCTATAAAAATTGCTATATTTGAGTTAAAGCCATCAAATGCATTTTCTTGGTTTTGTCTTTGAACTGGCCTTTGTGTTTGTCACTTTTGATATCCTCTGGTCTCTTATTCTTGTGCTTTTGAAGGGTTTGCTCGGTATCGACCGCTCGCAAAACTCCTTTGCCTATTACGCTTTAAAGATAAGTTCTCTCTACATATTGACATCGCTCACGGTGCTTATCACCTTCCGCCATCTGGAAATACACACAGGCCCATTTAACCGCATCACCTATCCTTTTCTGGCCTTTGTGGTATTAATACTCTACATGGCCTCGGGCATGCAGCGCAGCAGGCTCCGTGCCCGTCTCACTTTCGATCAGAAATCGATGCGCAGGCTGCGATTCAACGGTCTATTTCTTTTTTCGGTGATGCTCTATTTTTTCGTGGCGCTGTACTTTGCGCTGGCACGTGAACCGCTCTTCAACTCCTGGATACTTGAAAACCGCATCGTAAACTGGTTTGTTCAGGTCACCGGAAACGTTTATCAGATCACGCTTTTGCGCTGGGTCATCGGATTCCTTGCGCTCATTCTGCTTGTGCGTATTGTTTTGCGCGGCCTGCTCAGCCTCCGCCTGCTCAGCTACGGCTATTTCGGCATTCCCGATCATGCCCGCGACCGCTTCACCCGCGATTTCAATGTGAACGGAGAGCAAGCCGAAGAGGAAGAAATCGGATATACGGAATATGAGGAACTCGAAGAAGACGGGAAGCCGGATTAATTGCTTTTCAGTTTTCCGGATAGGGCCTTCTCCAGGTATTTCTGCAGTTGCTCGTAGTTGATGCGGCTTCCAAACATGGCTTCGGGATAGATCAGGTTTTTCTCTTCTTGCTTTTCCGTCAGGATGTATTCTTTGCCATGCCTCAGTGCATAGGCATTTTTCACCAGGAAAAAGTGTCGCACACTGCTGTCATTCAGGGTGTATAATATTTCATATTTAATGCCTTCCGGCCGGTCGTCATCAAAATATTCGAAGATGCGCAGCTCACCGCTTTCCTTTTTGTATTCATCCAGCAGGTATTTCTCTCGCAGGGCCTCGGGCAGCAGACCGCGGGCATGAGCTTCATAGAGCTTCTTCCTGTAACTGTTGGCACGTGCGAGGTCACCGTCACGCATAGAAGCGCGCACCAAAAACTCCAACGCAAAATAATCGGTGGAATCCCGGTCAAGTAGGGTTTCCATTAATATGAGCGACTCGAGGTAGCGCCCCAGGGAATATTCGATATAGCCCGCATTGTAGATGCAGTCGTTGTAAAATTCGGATCCGTCATCGGCATGATAGATGCAATCATAATAAAGATTAAGTGCTTTCTCGCTGGCTCCCCGCTGGGCATAGAGCTGTGCCAGCTTCATGTATACGGCTGCCGCAGGATTTTCTTCCTTTTCGATCACGCGTGAATAAATGGCGGCAGCAGAGTCCTCGCTTCCCCGTGCCGCATAGAGATCAGCAAGGCGCTCCATATAGATGGCATTTTCGGGATCTGTCCGCAGGGCCGCTTTGACCAGCTCAAAGGCCCGGTCCATATTGTTCTCCTCCTCGCTGAGCAGGGAAAGATAATAGTAAGGTGGGGCAAAAAAAGGATCCTTTTCAATGGCCTTTCTGAATTTTACCTTTGCCAGCGAGTCCTGCTCAAGCAAAAAAGCCGACATGCCGATATAAAAAAGGGACGGGCTGCTGAGCGTATCATCCGACATATACTTCGACCAGGAGAGCAAGTCCGTATATTCTTGTGAAAGAAGCATTTTGGCCAGGCTGTCTTCGATAGCCGGTGACTGAGCCTGCACAGCCAATGCGAATTGAAAAAAAAGGAAGCAGGGGAGCAAAATCTTATTCATGTACAGGATTTATCAATCATTACGAAATTAGGACAATAAAAGCAGCCTGATAAAAAAAAGCCCCGAAGAGTGTTCTCCGGGGCTTTCCCATCTATTCGGCAAGTGACGGCAACTATTTGCTTTCTTCTTCCTTGCTTTCCTCAGCGCCTTTCTCCTCTTTGCTCTCGGGGGCTTTCCCGGCTTTGGCAGCAGCTTTCTTCTCAGCAGCTTTCTTTGCCGGTGCGGCTTCCGATTCCTTCATCTTGGCTTTGAGATCACCCAGTACACCGAGGTCGCCCAGCGTAGTTTTCTCCTGTCCCTGACTCAGGGTCTCCATCTTGCGCTTCACTTTCTTCTGTTGTACATCCTTCTGCTTCCTTTCTACCTGCTTTTCGTCATCTTTCGAAGCCTGCACAGCACGTGTATGTGAAACGATGATGCGTTTGTCGTCACGATCAAATTCAATGATCTTAAACGGTGCCGTTTCTTCCACATTCAGTGAGCCGCCATCTTCTTTTTTCAGATGCTTGGCCGGGGCAAATGCCTCGAGTCCGTAAGGCAACTGAACAATGGCTCCCTTGTCATCGCGCTTGATGATGGTAGCCTCGTGAACAGAACCCACCGGGAAGACATTTTCGAAAGTATCCCATGGATCTTCTTCCAGCTGTTTGTGGCCGAGAGACAGTTTGCGTCCTTCCTTGTCCACTTCCAGCACCACTACATCCAGTGTTTCACCCACTTTGGTATATTCAGACGGGTGATTGAAACGCTTGATCCAGGAAAGGTCTGAGATATGGATCATACCCCCGATATATTCGTCCATTTCGACAAATACACCATAGGGGGTGATGTTTTTAACCACACCTTTGTGACGGCTTCCGACCGGATATTTCTCTTCCACATTCTCCCAGGGATCTTCCTGAAGCTGCTTGATGCTCAGCGACATTTTCCTCTGTTCCCTGTCGATGGTCATTACCTTGGCTTCGTATTCCTCGCCCACTTTGAAGTATTCTTTCGCATTGATGGGCTGATTGCTCCAGCTCACCTCCGATACGTGGATGAGTCCTTCGACACCCGGAGTAATTTCGAGGAAGGCTCCGTAATCTTCAATGTTCACGATTTTGCCTTTCACTACAGAACCCTCGGTGATCTCTTTGTCGAGCACATCCCACGGATGGGGTTCGAGTTGTTTGAGACCGAGAGAAATTCTTTTCTTCTCATCATCGAAGTCGAGGACTACCACATTGAGGCTCTGGTTAAGTTCCAGCACCTCGCTCGGGTGATTGATACGACCCCATGAGATGTCCGTGATATAGAGCAGTCCGTCTACGCCACCGAGATCGATAAATGCTCCGAAGTCCGTAATGTTTTTGACGGTACCTTCCAATACCTGTCCTTTTTCGAGTTTCGACATGATTTCGGCACGTTGCTGCTCGATATCGCTTTCGATCAGTGCTTTGTGCGAAACCACGGCATTGTTGATGGCTTCATTGATTTTCACCACCTTGAATTCCATGGTCTTGCCCACATAGGCATCATAGTCGATAATGGGTTTCACATCGATTTGTGAGCCCGGGAGGAAGGTCTCCAGCCCGTACACATTGGTAATCAGTCCGCCTTTGGTTTTGCTGACGATCTTACCTTTCACGATCTTATCATTGTGATAAGCATCCACGATGGATTCCCAGGCACGCTGCAGTTTGGCTTTTCTGCGGCTCAGCTGCAGCTGTCCTTTTTCATCTTCGGTTTTTTCGACATAGACATCCACTTCATCGCCCACTTTCAGGGGTTCTTCGCGATCCCTGAATTCCGACAAGGGAATCAATCCGTCAGACTTGAAGCCAATATTGATTACGGCATCGGTATCGGTAATATTAACGATCACTCCCGTCACGATTTCATTTTCTTCTACCGTGGTGAGGGTCTTTTCATACATTTCCTCGATTTGCTTCAACTCTTCGGCTGAATACATTTCGTGGCGGTCCTTACTTACATCCCAATCGAAATCATCATGTGCCGTCACTTCTTCCACTTCACTTTCCTGCACTTCTTCGGGCGCTTCTTCCTCTTGAGGAGCGGGCACTTCTTCAGCTGCCACTTCCTCTTCGCTTTTCACCTCCGCAACTTCTTCGGCAGCAGTTTCCGCTTCTTCCTTTGCCGGGGCTTCTTCGCCTGCAGCTTCTGTCTCGGCCGCTTCTTTGCTTTCTTTGCTTTCCGCACTTACGGCTTCACTTGCCTCTTCGGCTGGCGCTTCGTTTGATTTTTCGGGATTGTTTTCTTCGGATTCTTTTTCGGGAGCAGCAGGGTTCGTTTGGTTCTCAGCACTTACTTCCTCCGCGTTCTGAGCAGACTGCTCATTTTGTTTTTGATCTTGAGATGGATCTAATTGTTTCTCGCTCAAGGTTTTGTTTTTTAGTTAAGAAATATGGTTTAAAATTTGAGTGCACAAAATTACAATATTCTATCCTATAATTCAAAGAGGAATAAAATAGAAAAAATGCTGAAAATCAGGCGGGAACAATGTCCTTGATAGCTGAGGCGACTTTCTCCATCAGCCACATGGGTGTGGAAGTAGCACCGCAAATCCCGATGCGGTCATCCGGATCAAACCACTCATCACGCAGCTCCTCTTCCGAAGAAATAAAATAGCTCTTCGGATTGACCTTGCGGCATACCTCAAACAAGACCTTGCCGTTGGAGCTTTTCTTGCCGGCCACAAAAATGATTTTGTCGTATTCTGCCGCAAATTTCATCAGATTCGGCTCGCGGTTGGAGACTTGGCGGCAAATGGTGTCGTTGGCCGTTACTTCCGCATTGCCCTTCTCCGCAGCCCTGCGGATGATTTCTTCCTTGAGCCGGTAAAAGTCTTCGGTCGATTTCGTGGTTTGCGAAAAGAACTGAATCGGCTTTGAATAGTCGATTTTTTCCAGGTCTTCCTCTCTGTAAATGATAATTGCCCGTTGCTGAGTCTGGCCCTTCAGGCCATTGACCTCGGCATGGCCGGGTTTGCCGTAAATCACGATCTGCCCCTCTCCGCCAAAACGATCATAGGTATTCTTTATCCGGTTCTGCAATTTCAGTACCACGGGACAGGAAGCATCGATAAGGGTGATATTCTGCCGGATGGCCAGTTCATAGGTTGACGGAGGCTCACCGTGTGCCCGGATGAGCACTTTGCAATCTCTCAATTTTTGAAGATCCTCATGGCTGATAATTTTCAGCCCCTTTTGCTTCAGTCGGTCCACCTCCCGGTCGTTGTGCACGATATCGCCCAGACAATAGAGCACCTCCCCGTCTTCGAGTTCGTCTTCCGCCATCTGGATGGCATATACGACCCCAAAGCAAAAACCGGAATTCGGATCAATATGAATATCCATACGGGTAAAGTTGCTTAAAATTAATTACATAGTCAAACGCACCCCGGCCCAGTTTCGTGCCCAGGTCAGCTGCTGCCCGCGGGTCAGTTCGCTGTTGTTAAATAGCACGGCATCCTCCGCTTTTTTCAGGGGACTCACTTTGCGGCTCGAATCGATATGATCGCGGTGGCGGAGATTTTCTGCCACTTCTTCAAACGTGGCCTCAATCCCCTTTCCTTTCAGTTCTGCCATCCTCCGCTGTACCCGTACCTCAAAATCGGCTGTCATAAATATTTTTATATCTGCCCCGGGCATCACCACGGTGCCGATGTCGCGGCCATCCATCACCACGCCCCCTTTTTCTGCCATGGCTCGCTGCAGCCTGACCAGCTTGGCCCGCAGTTCAGGAAGCGTACTTATCTCGCTCACTTTCTCCGACACATCCATTCTCCGGATCTCCTCCGACACATCCCGGCCGTTGAGCAGGGTGATCAGCTCATTGCCCCTTCGCTCAAGGCGAACGTCAATGCGATCCAGCTCTGCCCGTATTCCTGCCGGGTCACCGATGTCTGTTCCCTTCTCAATAAAATACCAGGTCACCGCCCGGTACATAGCCCCCGAGTCGATGTAGAGATAGCCCAGCGCATCGGCCAGACCCCGTGCCAGCGTACTCTTCCCGCAGGCCGAATAGCCGTCAATGGCAATATTGATCTTTTTTTCTCCGGGCATGGCCGCAAAACTATTCTTTCCGCTTCGAATGATCATCATCCGAAAGAATGGAAATTAGTTAAGTCCGGGAATAAATTCTCCCAGATTGGTGGAGATGCCGAGCTGATGAGTAGCCCCAACGAGGTGATAGACGGAGAGTGCATAATCGAGGCGAAAACGCCTGACCCTGACACCGGCCCCAAAGCTGAAGCCCGTAAGGCCGCTGCGGGCGCTCAATTTCAGCTCCTGTCTGCGCAAATGGTTGTATCCGAAGCGTATACTCAGATTTTTACCCATGAGCAACTCGGTGCCGATAATGAAATGCGCCATGATCTTGTCACCTGTTGAGGATGAGTTGCCATTGCCGCTCAATGAATCACCAAAAAAGGGATTCTGTACTCCTTTGGCCGGATCTGCATATTGTATGTCAAAAGTCTGCAAGTGATGGGCGGTTACAAAAAAGCGGAAGGGCGCATTCGGAAGTTTCTTGGCAAATCCGATTTTCACATTCAGAGGCAAAGGCTCACGCAGATTGCCCGAATAAGTACTTATCTGTCTCCCGGCATTCTGTATGCTGATGGCCAGGGTGTTGAGCCCGAGGCTATCCGAATAAACAAGACCCGCATCAAAAGCCACAGCGAAAGAAGAGTAGGATTCGAGAAATGAAGCCACAAATTTAAGGGCCACACCGGCCCGCAGATTTTTTGCAATTTCCTGCGAATAGGCCACATTGAGCGCATATTCTCCGGCCGTAAAATCTCCGAGGGGGGTACCATACAGATTATATCCTTGCAGTTTGCCGTAATTGATGTACTGCAGCCCTGCACCCAGCGTGAATTTTTTCTTTGGAAAATGGCGGGCAAAGCTCAGGCTGCCAAAATTGATGCCTGTGTAGTAAAAAGCATTGTGGAATGCAATCCGATTGTTTTGCAGCGGATTGTAGAGGGCCGGGTTGGTAAAGCCCTGGCTCACGTCCTCACTCAGCAGAGCCACACCGTCACCCCCCAGTGCGGCCGTAGTGCTTGATGCGGGCAGAGAAAGAAAGTTATAGACCGTGCTGCCTCCGATTTGGGCAAAACTCGCAAGACTGCTCAGAAAGACGATACACAGGGAAAAGACCGATCTTATATTCATAGGTGTTGGGTTGAATAATTACCCAACGAAATTAGTCCTTTCGTATTTTATCGTTTTCCTTTTCCCTCCAGGCCACACTCAGATCCCTGGCATCGGCCGCTCTTTCCTTTTCAAGGGCCAGATCAAGGACTTCCATCATATTTCTGACATAATGAAACTCCAGTCCCCGGATATAATCCTCCTTGATCTCTTGCACATCTTTTTCGTTGCGCTCGGGAAGAATCAGCTCACGGATGCCGGCCCGCTTGGCTGCCAGAATTTTTTCTTTGATGCCCCCTACGGGCAGGACCTTGCCTCTCAGTGTGATTTCTCCGGTCATGGCCAGATAGGGACGCACTTTTCTCTGCAGAAAAGCCGATGCCATGGAAGTGAGAATGGAAACACCGGCTGAAGGCCCGTCTTTGGGCACGGCACCTTCGGGCACGTGGAGGTGGATGTTCCAGTGCTCAAAAACCCGTTCGTCCAGGCCAATCTCAGTGGCGTTGGACTTGAGATAAGTCAGGGCGGTCGTAGCCGATTCCTTCATCACCTCTCCCAGTTGTCCGGTCAGGGTCAGTTGCCCCTTTCCTTTGCTGAGCGATGATTCGATATAGAGAATGTCGCCTCCGACCGAAGTGTAGGCCAGGCCCACAGAGACCCCGGCCGGATTGTCGCGGAAATAGTCCTCATTTTCAAAATGAGGCGGTCCTAGAATTTTCTCCAGTGCTTTTTTGCTTATGCGCTTGCTGTATTTGTCACCGGCAGCTATCTGCCGGGCTACGTTGCGCATGACCGCACCCAGCTTTCTTTCCAGCTCCCGCACTCCGCTTTCGCGGGTATAGTTCGTGATGATGGCTTCGATGCTGCGGTCGGGTATTTGCACATCGCTTGCTTTCAGGCCATGCGCCTCACGCTGCTTCGGCAGCAGGTGCCTGCGTGCTATTTCTATCTTCTCTTCCACCGAGTAGCCTTCCAGCGTAATAATTTCCATGCGGTCGCGCAGAGCGGGCTGTATGCTCGACAAGGTATTGGAGGTGGCGATAAACATCACCCTTGACAAGTCATATTCCAGTTCCAGATAATTGTCATAAAAGGTGGCATTTTGCTCCGGATCGAGCACTTCGAGCAGAGCCGATGAAGGATCGCCCCGGAAATCTTTGCCCACTTTGTCAATTTCATCTAGAATAAAAACGGGGTTGGAGCTTTGAACCTTTTTAAGGCTTTGTACGATGCGGCCCGGCATGGCCCCGATGTAGGTCTTGCGGTGCCCTCTGATTTCCGCTTCGTCATGCAGCCCTCCGAGCGACATGCGCACATATCTGCGACCCACGGCCCGGGCAATCGATTTGCCGAGAGAGGTTTTGCCCACTCCCGGAGGTCCTACAAAACAGAGGATCGGGGATTTCATGTCGCCCTTGAGCTTAAGCACGGCAATGTATTCCAGAATGCGCTCTTTTACTTTTTCAAGGCCAAAATGATCTTCATCGAGCACCCTGGCGGCTTCTTTCAGGTCGAAATGATCCTTTGTATACTCATCAAAGGGCAGGTCCGTAAGCGTTTCGAGGTAGTTGAGCAGCACACCGTATTCGGCCGAGGCCGGGTTGATGCGCTCCAGCTTGGCCAATTCGCGCTCAAAGACCTGCTCCACTTTTTCATTCCATTTGCGGCTTTTGGCCTTTTCGCGCAGGCGTTCTATTTCTTTCTGTGTGGCATCTCCCCCGCCCAATTCTTCCTGTATGGTCTTCAGCTGCTGATTCAGAAAATAATCGCGCTGCTGCTTTTCAATGTCATCCTTAACCTTGCTCTGGATTTTATTCTTAAGCTCCAGCATTTGCAGCTCCGATGAAAGAAAGCGCAGCACGAGCTGGGCCCGCTCTTTCAGCGAAGCCGTTTCCAGTATTTTCTGCTTGTCCTTCAGCGCCACATTCAGGTTGGAAGCAATAAAGTGAGTAAGAAAATCGGCACTCTCGATATTGTTGACCACCACTTCGGCTTCCGATGGGATGTTGGGTGCAAGTTTGATAATGCGTGCCGCATAGTCTTTCATGGCACTGACGGTTGCTTTCATCTCATCGTCATCTTCATGAAGCTCTCCAAGTGCTTCCACGGCAGCCATCAGATAGGGCTCATCCTGCAGGAAGGCACTGACTTCGATGCGCCTGATGCCCTGCATAATGACGGTAGTGCTGCCGTCCGGCATTTTCATCATTTTCATGATCCGGGCCGCCACCCCGATTTTATTGAGGTCCTTGCTTTCGGGCTCTTCCACGGCCGCATCTTTCTGAGCCAGCACGGCAATCAGTTTATTGCCGGCATTGGCTACTTTGACCGCCTGTATGGACTTGTCGCGCCCCACCGTGATGGGCATCACCACCCCGGGGAAAAGCACCGAATTTCGCAAGGGCAACACCGGCAACTCCCTGTCGATTTCCATTTTGCTGTTCTGTTCGCTCTCATCTACCGACAAAAAGGGTAAAAACTCGGTTTCCTCCGAATGCCCCTGCAGGTATAATCGCTTTAAATCAAAATTCATATTCTCGTTTTTCTTTTGTCATATTGTCATCCATCTGCCCCGGCCCGAAGGCGGGGCAAGTGATTTACTGAAAAGTCAAGTACTGTGCCAAGCCCCCTCCTTTGCGCCACATTGACAGTCAGAAAACCGAAGGGCATCGAATCCGTACAATTCGCTGAAGATTGTAAAAATTTAGCAATCATAGCTTTTTTAAATCTTTGCTAAATTTTATAATTTTAGATTAGAGCAAAGAACCCTGATTATGAAAAGTTTATTCACTTTGATTTTTATACTGAGCAGTCTCCTGATCCAGGGCCAGGTTCAGATCGAAAGGCAGGTCATCGGCAGTGGCGGCAAGCACGTCAAAATCGCAGACCTTCAAATATCATTTAACATTGGCGAGCCTCAGGTGAAAACAATAAAAGGTAACAACATCACGCTGACCCAGGGCTTCGAACAGGGTGAGATGCGTGTACTGGGCATTGAGCCCCTCGAGGGGGAAATGAAGGTTTCTGCTTTTCCCAATCCCAGCAGGGGCAATCTGAAGCTGGAACTGGAAGCAGCAATTCCGGGAAGCTACCGCATCGAGGTCTTTGACGTGAACGGAAAAAGAGTTTTAGATCCCGAGGAGCTGATGATCACACGCAAGGTCAGCACATCGCTGGATCTCAGACCGCTTGCAGCGGGCACTTATATCATCCGCATCGAATCCGATCGTGCCCGTGTCAGACGAAACATCAAGGTCGAAATCATTAAATAACAGGAGTCCGGTGGACAAGGATAAAGCAATGCCCGGCATGGCATTGCTTTTCTTTTTCGTGCCATTTCGGGCCTGATTAACTTTACAGAAAAAAGAGGATGAGCGAAAGCAGAGCAAGTAATAAAGAAATTGCGGCCCTATTCAGGTTGCTGGGCGAAATCATGGAAATGCATGATGAGAATCCTTTTAAAATCCGCTCTTATCTGAATGCCGCCCGGCAAATCGAAATGCTCGACAGGGAGCTCAGCGAAATGAGCCCGAGCGAGATAAAAGCCATCCCCGGCATTGGCGATGCCATTCAGAAGAAGATTGCCGTGATACTCGAAAGCGGCCATTTGCCCCTGCTTGACAATTACCTTGAGCAGACTCCGGCCGGCATTTTGGAGCTGCTACAAATCAAAGGACTGGGCGGGAAAAAGGCCGGCATCCTCTGGCGAAAACTGGGCATCTCCGATCTGGATGAACTCCTCAGGGCAGCCGAAAGCCATCAAATTGCCGCGCTAAAAGGATTCGGGCCCAAAACGGAAGAAAACATTATCAAATCTGTCAGTTATTACCTTTCTGTAAAGGACAAGAAACTCTATGCCCAGATTGAAGCTCCCCTCGCAGAGCTGATGCAGGAACTTATGCAGACAGAGGGAGTCATCAGGGTGCAGGAAAATGGTGCCCTGCGGAGGAAGAACCCGGTCATCGAAGAGCCGGAACTGCTCATCACGAGCGAAAGCGGCACCTTGCATGAACTGAAGAATCACCCCCTGCTCCAATGGAAGCATTACTCGGAAAAAGAAGGCAACGCAGGCATCGCCTGGAGCCGTTCGCTGCGGCTGACGGCCTGCGACCGGAAAGGCGAAGCCTTGGCGCTATTCATGGGAAGCACCCCGGAGACCGTTCGCCAGCATATCCGCTTCGACCCGGGGCTTCCTTATCTCAGCGAGCGGGATATTTTCAAAGCTGCAGGCGTACCCTATATCATCCCCGAAATGAGAGAAAGCGAATTGAGCTTCGAATATATGTGCTCGGTGAAAGAAGAGGAAATAATAACGGAAAAGGATCTGCGCGGGGTCATCCATGCCCACAGCAGCTACAGCGATGGTACCAGGAGTATCCGTGATATGGCCCTGGCAGCCATCGAAAGAGGCTACGAGTATCTGCTGTTATCGGATCACAGCCAGTCGGCCTTTTATGCCAACGGATTGTCGCCCGAACGCATCAGCCGGCAGCATGAAGAGATCGACAGGATCAACGAAGAGCTGGCTCCCTTTGTCATCTTCAAGGGCATCGAAAGTGATATTCTTTATGACGGAAGCCTCGATTATCCGGACGAAATTCTGGCTTCATTCGACCTCGTCATAGCCTCTGTACACAGCCAGCTGAACATGACGGAAGCAAAGGCTACGGAACGCCTGCTGAAAGCCATCAGGAATCCTTATACCGATGTTCTCGGACATATGACCGGTCGCCTGCTGCTGCGCAGAGAAGGGTATCCGGTCGATCATGAAGCCATCATCGGGGCCTGTGCCGAAGAGGATACGGCAATCGAAATCAACGCCAATCCGCATCGCCTCGACATGGACTGGCGCTATGTTCCCATGGCCGTGGAAAAAGGAGTGATGCTGAGCATCAATCCCGATGCACACTCGGCCCACGGCATTGATGACATTCGCTATGGTGTCTTTGCTGCCCGGAAAGGCGGATTGCCGGCCCGGATGAACCTCAGTTCCCTGACCCTGGCCGAATTCAGGAACTGGCTGGACAAAAGGAAGAAGCGAAGGAAAACCCGCGTGTAAAAAGGAGAAAACGCCCGGTGGAACGAATATCCACGGGGCATGTTATTTTTGCCAACTGAATACAAAGACTATGGGCCGCTTGCTGGCAATAGATTACGGGAGAAAAAGAACGGGAATTGCAGTGAGCGATCCCTTGCAGATTATAGCCACGGGGCTCACCTGTGTGCCGACCCATGAGCTGATTCCCTTCCTGAAGCAATACGTGGAAAAGGAAGAGGTGGAACAGTTCGTACTGGGGATGCCGTTAAACTGGGACGAAAGCCCCACCGATGCCACTCCCTGGGTCGAAAAACTGGCTGCGGAACTGAGGAAAAAATTCCCGGAGATTCCCGTGGCTTTTGAAGATGAGCGGAATACCAGCAAGATGGCCGTTGACAGCATGGTCCGTTCGGGAATGAAGAAAAAGAAAAGGCGGCAGAAAGAAGAGGTGGATGTGGTGAGTGCGACCATCATTCTGCAGCAATTCATGCAAAAATAAAATCAATGATTCTACCGATTGTAGCCTATGGCGATCCAGTATTGAAAAGAGAAACAGAGGACATCGAAGCCGATTATCCCGGGCTTTCGCAGCTGATAAGCGACATGTGGGAGACCATGTACAATGCCGATGGGCTTGGCCTGGCCGCACCGCAGATCGGGAAATCCATTCGCCTGTTTATAGCAGACACCCTACAGCTGAAAGACGGGGAGCCCAACGGGATTAAAAAAGTTTTTATCAATGCCACCCTGCTCGGGGAAGAAGGGAAACCCTGGAATTTCGAAGAAGGTTGCCTCAGCATTCCGGGCATACGCGAGGAAGTGCTGCGCAAACCGGTAATTGAGTTGGAATACCTTGATGAAAACTTCGAATACCACCGCGAAATTTTCAAAGGGCTGAATGCAAGGGTTATCCAGCATGAGTACGACCATGTGGAAGGCATTCTCTTTACCGACCACCTGAAAGCACTCAAAAAAAGGCTGATCAAGCGAAAACTGATTAATATTTCAAAGGGAGATGTAACGGTGAAATACCGCATGCGCTTTCCGGCCCTGCAGCGCTAAGCGCTTTTTCAGGGTTTTCTGAATTTACCGTCTTTCCATGCTTTGAAAAACTCGGCCCATGCGATGGGGTTGAATATGTTCATCGGTGGTATCTGCCCGTAGTAATAATAGGATGCCGCCTGCTGACGGGCATAGAAGTCCACAATTTCGTTGGCATCCCGCGGAAGGGTGCGGCTCATCTCCTTCATCTTTTCCTGCTCCAGGTTCTTGCGTGCTATTTCATACTGATCGTCCGGAATGTTCAGGCTCAGAAAAGCCTCCTTAAACTGGCGGGGCGAGGGCCAGGGATAAATCACGGTTTCCTGAAGGTGGATGGTGTCCCTTGTCATCAACTGAATGATGGAATATCGTTTTTCGGCCAGGTCGCGGGGAACGGTATAGACGGCCGTCTTATAACCCACCGAGGAAAAGACAATCGTATCGCCCGGCTTTACAATGATCGAGAAAAAACCTTCCATATTCGTGGAAGTCCCCCTTCCCACCTGCTTGACATACACATTGGTATAGGGCAAAGCCACCAGGCTGTCACTGGTCAGCACAAGGCCTGAAAACTGAATGATATGATCGTCTTTCTGCGCTTCGAGAAGCTGACTGCAAAAAAATGAAAAGGCGATAAGGATGAAGTATCTCATTATTTTTTAACGCTTGAGTTCAAGCAATAATGATACGTATTTTAAATGTTTTGAAAAATAAAAGCAGCTTAAAATGACATTAATAATTGACCGCCTTCAGTCCCGTGGAAGGACGATAGGGCGAGAGGGTGCGCTGCTCTTCGTCCTTCGCTTGTGTCCGGCTGTGAAGCGCCATTTCCTGTATGCTTTCGCGGTTCTCGTGCAAAATGAAGGCATTGGTACTCACAAGGCGCAGCACCATGTGGGCCAAAATGAGCGCGATGATAAACAGAGGAGCAATTATTTTTTTCATGGCAATAAAATTGTATCTCAATAATATTGCTTCCTCCCAACCGCTCAAAAAACAAATATCGCAGACTATCAGCGCTTTAATTCTGACATTTGAGATACACAAGAGGGCTCAATCCTTGCAATTCCATGGCATTTCGGTGAGAAAAATTAATTATCTGCTAACAAATTCAGGCACTTGTCAATAAAAAAAGCACTGAGGTCATCAGTGCTTTTTTATCATAAGGTCTTCTGTTTTAGCGTATTTGCACCCTTTTCGTAATCAGCTGCCCGTTGAGCTTTATCATCACAAAGTAGCTTCCCGTGGGATAATCGCTCACGTTGATTTGTACATTCCTCACATCTTCCAGGGTTTCCGAATATACGTCCTGTCCGATAATATTCATGATCGAGACATTGGCATTCACTTCTTTGCCCATGTCGATATTCAGCTCGGTAATGGCCGGGATCGGATAGATCCGGAGTTTCGATTTCACTTCTTCCACCTCCTGTTTCTCCGCTTCTTCACGGCTCAGATCACCGTTTTTATCCTGCTGAAATCCGTCCAAAGGCAATTGCCCGTTTGCAGGATCAAATTCAATCTGCACCGTCACAGGATCCTGCTGCAATCGGCTGTCATCCACCACAATCACCTCCACGGCATCATGTTTGTTTTTCTGTACTTCGTAGCTGTTAAGAGCGTTGCCATTGATGTTGATAATCACGGGGCCGTTCTCAGACGGACCGCTGTCACGATCTACTTCATCGCTCTGTGCAAGCAGGCTTGCGCTTAAAAAAATGGGTAAAATGGCTAGTAGTACTCTTTTCATATAGGTGGTCTTATGGTTCTAAAGATAGGATTTTTTTGAAAAACGGTCAATTATTTATCCACGAAGAGGGTGCATGTCGTGTGAATGACAGGAACTTATCCCCGCAGGAAATGCAAAATATGATTGCGGGAAAGGAAAAAAGTATCTCCGGGAAGGCCCGGATATGAGTATCTTAGCTAACCAAGAACAGCCTCCCGGAATATGCAATCCAGCAAACTCATTGCCATCCTTCGCTCGCTCAACAAACACGAGATGAGAAAATTCGGAGAGATGGTGCGTTCGCCCTATTTCCACATCAAGAAAGAAGCACTTGCACTTTTCGAATTCCTTGAAAAAAAACACCCCCGATTTCAGGATGTGGATAAAAGCAGCTACAGCCGCACCCTGCCGGAGGGCCCGGCCCGCGATGACAAGTCGCTGCGCTATGCCATGAGCGAGCTGAGCAAAGCGGCCGAACAGTTTCTGATTCTCAAAGAATTCGAAAGCGGGGAGGAAGAAAAAAATCACCTCCTCCTCAAAGCCTATCTGAAGAAAAACCTGCTCAAATATGCCCCGGCCCTCATCGAAAGAAACCGCCAGGTGCTGGAGCGAAGCCCGCTGCGTGACGACAAGCACTTTTTCCTCTCCTTTCTGACCGAAAAAGACTACTACGAGTACGTGGCTTCGAGGAGAAATGTGGCCGTTCATAAAAACCTGAATCGCATCATTCTCGACCTCGATACCTTTTACATGATCAACAAGCTGAAGCTCTCGGCCGAGATGATCAACCTCAGCGAAGCCTGGGCCGTGGATTACGACCCGGTGATGCTGAATGAGATTCTGCAGCATCTGAAAAACTCGAAAAACATCGATACCCCGGCTGTCCGTATTTATTATGAGATCGTAAAAATGCTCACGGCCACTCCCTCCGAGCCCCATTACTTCCAGCTCAAGGATTTGCTGAAAACGCACGGTGGGCTTTTCCCGCGCGAAGAGCTCAACGACATGTACATTTTCGCCAGAAATTACTGCGCCCAGAAAATCAACAGCGGTGACACAAGCTACCTCTCCGAAGTCTTTGATCTTTACCGCATGCTCCTCAAAGACGAAGTGCTGATTGTCAACGGATTTCTTTCGCAATGGGACTATAAAAACATTGTGGCCGTGGCCCTGCGGGTCGGAGCCTTCGACTGGGCCTACGATTTTATTTTGAATTTTAAGGAGAAAATAAGGGCCGAAGACCGCGAGAATGCTTATTCCTTCAATCTGGCCAATTACTACTATCACCGAAAAGAGTATGAAAAGACCATGTCGCTGGTGCAGAATGTGGTCTTTACCGATACTTATTACAACCTGGACTGCAAGGTATTGCTGATGAAAAGCTATTTTGAGCTGGAAGAAATACAGGCGCTGCATTCCCTCATCGACTCCTTCTACATGTACCTGAAGCGAAACAAAGCCATCAGTGAATTTCAGCGCAGCAGCTACCTCAACTTTCTGCGCATTGTGCGCAAATTGCTGCGCCTCAAGCCCGGTGACGAGAAGAAAAGGGCCGCCATCCTGCTGGAGCTCGACCGTTCACACCCCATTGCCAATGTATCGTGGCTGAAGAAAAAACTGAACCCGGCTTAGAGCTATGAAGAAGGGCTCACCACACCCCAAAGCGAGCGTAAGAAAGCACTAATGCAGCAGCAGGCGGGCGCTCGCATGACCCGCCCTGACGATGTAGGCGCCCGCAGGAAGGCCTTCGGTATCCAGACTGTAGGCATAGACATGCATTCCCCGGCTCCCCTCCAGCTGCAAGTGCGGAACTATTCCCGAGCGAAGCAGGCGCCCGCTGAGATCGTAGAGCGAGAGCAGCGGCTGCTGCGCTACGCTGCCTTCGGGCTGCAGCAGGGTGACCGTGACATGACCCCGCGAGGGGTTGGGGCGTATCTGCAAGCGCGATTCCTGTGCCTGCGCACGTGGGGACCCCAGGCCCAGCGGAGCTCCCTGACATTGCTCGTTCCCGTATTTGGCTATGAACACATCCGAGAGCCCGCCCACAATGCGCAGCGTATCATCGCCTATCTGCATTTGCTTGTTGAAGTAGCCCGACAGATAGAGATTCCCGGCCCCGTCAAAGGCCCCCAGCGAAGCCTCGTCATAGTTGCCCCCGGGACCATACAGAACCTGCGCATCCGTCACACTCCCATCTTCCGCATAGCGCGCATAAAAGGGCTCCCAGTAACCCGAACCATCCGCTACATCAAGTTCGATGTCTCCGTATTTAACCCTTCCCCCATTGGCTCCTAAGCCCGCTATATTGCCTTTTTTATCGGCAGCAACACCATAAAATCCATTTACCAGTGCACTATCCGGATAGCGCAGCCAGCCATAGCTCCCGTCCGAATTTAATTTGACGATAAATGCTAAACCTGCCCCCTGCCATGATAATGTGACATCACCCACCGTATCCGGGCCGAAGACCTCTCCGTAACCTGTATATCCACCGAAATATACCGCATCGTCCTTGCCCGTGGCCAAACCGTAAATCCAGGTCGGACGGGTAAACACCGAATGGGGACTGGTATACATGTCGAAATGCCAGAGGAGCGCCCCCTTCGGGTCAAATTTCATGATCGTGTAAATCGTGGGGGCCGGACGGAAGTCTACCCCGGCTATCGTCACCGTGTCCGTGATGTTCAATCCCAGCAATACATTCCCCGAAGCATCCACCTCCATACCCGCTACCATAAACTCTTCGCGCCAGACATCTGTTATCTGCACCAGACGCTTCGTCTCGCCCCTGCCCGTATCAAACCAGCCCAGATAACATCCCGTATTGACCGTGTCGCCCGGAAATAGTTCAAACCCATCGTAACTTGTTCCGGCAATTAAATCAAATTTCTTAGCCCAGAAAAAGAGGATCAAATCCCCGCGAAAAGAGGATATTTCCAATCCCGTATTTGTCCGTAATATTGGCAAACCGGAATCATCAAATTCGCCCAGCTTCGTCCATAAATGTGCACCCTCATTGCTGAATTTACTGATGTGAAGGCTGTAATTATTTCCATAAAATGTCGTATCTCCTATCTTAATCCAGGAACTTTCAGAATTTGTGAGAACTCCGGTTAAAAAAACATCGCCCGACTCATCCACCGTCAGGTTCACCCAGTTCCCCTGTTTATCCCCGCGGCCCTTCGACCCGAACAACTGCAGCCAGCGGAAATTGCCCCGGCAGTCGTAGCTCACCAGAAATCCGTCTATCATCCTGAATTTCCTATACACGCTGTCGCCCGCCACGACCGGAGTCATCGTGTAGCCGCAGACAAAGACATTGCCCCGGCTGTCTACCGCCATGTCCGTGACCTGGTCATCTGCCGCACTCGACTGCGGATCACCGTAGGTGCCTCCCATGCGCACAGCCCACTGCCAGCTGCTGCTGTCAGCCTGCGCTCGAAGCAGCAAAGGCACGGCCCAAATACAAATTAGAATGAATGCAATGCGTCTTTTCATCTTTCCGTTTTTTTTATTATTAACGAATGATCACAATCTGGCGCGAGAGGCCACGTCCTTCTACAAATATAAAGTAGATGCCCGCACTCCACTCCTGCACGTCTATTTCCAAAGTGCCGGCTTCGCTTAATGTGCGCTGATAGACCGTACGGCCCAGCATATCGCTTATTCTCAGTGTTTCTTCCTTTTTGCCCGATTGTGTGCCGGGATCATAGCTCACCGAAATGCGCTGACGGGCAGGGACGGGATATACCTGCAGCGATGCTCCGGCCCCTTCGTCTTCTTTCATCAGCAATCTTTTATTGGCCGGGCTGCCGCAACTGTCTATCGTACCGCAAACCAAAAGCTCACAAGTACGTCCGGTCGAATCGCTCAATAGCAATCGAATACAATAGGGATCGACCGTATTGGACACATGCCGGCCCATGCCGCTGATGCGGACCACCCCGGCAGGCAGGCGATCCGGATTGAGGTTCGATAAAATCCCGCTGTTGGCCACCGCCCGGTAGGCATAGGGAGCCGGAAGGGTTTTCAATACGATTTCAAAATAGATATCCTCCTCGCCATTGCCTGCGGATATGCAGTAGAGCGATTGAAAATAGGCTTGCTGAACAAAGGAGCATGTCTGCAGGGAATCTTTGCAGACAGGTACGGGCATGCATATCGTCAGCAGACAGGTCCCCGCATCGGCTTGACTGCTATCCCGCACACTGATGAGATCAAAGCAAATGCTGTCGGAAGGCAGCGGGGCATAGGCCTTAAAGGTGCCCGTCACGACATTGATTCCCTGTATAAGGCGGGTCGGATTCAGGTCGATCGAAACCCCGTAGGACGAAGTCAGATAGAAGTACTTATTGTCTGTGCCGCTATAATTCACGCTCCCGCTGAAGGAATAGATATAGTCTCCGTCACCGTCAATACCCTCACAGCGCAAAACAAAAGGATCGGCCAGGCTCATCTTACAATTCATGGTTCGGCAACTGTCCACGGCAAAGCAGCGCCTGCAGCTTTGTATCTCACCGCTGAGTGTATCCCTGAAGCGAAAGAGGATGCAGATGCTGTCGGCTTCCAAATTGCCGGACGCACGGAAAATGCCGGTTATCCGGTTTGTTCCGGGTACAATAAGCGGAGCATCCACATGGCTGACCGCCCCCGGATCACCGAAAAGAAAAACTTCGTACACGGCAGTGCCACTGTTCACGATGTTCAGATCAAAGTAATACTGATAGGAAGAGCTACCGTGCAGCGGGCCGATGCAGTATATGCTGTCCGCCACAATATCGAAAGCACAGCCCGGCCCGGGCACGGCCGAATCGCAAAGCGGAAGGTCCGGACAGATTGTCTGTGTGCAGAGGCTGTCATCGGGCCAGTCGTTGAGTCCGAATGCAATGTCAATGCAGAGGGAGTCGGGTGCGGGAGCGGGCACCATATAGGTCCAGACATAGTTGTTGATCCCCGGCAATATTTCGGATTGTGTATAGTTTATTTGTCCTGTTTGTACCGTAAGCGAGCGAATCCACATGCTCTGCGTATTGCGGTTGACGGCAGTTGTCATGATGCGCATATAGGCCGTAGTTCCCACCACGGAATCACATACGGCAGAGGCAAAGGAAAAGCTTACCGAGTCGCAGCTCAGGGCTGCCGAATCGCAGTACTCAACGGGTCCGCAGACTGTGTCGACACATATTTCGCCCGTACTCTCGTTTTCGAGTGTAAAGGCGAGACAAATATCGGACTCGTAGGGCGGAAAATCGGTAAAATATCCGAGCGCGCTTTGAGAAGCGAGCGGAAGCACGGGAAGGTTAAGAGTGGCCCGGCCTGTGCCGTCAATCACTCTGATTTCCTTCACCAGATAATCGAAGCCGCTGCTGTTTACATATTGCAGGGTCAGATTATAGACCCGGTTGCCGTAGGCATCGCTGCTGTCGCAACCGCTGATGTCCAGTGAGTTCAGGCTTATATTGCCGCACGCAGGCCAGTTGCTTCCCCGGCAATCTTTGCTAATCACTTCAATTATCTCGGAGCTGTCGCTGCAACCGTACTGCGTGGTGGCCACAAGGTAGTAGAGGCCGGCCGCATCGATGCGCAGGCTGTCCATGAGCCCGCTGCCTTCCTCTATCAGCATGCCGTCACGATACCATTTATAGCTGATAAAGTAGCCGGGGATGCCTGCCAGGCCCAGGGGCAGATCCTCTTCGCAGACCTCAATGCAGCCCAACTCGATGGAAGAAAAATCGGGAAGGGGATGAAGAAAGACCGTTGCCTCGCTGCTGCAACCGTATTGACTCAGGGCCTCCACGGCATAGCCGCGGGGCTCGGTAGCGATCAGCACGGGGCCCCGGTGCCCCACATTCCAATGATAGGAGACCGCCCCGGAAGCGGAAGCCGTAAAACGCACGGGAGCTCCCTCACAGGGGGGATCGGGGTCGGAGAGGATGCTCAAATTCTGAGGCCGCGGATGAACGGTCAGGGTGTAGA
>WFPF01000098.1 GCA_015487695.1 Chitinophagales bacterium
GTGTACCATCAGCGGCCAGAGTTGATAGTAGGAAATGCGCTTGCGAAAACCCGGCTGCAGGGGCCAGGCCGCCTCGTAGGCATCATAAAACTCCGAAGGAAAAGCAAAAAAGACCGAGGTAAAAGCCAATTCCATCTCGCGATGTCCGTAGTAAACGGCCGGGTCAAAAATCCAGGGCCTGCCATCCGCCCCGGCCATATGATTGCCACCCCAGAGGTCGCCATGCAGAAGGCTGGGCGGCTCCTTCGGAAAGATGCTGTCCACATGCAAAAAGAGGGAATCGAACTTATGCATGAGTTCCCGTCCGATCAGGCCCTTGTCCACGGCCATGCGCAACATGGGTGTTATGCGCTCTTCGATATAAAAGGAATTCCAGTCATCATGCACACGGTTCGACTGGGGCAGGCTTCCGATATAGTTGTCGTGATCCAATCCGTACTTCGCTGAGCAAACCCGGTGCTGCTTCGCCAGTTCTTTGGCAAAATCCTCATAAAAACCCGGACCCTTCTCTCCATGCGGAATGTAATTCAAAACCAGGAAGGCCAGATCGTCCTCCCGGCCCGCCAGGACCGGTTCCGGCAGCGAAAGAGGTGAAAGTTTGGCCAAAAGTTCCAGACCCCTGACTTCAGCGGCATACATCGAAGCGGCATGGGATTCGCGCAGCCACTTGACAAAGAAAATCCCCTCGCTGCTTTCCAGGCGGCCGGCCCGGTTGATGCTGCCTCCTCCCAGCAGATCGAAGCGCTGCATTTCGACCCTGCGCCCGAAGTGATCCGAGAGTTGCCCGACAATGCTATCGAGAATCCGGTTCTTCATTTTACCTGATGATTAGGTCATAGGGCATGCGATAGAAGAGGTGTTCGCCCGATTGGCTCAGCATGCCTGCATGGTCGATAAGCGTACGGAAAGGTTTCATTTCTTCGCTGTTGAGCCAGCTTTCCACGCCTGCTTCCGTACCGAACATGTCCGAAAGTTTATCAAAGAATTTCTTCTCACGCGGGTAAATCTCCGTGTAATAATCACGAATACCTGCCAGGTCAGCGGCCTCTGCAATGGCGTCATTGAGCCCTCCTATCTGGTCAACCAGACCGATACTCAGGGCATCGGAACCGCTCCACACCCGGCCCTGTGCAATTTTGTGCACCTCCTCAACAGGCATGCCGCGTCCCTGTGCTACTTTCTCCAGAAACATCTGATAGCCGCTGTTCACATATCCCTGTATCACCTCTTCTTCGCGAGGACTCATAGAGCGGAAGACATTTCCGGCATCGGCATAGGGCGCGGTTTTGACCGTATCCGAAGTGATGCCCAGTTTCTCCGTCAGAAGATCGCCCATATTGAGCCAGAGACCGAATATGCCGATGGAACCGGTAATGGTATTGCTTTGTGCAAAGATCTTGTCGGCCCCGGCCGAGATATAGTAGCCTCCCGAAGCCGCGAGGTTGCCCATCGACACGACTACCGGCTTTTCCCTGCGCAGCAAAACGATCTCGCGCCAGATGGCATCGGAGGCGAGGGCACTGCCTCCGGGCGAATTGACACGCAGCACCACGGCCCCCACCTTGTCGTTCTCCCGCAGTTTTCTCAGGGTTTCGACATAGGTGTCCGAAGCTATTTTTCCGTCTTCCCCTTTGCCCGTAACAATCTCGCCTTCGGCATAAACCACGGCAATCATGGTATCGGGACCCAAATCGAGGAATTTGCCATCGCCTTTCAGCTTTTCATAGTATTTCATCAGCGGAACGATCTGCAGGCGCTCGTCCGAAGAATCGGGATCGATGCCGGCTTTGCGTTTCATGATCTTATACAGCTCATCCACATAGATCAGGGTATCGGCCAGGCCGGCCTGCAGGGCATCTCCGGGACTGAAAACCGCAAGTTCCCGCTGCAGGCTGTCGAGGTACTGCACGGACATGCCCCTTGATGCGGCAATGGCCGAAAGCTCATGGTCTTTGCGCGAGCGCAGCAGTGCTCTGGTCTGCTCGCAGCTGGCATCGCTCATGTGGTCGTAGCGAAAAGGCTCCGTAGCGCTTTTATATTTGCCCACATAAAAAACCTGCACTTTCACGCCCAGACGGTCGAGGGCTCTTTTAAAGAATATCCTTTCGGACGAAAGCCCGTTGAACTCAAATAGCCCGGCCGGATGCAGGGCCAGCACATCGGCCACACTGCCGAGATAGTAGTTGGCCTCCCCCACTACTTCGCCATATGCGATTATGAATTTGCCGGATTCTTTGAATGCCGAGAGTTGCGAACGCAACTCCTCGAGTGTGGCGGCTCCGGGTGCCACCATGCCCAGATTCAGGTAGATACCCCGGATGCGCTCGTCATCCGCTGCCATCTCGATCGATTTGAGCAGATGCCGCAGTCCGGTCTGCTCGCGCAGGTCGAAGTCATCGCCCGAAAAAACCAGACGCGGTTCATCGCTGCCGCGGTCGGGCAGCGGGCCGTTGATGTCGATGCGCAACACCGCTTTATCGTGAATGCGTATGCTCTCTTTTTCTCCCAGGCCCGAGAACAGCCCGAAGAGAATCACGAAGAAAAAGAAGGAGAGCACAAAGACGGCCAGCAGGGCCCCGAAGAAGGAAGATAGTACTGAAGAAAGAAACTTTTTCATTGCATTTCTGAATTTCTGCCATGAAGTTAAGAAATGCTGCAATAGCAGAAAGTAGGAAGCGCCATACATGGCCGGGCCAAAAGAGCCGGACATGAAACGGGGGGCGAAAGGAAGAAAGCCCTGCACATTTTCGCGGGGGAGTCGGATTCAGATACTACCTTTGCAGGCATGGAAAGGCACAGGATCTACCTTCTTTTGGGCAGCAATCTGGGAGCACGGCAGAAGACGATGGAAAGTGCCCTCAGGCGCATTGAAGAGCGGCTCGGCCCGGTGAAGGCGGTCTCGTCCTATTACCATTCGAAGCCCTGGGGACCGGTAGAGCAGCCCGATTTTCTCAACCGGGTGCTCCTTGTCGAGACAGCGGCCCTCCCCGAGGAAGTGCTACGCATCACGCAGGAAATAGAAGCTGCTGCCGGACCGCCCAAAGAGCGCAAATGGGGGCCCCGTCATCTCGATATCGACATCCTCTTTTACGATGACCTCCGCTGGCACTCCGAGGCCCTGAAAATCCCGCATCCGGAATTGCACAAGCGCAATTTCACCCTGCGCCCCCTGGCCGAGATAGCCCCCGACCTGGTGCATCCGGTATTGAAACAGAGCATGAGCGAACTGCTGAAACGATCTCCCGACCCCGAAAATGCCGAGCCATGGAACGAAGCTTAAGGCACCGGCTGCTGGCCATCGAAGGCAATATCGGTTCGGGAAAAACGAGCCTGGCCACCCGCCTGGCCGAAGACTACGGGGCCCGCCTCATCCTCGAGCAATTTGCCGACAATCCTTTCCTGCCGAAATTCTACGAACAGCCCGGGCAGTATGCCTTTCCGCTGGAGCTCTTCTTTATGGCCGAGCGCTATCAGCAGCTGAAGTCGCAAATTCTGGCCCCCAATCTATTCGAGCCTTCCATCGTGAGCGACTACATGTTTACCAAGTCTCTCCTTTTTGCGCATGTCACCCTTTCCAGCGATGAGTATCAGCTGTATCAGCGCCTTTTCAACATCATCAACCCCCAGCTCCCCCGCCCCGACCTCATCGTTTACCTCTACGCCTCGATTCCGCGATTGCTCGCCAATATTGCCCGCAGGGGGCGACCCTATGAGCAGAATATCCGCGGAGAATACCTCGAAAAACTGCAGCAAACCTATCTGGAGTATTTCAGGCATCACAGCGAGCTGCCGGTCCTTATTATAGATGTGAGCACGGCCGACTTTGTGGGCAAGCGCATCCAATATGAAGCCATTCGCGAGCTGATTGAGAAAGACTACGACCCCGGTGTACACGAGGCACGCATCGACTGATCAGCGCTCCCCGTTCCCGGCCAGGGCCTGTTTTTTGAGCCGGGCAGCCAGATCATGTCCCAGATACGATTCAATGAGATGATGCCCCAGATAGATGACGGGCGTAAGTGCCCCGGCAATCACAAATTTGTAGATGTAGTTGATCGTACCGATGGCCAGCACCTGCTGAATGCTCCAGGGCTGCCCTGCATTGCCCGAGAGTCTCGGCACCAAAAAAAAGGCAATGCCGAGAACGACATAGCTGTCGATAAACTGGGAGACAAAAGTGGAGCCCGTGGCCCGGAGCCAGAGCGCTTTTTCGCCCGTTATTTTTTTGATGCGATGAAAAATATAGACATCGACCAACTGCCCGATGAGGAAGGCAATGAGCGAGCCGATGATGATGCCCAGTCCCTGCCCGAAGATGAGCCGGAATGCCAGTTGCGCATCCTCCAGTCCGCGTGCACTATAGGAATCGATCCACCACGAAGCCGGAGAAAGGCGGATGCCGAGATAAACCATGAGATAGGCATAGGCAATGAGACCGGCTGCCAGAAAGGAAAGCAGGCGCACACCCCGGCTTCCGTAATACTCGTTGATAATATCTGTCATGACAAAAACCACCGGCCAGAGCAGGACCCCTGCCGTCAGGTTGAAAGAAAGATCGAAACCGAAGACGGGTATATTGGCGGGATGAAAGCCCAGGGTCTCTTCCAGCGAAAAGATCTTAATACCGATAAACTCCGCAATCAGGGCATTGGCAATAAAAAACCCGCCCAGGATGATCAGCAGGCGCGTGGCCCGGTGCCTTGTCACATCCCTCAGCTCACTCTCCGGCTCCGTCTTCATCTTCGTTTTTTTCTTTGTCCGTTTTCGAATGATTTTCCTCCTGTCGGGCTCCGCCCGGCAAAAACATGCCCGATCTCAGCTTGTAACCTGCATATTCGGGATAGACCTGTGCGAGTCGCTCCTCTTCGTAGGAAGCCTTGATGTAAAAGAATAAAAAAATCAGCAGGGCCATCAGGAGGTGATTGAAACTCGAATTATAAATGGCATAGCCCAGGGCCATAAAAATGATTCCTGAATAGATGGGATGGCGAATCCAGCGGAAAATGCCTTTGGTCACAAGGTGCCCGCCCACGATGGGGGTCGGGAATACCCGCAGGTTTTCCCGAAGCTGCAGGAGTGCCCAGAGGAGCACTACCGAGCCGGAGAGCATCGTAAGCCCTCCGATAATCTGCAAACCCTGCCGCAGATAATCGCCATACAACTCGGGCAGGAAGAGATAGGCCGCCAGCAGCAGAAACTGAAGCGTGACCAGCAGGTAATCCCAAAAGCCGGGTCGAAGTGTTTTGCTCATGCCATAAAATTAAGACAAAGTATTTTTTATCCGTTGCGCTTTATTCCTCCGGCAAAGGCCGTAGTGAACCCTTCAACGCCATTCTTCATGCTCCATACCCAGCCTGACAACGGCTCTTGTGCGGTAAACCGTCAGAATGAACATGAGCAGCGTAAAGAAAAAAAGCAGCAATTCGATGGCCGTAAATCCGATATACTCGGCTTTAAAGAGACTGATCTGATCGAGGGGCAGGCTGAGGGCAAAGTAGGCCGAAACCACGAGTCCGAAGATGCCGGCATAGATAAAAGCAATGCTCACTTTGAGCGGATGTATGACATGGCGATAGCTCACACGCAGCTTTTCATGATCAAAAAGCCGGACCAGGCGGGTAAGCATCCATCCGAGGCCGTAGATATTCAGCAAAGGCGTGGCCGCATAGATCGCTGCTTCCGCGGGCCTGTATTCGAAGTCGAAATAAAGATTGTTCATATCGGCAAAGAGCGAATAGGCCCAAAAGGCCACGGCAAAAATGAGAAAAACGAGGTAAAAGGAAAGCAGGCTGAAGTATTGCTGTCTGAAAGCGATAAAGCTTTCGTAAGCCCGGGCATCGGGGCCACCGGCCACGGTCCGGTAGAAGGTCCATGCATACCACGCCCAGAGGGCCAGTCCGATCAGCAAAAGGAAAATCAAGACGCGGCTCCACAATGGGGAGCGGATAATCGGTCTGGCGCTCATTGCGGCCCTTTTCTTTCTTCGGCTATCATTTTCATTACTTTACTGACCATGCCGGCCGATCCGACAAAAACGGGTGTGCGTTCGTGGAGGCGCCCGGGTTGCAATTCGAGGATGCGGGTTTTCCCATCCGTGGCCATGCCTCCGGCCTGCTCGGCAATCATGGCGAGGGGGTTGCATTCGTAGAGAAGCCGGAGTTTGCCCTTTGGACTGCCGGTCGTAGCCGGATACATGAAGATACCCCCGTTGATGAGGTTCCGGTGAAAATCGGCTACAAAACTTCCGATGTAGCGCAGCGAATAGGGCTTCTTGCCCCGTTGCCCCTCACCCTGGCAGTAGTGGATATACCGCTGCACGCCTGCCTCAAATTTGGAATAGTATCCCTGGTTCACCGAATAGGTCATGCCCATCTCGGGAATGCGGATATTGGGGTGACTGAGGCAAAACTCTCCGATAGACGGATCGAGGGTGAAGCCATTGACACCAAAGCCCGTGGTATACACCAGCATGGTACTCGAACCGTAGATCACATATCCGGCCGCCACCTGATGCAGGCCTTTTTGAAGGAAATCCCGCTCTTCCACCAGGCCCTCTTCGGTAACCCTGCGATAGATGCTGAATATCGTGCCGATAGACACATTTACGTCAATATTGGATGAGCCGTCCAGCGGATCCATGATCACAATGTATTTGGCATCGCGGGCAAAAGGCTCGTTGAGCACGACAAAGTCTTCATTTTCTTCGGATGCTATGCCGCAGCACATGCCTCCGTGGCGCAGGGCCGAGAGCAATTCCTCATTGGCATAGATGTCCAGTTTTTTCACTTCCTCCCCGTGTACATTGCTGTCGCCCGTCATGCCCAGTATGTCGACCAGGCCGGCTTTGTTCACCTCGCGGTTGATGATTTTGGCCGCCAGGCCGATATCATGGAGCAAACGCGACAAATCGCCTGAAGCAAAGGGGAAATCCTTCTGGCGTTTGATAATGAATTCATCGAGTACCGTTACTTTTGGTGTCATCATTCCTGCTTCGTTCAAAGTGCAAATATCCTTATTTTCAGCACCATTAAAAATGTGATTTCCTAAATTCGGTGAATATGCGGAGCCTGTCCATTCATTTCTTTCATTTTCTGCTCATTTGCAGCTTTTTTTTTACGTCTTCCGCGGTACAGGCTCAGGCCCATGAAGGAGAGGCGTACCTCTTCAAAGTCTATCCCGTCATGCCCGGATTTCAGCCCAGCGGCTTTATTCTGGCTGTGGAAAAAACGATCGATACGGGGCAGTTCAGTATACAGGCTGCTTTTAAATATTTTGCCGGTGCCACCCTCACATTGAACAACGGCACACGGGAAGAGCTTCCGGCCTATGCCCGGCTCGAAATTCAGGGACGATGGTATCCCGGCCGCATCGGGCGGGTATTTTATCTGTCACCGATGCTCAGCATCAACCACCGGGGACAGCCCGCTGCCGGCATTTTGCTGGGCGGACAAAAAGTGATTGCCCGGAGGATTCCGCTGGACCTTAATTTTGGCATTCAAAGTGCCACGGCTCTCGATCAGCAGGAATTCGGCTCCTTTCTGCGCATCAACCTCGGAGCCGGCTACTATCTGAAAAAAAAGAAAAGAAAGCATGGAGAAAATCAGCATTGAAAACGCCCGGCCGGAGGATCTCGAAGGCATGCTGGGCCTGATAAAAGAACTGGCCGAATACGAAAAGGCGCCCGAAGCCGTCATTGTGGATCTGCCCCGGTTCAGGCAATATTTTGAGGAAGGCCTCTTCAGGGCACTGGTGGCACGTGTCAACGGCAAAGTAGCCGGCATGGCCCTTTATTACTACGCTTATTCCTCGTGGAAAGGGAAAATACTCTATCTGGACGACCTGGTGATCACCCGCAAAGAACGCAGAAAAGGCCTGGGGAAACTGCTTTTTGACGAACTGATACGAATTTCGGAGCGCACGGGCTGCCGGCAGATGCGCTGGCATGTGCTCGACTGGAATGAGCCTGCCATTCGCTTTTACGAGAAATACGGAGCTTCGCTCGACCCGGAATGGATTACGGGGAAGTTTGAATGGGAGCAACTGAAAGCATTGGCCGAAAAGCTGAATAAAGAAGAATGAAAGTATTCAAATTTGGCGGAGCCTCCACTGCCGATGCAGTCGGTATCCGCAGGGTCACGGAAATAATAGCCCGGGAAAAAGAGTCCCTGATCATTGTCGCATCGGCCACCGGCAAAAGTACCAACCGGCTGGAGCAGATTCTCGAGATTGCCCTTGAGAAGCGGAGTGAGGCACTGGCCGCTTTAGATCGTTTTTTTGAAGATCATGCGGCCATGGCCCGTCAATTGCTAAGCTCTGAGGAGCTGCCGAAATACCTTGATGCGGCTCAAAAACTGAAAGACGAAAGCCTGCCATGGTTGCATCAGGCCAGCGACCGGCCCTATGCCTTTCTCTATGACCAGTTCGTGTCCACAGGCGAGTTGCTTTCCACCCGGCTGCTTTCGGCTGTGCTGCACAGCCGCGCGATAAAACATGAGCTCCGGGATGCCCGTGAGCTGATTCGCTGCGAAGGGCCCTACCGCTCGGCCAGGCCGCTGATGGAGGATAGCTGCCAAAAAATTAAAAGCGCCCTCGCAAACCTCCGGGAGGGCCAAGATCTGCTGGTTCAGGGCTTTATTGCTGGCAATAAAGAAGGATACACGAGCACCCTCGGACGCGAAGGTTCCGACTACTCGGCCGCCCTCTTTGCGGCATGTGCCGGAGCTTCTGAGCTTAGCGTCTGGAAAGATGTCCCCGGCATCCTCAATGCCGACCCGAAGTTCTACGCAGATGCCGTACTGCTCGATGAGCTCAGCTATCGCGAGGCCCTCGAAATCAGCCGCCTCGGTGCCAAGGTGATTCATCCCAAGACCATAGAACCCCTTGAGGCCAAAGGCATTCCGCTGCGGGTGCGCTCCTTTCTGCAACCCGATAAGCCGGGCACTCTTATTTCTGCGAAGGCCGGCAACCGCCCCCTCCCTCCCATTGTCATCGAACGGCCGGGCCAGGTGCTTATCCGCATTGAGAAAAAGAAGTTTCCCCCGGCTGATGCCCTTCAAATCCTGGAGGAAGCCCTGCCCGAAAAGCGCCTGAGAGTAGTCTTCCGTGAAGACGAAGAAAGAGCAGAATGGGTCGTACCGGAACGGGCCCACCTGCTCCACCTGCTGCAACACTCCGATGTCCTGAGGAAGCAGGTCAGTTACAGCTCAGGACTCTCCCTGCTCATCGTGCGGGGGGGCGAAAAAAGTCTGATAAACAAGTTGTGTGAAAATGCGGAAGTGCTGCACAGAAGAGCCGGACCCGAGGCCGGTGTAGAGCGCATACTTCTCAGTAAAGGCCGCTGACTTTGAGGGAGGCCGTGACCGGAGCTTTAAAATGGGAGGAGTGGAGAAGTTAAAACGATAATACCTGACCCTTTGAGCCGGAACTATGGAAATAGAGCGCTTTGGCTCGTTGATTGAAGCTGCATTTTGAAATAATCGTGAAATTTCAGGACATGTGTTGTTGATATAACAAAGTATAAAATATTGCTTTTTTCTCCTTAAAGTGCGGACACTGTTTTATACAGGATACACTGTTGCTATTCCTTGTTTTCATTGATTTAGCATCCATGTCAAAGCCTTTTCTTTAGTCGCCCGAAAGATTGTATTATGCTTTTCCTTTTCTTCATTAGAATATTTCCATTTTAGCGTGCCCGGAGCATTGTTTTCTAAATATTTATTCAACTCCTTTGTGTATTTCGAAATATCTTCCGTATCCGATCCTGCAAACCAAAGTTTGATCTCTTTATCAGGAAATTTCTTAAAAAGTTCATTTGCATTTCTCAGCAAATAGTGGTTATTCCACCATAATGACGGATCAAATGCAATGTAAAAATCAAATGACTCAGGATATTGCATTAATGTTTCCATTACAAAAAGTCCTGCCAACGATTCTCCAATAATTCCTTTCGTAGTTGAAGTCTTATACCTGTTATTTATTATTGGAATTAATTCTTTCATAATAAATGATCTAAAAGATTTTGCCCCATCCGATTGCGGGCAAAACCGGGCATCATAGTCCGATTCCGAATATCCCGTCAAATCCCGTCCTCTTTCGGTATTTTCAATTCCGACCAGTATGATTGGCTGAATTCTTTTTTCTTTTATGAGTTTTGCTAAAGTATTTGCCATATGCGGGAAATCCTCTTTAATACCTCCGTCAGGCATATAGAGTACAGGAAATGATTCTTCGCTGTTTTTATACATCGGAGGTTTCCAAACATTTATTACCCGTACCTCTCCAACTTCTTTTGATTCTACTTTAAAAGTATCATGAGTTGGAATTGGGTCAACGGACTGAACTTTAGTTCCACAACTTATAATAAATACAGACATCACAAGAAATATTCTCATCATACTCGCTTTTTTAAAAATTGTCCACACAGTGATGGAATAGCTATTAATATTTATTTATTTTTTCTTCATTATCATCATATTGATTTGGCGTGTTTTGGCC
>WFPF01000099.1 GCA_015487695.1 Chitinophagales bacterium
CGGTCTACTACTTTTTGAGTAGCTACTTCCCATTTCACAATCTCAGAAGTAATGAAGCAGGAAGTGTAGGCATATCCTTTCCCGTCAAACTCGGTGTGCAGTGGTCCGAGGCCCATATCTGTAACTATACCGGCCAGAATGGATTCGTAATTCAATACCGGAATACCATCGATATTGTCAACAAAGTCTTCGTTTTCGATGGCTTTCAGCATTTTTTTGAATGAGTGCACGGCCATATCGGCAGAAAGTTTACCATTTCCGACAATGTATTCACCCGTATTGTCCACGTCCACACCATGCGGTGATTTAGGTGTAGGCAGGAAATAAATCAAACCGGGGCATTCTGACGGAATCAGCACTTTTACTTCTTTTCTCAGCTCTGATTTTGCCATTTGAGTCGACTCGTCATAGGAGTTGTCATAGTAAGAAGCCGGCATTGTGTGGAATTTGCCTTCTTTGATGTATTCCTCGGCTTTTTTCCAGTTGACGGCTGCAATAAAGTCCTTGTCTTTTTGTGAAGCGTTGGACTCCAGCAGTGTGTTGGCTTCTTCCGTGTTGTAGCTTGAGAAGAAAGCCCAGCCGTGTGACGGGCCTTTGCCGCAGTGGGCCAGGTCGTAGTCATAACCGGGTACAAGGATCTGGAAGGCCAGTTCCATGTCGCCATCTTCCTTATCAACACTGATAAAGCTCAGAGAGCCTTTGAAGTTTTCCTTGTAAGACTCAATCGGGAAGTCTTTCTGTGGAATGGGCACACTGAAACGGGTACCGGCAACAATGTACTCGGTATTTTCGGTAGTGAACGGTGAACTGTGGTTACCGCCACTATTGGGGATCTCCAGAATCTCAACCGTTTCGAAGGTCGTCAGATCAATACGGGCAATACGCGGGGTATTGTTTCCATTGATAAAGATCCACTTTCCATCCGGTTGTCCATCGGTTTGTGAAAGTTCCGGGTGGTGAGAGTCATCCCATGGCAACCAGCCGTGAGAAGTTTGGAGCATCGGTTTGGTTTCTTCGTTAAAACCATAGCTCTTTTCAGCATCTACGCTGAAAACGGGAATGATCTTAAACAAGCGGCCTGAAGGCAATCCGTAGACCGACAATTGTCCGCTAAAGCCACCTGACAAGAATGCGTAGTACTCGTCATATTCTCCCGGAGCCACGTATACTTTTTCCGCAATCGAACTTGTGTTGCTGGCAAGCCCTTTCTGGCTTCCACCATTGTTGCAGGCCAGTGCGAAAAGGGATAGGAAAATCGCAGAGGCCAGCATCTTTACTCGAAAATTTAAATTCAGCCTGTTCATGGTTTATTAATTTATTGATTAATTAAGTGAATTCTCAGCTATAATGATCAATGCTCGGCATCGTACTTCCTGAAGTACTCAAGCAGGGCTCTTGCATCTTCTTCGCTCACGTCCTGCAATGTCATTTGGGTCATGTATTCGCCCAATAGCCCTTTGGCAGTAGGATCCTTTTTGGTCATTTCCTCGGGATTCAGAATCATATTCATGATCCACTCAGGTTTTTGTTTTTTGGTGACACCTGCCAGAGCCGGCCCTACATATCGTTCGTCAAATTGATGACAAGCCGTGCATTTGCTTTCAAATATTTCTTTCCCATGCATGGCCAACTGCTCGTCAATTTCATCTCCGATCTCCACGTGTGTGATTGGGCCGATGCCAATGTCAGAAACTGCTTCTTGTTTTGGTGTATTTGTTTCGCTGCTGCTGTTTCCTGTATCGTTTGATCCCTGATCACTGCTTCCGCCACAGGAAGTAAAGAAGAGCAATGCCACTGTAACACTGATGGTTAATAACTTTGAAGTTCGCATAGTCAATTGTTTATTTAGTGTGAAAAATATTGTAACCGCAAAAAAAAGACTTCTCAGTCCTTTAATAAATGACTTTTGTCATTTGAGCCCGAATGTTTAAAAATATTGTTTGTCCTTCTCTGAATTGCTCGTCTTATCTTTGCGAAAAATTATAATGATGAAAGAAATATGCGTCATAGGTGCCGGTACGATGGGCAATGGCATTGCCCATGTCTTCGCACAGAAGGGATATCAGACCACACTGCTCGACATACGGGCCGAAGCACTGGAGAAAGCATTGGCCACCATCGAAAAAAATCTTAACCGCCAGCTCAAAAAAGAATTGATCACGGAGGAGGAGAAAGCCGATACCCTTGCCCGTATCCGGACTACGACCGATATGGAAGAGGCCGTACGCGAAGCCGACCTGGTGATAGAAGCAGCCAGTGAAAATGTATCGCTCAAGCTGGATATCTTCAAAAAACTGGACAGCCTCTGTAAGGATTCGGCCATACTGGCATCCAACACTTCTTCCATCTCCATCACCCGCATTGCAGCCGTCACCGAGCGCCCGGCTCAGGTCATCGGCATGCACTTTATGAATCCCGTTCCGGTGATGAAACTGGTAGAGATCATCAGCGGCTATGCCACATCCGAAAAAGTAAGCTCCGAAATCATGGAGCTAAGCCGCAAACTGGGCAAAGTGCCTGTGGCTGTTAACGATTATCCGGGATTTGTGGCCAACCGCATACTGATGCCCATGATCAACGAAGCCATATTTACGCTTTTCGAAGGCGTGGCCGGAGTCCCCGAGATCGATACGGTGATGAAACTGGGCATGGCCCACCCCATGGGCCCCCTCCAGTTGGCCGACTTTATCGGACTGGATGTCTGCCTCAGTATTTTAAAAGTCCTGCACGAGGGATTTGGCGATCCGAAATACCGGCCCTGTCCCCTGCTGGTCAACATGGTCGAGGCCGGGCACCTGGGTCGCAAGTCGGGAAGGGGATTTTATGACTACCGTCACGGGGGCAAAGAATGGATCCCCGCAGCACGATTTGCGAACTCAAATGACTGATTGGCCCGTTAGCAAGAGGATAAAAATGAATTAAATGCTCTCAAGAACTTCCCAGTATGCGCTGCGCTCCGTGTTGTTCATAGCCGAAAACAGCCATGCCCGCAGAAAGGTGGGCGTAGGGGAAGTAGCAAAAGCCCTCGAAATTCCGAAATATTACCTCGCCAAGATTTTGCGAAGACTGGCAGTCGGGAAGCTGATCCGATCGAGCAAAGGCCCGGGTGGCGGATATTATCTTAACAGCGAAGACTTCGATCATCCGCTGATTGCAATTATTGAAAGTGTAGACGGGCCCGACAGTCTTAAGAAATGTGCCTTGGGTCTCAACACCTGCTCAAGTGAACACCCCTGCCCCATTCATTTCTACATTGGCCCTTTTCGCGACTCCCTTCTTCAGTCTCTTTCGGAGATTACCGTGGGAGATGCGCTTGAGCAGTTGAAACAGGAACATGTTTTCATAGACAACCTCCTCACGGGGGATGAAAAGAAAAAATCAAACAGCGACCCCGATGAAAGAAATTGAGAACGATGCGGATATCCGGCTCCTGGTCGATGACTTTTACGGGAAAGTGAAAAAGGATGAACTGCTGGGCCCTGTCTTTGCCGCGCGCATAAAGAACTGGGACGAGCACCTTCCACGCATGTACCGCTTTTGGGCTTCCCTGCTCTTTGGCACCCCCGGGTACGCGGGAAATCCCTTCGAGAAACATCTGGGGCTGGAATTGAAGAAAGAACACTTCGACAGATGGCTCCAACTCTTTGAAAGTACCCTTGATACAAATTTCAAGGGGAGCCGGGCCGAAGAGGCCCGACAGCGCGCCCGCTCTATCGCCTCTATATTTATGTATAAACTAAGCCGTTTTGATGCGCCATAGCCTGCCCCACATAAGCGAAGGACATCGCCAGACGGCCCGATGGTATTTGCTGGCTTCCCTTATCTGGTTTGCGGCAGCCATAGTCATCGCTCTTTTTTTGCGTTATTATCATTATCAGGGAGAAATAGGAGGTTTCGTATATAAGTTCTGGTTGCACACGCATTCCCACGTGGTGATGCTCGGCTGGGTTTACAATGCCCTGGCTGCCATGACGCTCTGGTCCTTTCCCATGCAGGAGCACAGCCGCTGGCACCGCAATTTGTTTATCGCCTCGCAGCTCTTTGTAGCCGGCATACTGCTCAGTTTTCCGTTTCACGGATATTTCTGGGCCTCTATCCTCTTTTCCACGCTTCATATTTTTGCAAGCTACCTTTTCGCCTACCGCATCTGGCACGATACGAATGCCCTGAAAAGCTCCATTCCTGCGTTGCCACTGCAGTTTCTCCGGTGGGCACTCTTTTTCCTCGTCTTCTCCACGCTCGGGCCCTTTCTGGTGGCCTACGTCATGGCCAGCGGACAGGAATCAAGCATCTGGTATCGCCTCTCCATCTATTTTTATCTCCATTTTCAGAGCAACGGCTGGTTCGTCACGCAGATTCTGGCGCTTATCCTCCTCTTCCTCGCAAGGCAGCGCGTACTTCAACAGCCCATCGCAATCCAGCGGGCCCTTTATCTTTTTATGGCCGGGGTTCTTTTGAGCTACGCCCAGTCGGCCATCTGGACCGGTCCTCCCGCATGGGTTTTCTTCACGGCCTGGGCCGGTGCATTGCTCCAGATCAGTGGTCTCGGTCTGCTTCTCCTTGCCATCCGGAAGGATCTGACGGCAGCCTATAAATCCTCTTTTATTTATCGTGTCATCGGGCTGGTGCTCTTCCTGCTCTTCTTCAAATCCCTCTTGCAGCTGGCCATGCTCTTCGGTGGCCGCTGGCAGTCACTTTCTGAAAATCATCAGGTGGTCATTGCTTTTCTGCATCTCGTCTTTTTGGGTGTGGTCACACCCTTTCTCCTTGTGCATGCGGCAGCCCTTGGCATCATCCCGCCCTACAGCAAAAGAAAAAAGGTCCTCTTTCTGCTATTTATCCTCGGATTCGCCCTCATGGAAGGGGCACTGGTTCTGCCCGTTTCCTTCCCTGCCATTGCCGCTTACATATCAGTTCCGGCTGCCCTCTTCTATTCCTCCCTCTTCATGGCCATTCCGCTGCTATGGCTTCTTTTTCTCATCTACCGCGATCTTCCGATCAGAAGCCCGGGATTGTCACGAAAAGATTGAAATATCCTTTCCGGGGTAACATAGGTCATTATCAAGTTTCCGGGGATGAATTAAATTACGCAGGTTCAAACCGACTGTAATGAAAGCGATATCATTGCGCATCTACCGGGTTCTCGTGCTCATCCCCCTTTTAGCCCTTGTTCTCTCCGGCTCCTGCCATCGGGTGCCAGAGCTTAAGGCCGGCATACAGATAAACATCAGCCACGAAGTGGATGCTCAGCCCCTGCGGATGGACAGCATCGCCTATCAAAATGAAGCGGGAAACCCCTACAGTGTCACCCGGCTCGAATATTATCTTTCCGACTTTACTTTCATCAGGCCTGATGGCAGTTCCGAACGGGTGGAACTGACACACTACTGCAATCCGAGAAAAGCGGAATCCCTGCACTTCGATTTGGAAGTGACGGAAGGAAACTACAGCGCACTCGAGTTTGTATTGGGCATTCCGGCAGAAAGAAATCTCAGTTACACCCTGCCGGCCACCAGCGAAAACATCAACATGTCATGGCCGGAGAACATGGGAGGCGGTTATCATTTCATGAAACTCGAAGGGCATTTTATTGATAATCAACAAAAGGAAAAAGGCTTTGCCATGCACCTCGGAATGAACCGGTGGCTTGTGCATATCCGCCTTGACCACAACATGGATTTCAAGGGCAATCAGAACCCGGTCGGGCTGAGCATGAATATCAACGAATGGTTTCGCAACCCGCATACCTATGATTTCAACATACAGGGCAATTATACCATGGGAATTGATTCGCTGATGGGCAAACTCAGTGAAAACGGAGCGGATGTATTTACAATCACAAGCCAGTGAACGGATGAAACGAAGAGCATCAATACCGGCCTTATCTATCCTATTGCTATTTGCAGCCTCCTGCCATTGGCACGTGGCACCACCGGACGATCAGGTCGAGCTGACAAGGCTCGAAATCAAGACACCGGAGTATGTCCCGCTTTTGATTGAACCCGCGGATAATCTGACGACCGTGGAGGGGGCTGCCCTGGGCCGGAAACTGTATTATGACCCCGACCTTTCGAGCGGTGGGCCGCTTGAAGGCAAGGCATGTGCTTCCTGCCACCTTCAGGAGTTCGGATTTACGCTGCCTGGCATAAAAAGTCCGCCCGTGCTGCCGCATGTGAATCTGGGCTGGAATCAGGCCTTCCTCTGGAACGGAGCCAAGCAGGGAACCCTGGAAGATGCCATGCGTTTCGAAGTGGAAGACTTTTTTCAGGTAGACCTCGACCGCATCAATGCCAATGACTATTATCGCAAGGCCTTTAAAAAAATCTTTGGAGTGGATGAGATCAACTATCCGGTACTGGCAAAGGCGCTCGCTCAGTTTCTCCGCACGGTCAACAGCTTCAATTCTGACATGGACGCTTTCCTGCAGGGCAAAGGCTTTCTGGATGAATCGGTACTGAGGGGATACGAGATATTCAACTCCGAAAGGGGCGATTGCTTTCACTGCCACAGCATCGGACTTTTCACCGATGCCCAATTTCACAACAACGGCCTCGATTCGGTATTCAGCGGTTTCGGAGAAGGGCTTTATGCGGTCACGGGAAATAAAAACGACCTGGGCAAATTCAAGACCCCGACCCTTCGCAATGTCGCCCTGCGCGGACCTTATATGCATGACGGGCGCTTTGCGACCCTCGAAGAGGCCGTTGAGTTTTACAATTCGGGCGTGCTGCCGTCTCCCACCCTCGACCCCATCATGACCAAGCCCGGCAAAGAAAGCGGCCTGCACCTCAGCGAGCAAGACAAGGCGGACCTGGTCAATTTTATGAAAGCCCTTACCGATACCGTATTCATCCACGACACGGCACTGAGCAATCCGTGGTAAATAGATTCTTAAAGTATTTTTTTCGAAGTTTGTATTGTCCACGTATTATTTATGAGAGAAGCATTTCTTTTGGGCTGAACAGGATTGCAGAAAGAGGTCATGCTTCATAGGAAGCTGACTGCTAAGTCCTTCTGTTTATCAATGATCATCTTTTTTTTCTATCGTTAGTGAACATAATTAATTATTTACGGTTATATTTAAGGTATAAAGAAGAACGCAAATAGGTTGCGGTGTGGGGTAGTAGATTTGAAATAATTCTAAAAGGATTTAGGGAAATATGAATAAAATTGAATTCAAGAAGACTTCCAATATTTTCGTCAATACGGGCATTGTAGCACTACATAGATACTTGAAGCGGTTTGATACTCTCGAAAAGCACACTTTTGGCGAAATTAAAAATGAACTGTTGCCTGACAAACTGATTATAGAAAATGAGAATTTATTGGAATTGCTTGAAGAAGTCTATTACTATATGGGCCGGGAAGTTTATGATACTGTAACTTTAGAGCAAGAAGAAAATGTGAAAAGTATAAAAGATTGTAACTTATATTATGACACACAAAAAGATACTTTTATACCTTTTCCAAGAATTAGAAGCTACGGATTTCCTTTACTGTTGACTAATGGAAGACCAAAAAACACCAAAAAAGAAAACAATCAAAAGACACTTAAAAAGCTTAGGGAAGAAAATAAAGATTTAGCCAATTCCTTTATTGAGGAATTTAAAAAGAACAAGTTGAAACTCGGGAGCATAATTTATTTCGATGAAGCTTATACAACTATTCCAAGATTAGAGAAGCCTAAACAAGAATACTTTATTAATGATGGCATTAAAGCGAGAACTTGTGCCTTAACAGGAGAGGAATACAAAAAGCTAATTAATATAAATAACAATTCTCCATTCATTAAACTCCAGGGCATTCAAAATTTTAGTTCATTCTTTAATACTTCCTCACTAGAAATTAGTTGGAAATCCATGTTTGTAATACGTTTTTCGCCCACAATTGCAATGTATAGTTATTTTAAAGGTTCTGACAACCCCAAAGATTTGTATGATAATTTTATCACTTTTTTCTTAAACTCTAACAACTTGGTAAATATTAATTCTCTTTATTCTGATGAATTTTTCTACACTATAGATGAATTAAAACATTTGAAACCTCCATTCAAAAGAAATTGTCGTTTTGCGAGTTTTAAGTATTCAAAAGATCATGTTGGAGATATAAATAAAAACCTCGGTGATGATGCTTTCAATTTTGATGAATTGACATTTATTCTTATATACTCCTTTTTTAAAAAACATTTCGAAAATGAGTTTGATGAAATTGACGTAAATTCTGCAAATAAC